>CAZAQI010000049.1:0-14932 GCA_964487465.1 uncultured Candidatus Bathyarchaeia archaeon
ACTGTCTAGGCATAGAGAACCGTGAAGATCAGTGTATCATGATAGGCGCACTTGGCGAGATATTATTCGAGGAGGGCCGCTATATCTATGTGGGTTCAGCCCTTAACAGCCTTATACCACGATTACAGCGCCACCTTAAAGTGAGTCTAGGGGAGCATAATGTTACTCACTGGCATATTGACTACTTTCTCAGAGAAGACACTGTGCAGCTAAGAGAGATCTATATCCTTGAAACCTTTGAGCAGTTGGAGTGCAGTATTGCAGAAACAGTATCCGAGCAAGGTGAGCCCATCCCACACTTCGGGTGTAGTGACTGTCACTGCGAGAGCCACCTATATAAAGTTGAAAGCTTTGATTTTATAGAAAAAATTGGATTAAAGAAATGGTTTTAGAGTTTTTCCTCGACTTCATTGATGAGGGGAATAGCCAACTCACTGATGGTTACTCCATTACACCAAGGCATCAATGCTGCTGCCTGAATCTCCTTCTTTGAGATCCCTGCCTTGAATGCCTCGCCTATAAAGTGACGTAACGCGACAGGATCCCTGGTTGTACTGTATATCGCTATTCTCAACAGAAATACGGTTTTTTGATCCAGTACTCCATCAACGTTGATAGCCTCAGCCATCTTTATCCATGCTTCAGCTACTTTCGGTGTCTCTTTACTAAATATTTCCCAAACATTCTTATCTGGCATAGGAACCGCAAATTAATCCACCTACATACATTTAATGTTTGACGCCCTCTATGCAAAGGATTATTCTGGTTATCCCCGACCATGGAAAGAACTCTTTTTTTTCTGGGTGGATTTATAAGAGATAAATACGAAATGGGAAGTTAGCCTAGGGGGCGTACACATTAGAAGATAAATTCACTCAGGACGTCGACGCGGTTATAGCAAAATTCGAAGAAGAGCTCTCCCCCTCCGAGTACGAAAAAATACTGGAATTACGAGAAGATCTATTGCTGAAACACGAGAAACGTTTGGTCAAGATCAATCACACTGTGATGGAGTTAATATGCGCCAAGTATCTGATTAAAAACGGGTTCAAAGTAGACTTGGAGCACGAGTTAACCAGCCTCAGTACAGATGTCTACGCCCAGAAAGGATACGGGAGCCTCATAGTAGAGGTGGAGACCGGCTTCGTGCCACCCGATCACGCCCTGGACCCATTAACCTACCTAAAAGCTAGGATCGCAAGCAAGATAACACGCTACAGCGCATACGCCAACAAATTCATCCTAGCCGCAACTCCCTACTATATTATGCAGATACCGCCCAGCCTCGTAAAGCCTCCTAGATTCAGGACACCTGAAGAGGTAGCTTACATAAAGTCACTCTGTGACATGTATTACTCTAACCCCCCCGTGAGCCTGGAGGAGATTAGGAACGCTCGGCTTCATAGCATATACGTCATTGATGTGGATAACACTAGTATCCGTGAATGGGAGGTAAACGAATACATGGGGAAAGCCGCCCTCTGGACCGTCTAAGCAAGGGTTTAAAACTTGGTAACTAGCCAATAGGGAGAGGAATTAAATGGATGTCTCCAGCGGCTTATTGATTATAGGGTTGTTAATGGCATTAGCTGGAGCAATACTAATCTACAAATCCCTGAGAGCGAGCCCACGTGAGATGGCTGAGGATAATGGCGAGATTAAATACATTGGATCAGTTCCCATCATGATTGATGGGAATAGAAAATGGATCCTTGTGGCTTTAATGATCTCAACTGTATTAATTGTCTATCTTGCGACAAAGTCGTTTTATCCAGATATTCTTGGAGGAGTATTAAATGGATAGGAAATGTGAAATCTGCGGAAGATCAAACGTCGATATATTATGTAGTAAATGTGGAGCCTTCATCTGCGAGCATTGTTACGACCCTGATAATGATTGCTGCGTAAAATGCAGTGCTAAATATTACAGGAAGGCCTCGGATGAGACCAAGATACTTTACTTGGTGGGGGGCTCCCTACTGGTCATGGTGGGTTTATTCATCGCATCCTTCGCCTTCATACCCTTAACAGGCGCCAGGATAGTAGTTTTCCCGCTGGTTTTCGAGAATGTTAATAGTGTAACAGCTGTCTTAATGAGTCTCATGTTTTTCAGCATGTTCGCTGTAACCTCTCTTTTTCCCTTCTACTTGAGTCTGAAGAGGAGCAGTTCTTATTCATGGGATGAGGGCGTATATACGTTGCAGGAGAGCCGGGGCGGAAGCAGTAACATCACTGAGACCGTTGAGTATATTATCACAACTGAGATCCCTGACCGGCTTAGAGACACCATATATATAGAAGATAACTTTGATGAGTTGGTGTTACGTAGCCAGAAAGATAAGAAATTCAATAAAAGATACAGTATCCCGGATGACTACGTAATAGACTCTGTGGAATCCGCGTACGAGGATGGATTCTTATTACTAAACGTCAAGTTGCTAAAGGATTAGATCAGGTTTTTAACTTATACCTCAAGAATCTTCACGATAGTTATGCCTCAGATATATAATCTGGAAGAATACAGCCCCAAGTTAAGAGATGTGGCTTTGATTGTCGGTGAGGGTTTATGCAGTAATATCTATGTTATCGGTAAAAAAGAGGTTACGCTGGTTGATACCGGTGTCGGTAACAGGGCTAACCCTATATTCCCGCAACTAGATGAACTGGGGATTAAACCCGTTGATATTGAACAAGTTATACTTACTCACGCTCATCATGATCACGCTATGGGAACATATTTGATCCTTGAGCGTACTGATCCAGATGTCTTTATCCATGAAGAAGACACCAAGTATATAGCATCCAGCCTAGGAGACGCCTTGGTAAAGGTATCTGAGGGCGATAGTATTGATACTCCTCTGGGATCGTTAAGTGTTTACTGGACCCCGGGGCACACCAAAGGCAGCATGTGTTTATACAACGCTGAGAAGAAGGTCCTCTTCAGTGGAGACACCGTTTTCCCGGAGGGTAACTATGGTAGATATGATGGGGAGAGCGGTAGTCTGGAGACCATGATAGGTTCTCTAAAAAAGTTATCTGAGCTTGATGTGGAAATAATGCTTCCTGGTCACGGGTCACCCCTGTTCCAGGACGCTAATAAGCACATAGATATGAGCTATAAACAGGCTTCACGTACCAGATAACGCGCTTCTTTCTAATCCATATTTGATATTAACCTCTCTGGTTGCGAAAAATGCCTTAAGCAAGGTATACACATTCATTCTCTTGATAAATTTGGTTGAGAAGAACCTAGATTTTAGAAGCGATACAGTCACCAAGCCAAGCCCCGAGATGAGGGAAGCAGCCTATAAGGCACCAGTAGGCGACGATGTATACGGTGATGACCCATCAGTAAACAAGCTTGAGGAAACAGCATGTGAGATATTCGGCAAGGAAGCCGCATTATTCGTTACCAGCGGCACCATGGGTAACGCTGTCTCTGTACTTGCTCACACCCAGAGGGGTGACGAGATAATACTGGAGGAAAGCAGCCATATCTATGTGAATGAGGTCGGTGGACTGGCTGTAATGGGTCAGTTAATGGCTAGGACAGTTAAGGGAGAGAAAGGATACATGGACCCGGAGGATATCAGGGCATCCATAAGAGCCGATAACATCCATTACCCGCCGACAAGCCTGCTCTGCATCGAGAACACCCACAACAGTGCCGGTGGAATCGCTCTGACCCCAGAACAGATGAAATCTAACTGGGAAGTGGCCAAAGAGAATAATTTAGGCGTCCACCTTGACGGTGCAAGGATATTCAACGCCTCGGTGGCTCTTGATATAGACGTTAAAGAGTTAGCCCAGTACGCTGATACCCTCCAGTTATGTCTAAGTAAAGGATTAGCTGCCCCAGTAGGATCACTAGTAGTTGGACCCGAGGACATCATGAAAAGGGCAAGAAAATACCGAAAGATGTTGGGAGGTGGAATGAGACAAGCAGGTATCATTGCAGCCCCTGGCTATGTTGCCTTAACCCAGATGGTGGATAGACTAGAGGAGGACCACAAGAACGCCAAATTACTGGCTGACGGCTTGAGCAAACTGGGAATCAACGTAGTTAATGATGTTCAAACCAACATGGTCTATGTGGATTTCGGTCCTATAGGCTGGAGAGCCGAGGACTGGAATAAGGCATGCGAGGATATTGGCTGGAAGAGCCGAGGACGTGGAACCGGAACAAGACTGGTAACCCACTATGGCATCGAAGAGGAAGACATCAAGAGCTTCCTTGATGGTATCGCCGAGAAAATATAATCCCATATTTTTTATCCATATACTCTCGTTCTTTCTTTATGATTAAAGTCCCAGCTGATAGATTAGCAGAACTAGGTATTGAGATATTCACTAAACAGGGTGCAAGCCTTGAAAGAGCCACCTTTCTAGTTGAAACCTTGGTGGAAGCCAACCTTACGGGTCATGACAGCCACGGGGTCCACTACTACACAAGGTACAGTGACAGGATCAAGGAAGGGTACATCAAGGTTGATGCTGATCCAGAGATAGTGAAAGAGACTCGGGGCACTGCTTACATTGATGGTAACTGGGGTTTTGGCCAGATCACGGCTAAGAAACTGGTGGAGACCGCTGTTGAGAAAGCCAAGGAGAACATGGTCGCAGCTGTTGGCGCGTTTAACTGTAACCATATTGGCAGGATCGGATATTATACAGATTGGGCGGCTAAACAGGGGATAATATCAACATTCTATGTGAACGTCGGGCACCCCATAGTATCAGTGTACAACGGCTTGGGCAAGACCTTTGGAACCAATCCTTACAGCGCATCGGTGCCAACAGGCGGAGACACGCCTTTCCTAGTGGACTACGCCACCAGCGTCGTTGCTGCGGGAAAGCTGAGTGTGGCGAGCGCAAAAGGGGCGAAGATTCCTGAACACTGGACCCGTGACAAGTATGGTAGGGTAAATGATGATCCAAACGTATTGCAGCAAGGGGGTTGGTTACTACCCTTCGGCGAGTATAAGGGGTACGGGCTTCAAATGGTTTCAGAGCTGCTGGGCGCCGTCTTAACTGGTTCCCGTATCGGTCCATCTGGGAATGATGAACCTCCCTCCCCTAACGGAGTATTTATGATGGCAGTGAACCCTGAAGCCTTCATAGGGTTGAATGAATTTATGACAAACACTGATTCCTTGCTTGAGAAGGTGAAAAACCTACCAGCTATGGGAGGGGAACGAGTGATGGTTCCAGGTATGCCTGAAGCAGAAACCAAGGAATGCCGGTTAAGGGAGGGTATTGAGATACCAGACACCACTTGGAGTGGAATATTAACTCTCTGTGGGGAGATTGAAGTAGACGTAGACGCAATCCTGAAATAACCTAACCTATTTTTCAACGCTATGAAACTAGGTTACCCGACTAAGACTGTCAAAGAGGGGAAAGCCAGTTTACTTGTACCTGAGCTGGATAAAGAGTCGGGGGAACCGGTTCAACATCTTAGAAGCGAAGCACCAGTATTCTATAACCCAGTTATGAGGACCAATAGGGATACAGCGATGCTTGTCATCAGGGCTTACCAAAGACAAACCAATCACCCTGTTACTGTATGTGAACCGATGACAGGGTGCGGGGTAAGGGGGGTAAGGTTTCTCCTTGAGGCTCATCCCATTGATAGCTTAGTTCTAGGTGATCTTAACCCCTCAGCTCTACGGCTAGCTCGTGAGAACCTTCGAATAAACAATTTAACCGGCAAGGCAAGTCTACGAGAACTAGATGCTAGTCTTCTCCTATCTCTTCATAGTTATCCCCGTGGGAGATTCGATTACATTGATATAGATCCCTACGGGACACCTGCCCCCTTCATAGACGCGACCATAATGGCAACAAAAAACCATGGAGTAATCGCGTTAACCGCTACTGATATGGCCCCCCTATGCGGCGTAAATAAACGTGCCTGTTTTAGAAAATATGGTGGTTGGCCCCTGCATGGGGATTTCTGTCACGAGTCCGCTTTACGGATAATGTCGGGTACCATGGTTAGGCACGCAGCCGTCTACGAGTATGGGGCAACACCGGTCTTCAGTTATTACTCTGATCACTACATAAGAGCCTATTATAGGATTGACCGGGGGGCTAGGAGAGCAGACCGTAAACTCAAGCAATTGGGGTACATCAAGTATTGTTCCAGCTGTCTAAGATATGAGACTTCAGAGGATAACTGTAAAGATATGTGTAACTGCGGGGAAACCATGATGGTAGGTGGACCCATGTGGCTGGGTGAATTATCTAGCCCAGAATACACAAAGGCTATGCTGAATGACCTTGAGAAACTACCCTATTTGAAGAGCTCAAAGACTGAAGAGATATTAAGACTAGTAAATTCTGAGCATGGTTATCCTGTTGGGTTCTATGTTATTGATTCCCTCTGTAGAAAGGTTGGTGTACCCTCCATAGCCACCGATCGAGTAATTGAGGCTATAAGATCAAGGGGGCATCGGGTGACGAGGGTTCACTATGATCCACGTGGGATAAAGACAGATGCAACGATAAATGAATTAACGGAAATATTCAACCAGTTTAAAAAATAGTGGAAATGTGTTACTCTACCTTTTTGAACGCCTTGGCTCCAGCGTTACAGATGGGGCATTTATCAGGTACCTTATTCTCAACCGTGTTGCCGCATACACTGCAAACATAGTACTCTGTTTCCCTAAGATCAGTGTCTTTCTCAAGGGCTTCTGCAGCTTTCTTGTAGAGACCAGCATGAATCTTCTCAACCTCGTTTGCTATGTTAAAACTCCAAGACGCCTGATTCTCTCCTTCCTCTGCTGCAACATCAAGAAACTCCGGGTACATGGTCTTGAACTCATACGTCTCACCTTTGATGGCTTCCTGTATGTTTTCCTTGGTGCTGTTTATACCCCCCATTATCCGTAGATGGTTGTGAGCGTGGACTGTCTCGGCTTCGGCTGCTGCCTTGAATAGTTTTGCGATCTGTGGATACCCCTCATTTTCCGCTCGTTTAGCGAAAGCAAGGTATTTCCTATTGGCTTGGCTCTCACCTGCGAAGGCTTCTTTCAAGTTTTCTTTCGTCTTACTCATTCTTTATCACAGAATATGATGAAATCTAAGTGGCGGTAAATAAGGTATAACCTCTTTTCTAGCAACCTTCATAAAGTTCCGAAGAGTATTGCCCGTGATATGTCTAGTCGCTGGATGCATGAACGAAAAGATGAGCACTACTATAACAAAGCTAAAGAGGAAGGCTATAGATCAAGGGCATCCTATAAACTAAAACAGATCCAGAAAAAGTTCAGGATATTTGATAACGCGAAATATGTTCTGGATCTTGGAGCAGCCCCCGGTGGATGGCTGCAGGTAGCCAGCGAGTACGTCTATGATGATAATGGTTTGGTGTTAGGTGTTGACCTTAACCCTATTGATCGTCTACCATATGATAACGTCTTAACTCTGGAAGGTGATGTACGGGATGAGGAGGTTCAACAGGAGATTCTCAACTTTTTTGACGGTAAAGCTGATGTTATCTTGTCTGATATGGCTCCCAATGTTATTGGTGAATGGGAGGTAGACCAGTACAGGCAGATACATCTGGCACGGATAGCACTTAGACTATGTGATAAATTATTGAAGAAGGACGGCTGGTTCGTTGTCAAGATATTCCAGGGCGGGGAGCATGTTAAGTATATTAGGGAGATGGAAAACATGTTCCAATATGTGAAGAACTTTAAACCAAGGGCAAGCCGGAAACAGAGCGCTGAGAGATACTTAGTGGCTAATGGATTGAAGGATGATCGTATATTACCTAAGAAACCGAAAAGAAGAAACGGCTCCACCGAGGAAGAAGATGAGGAATCGTATATACCCGGTGATCAACTCTTCTGGGATGAAGAAACTGAATAAATTAGACTAGTTCTTTCAGCACCCTTGCTACTAGTGAGCTACTGTGTACCGTGGGTTTGCCCGTTGCCTCTACGATTTTATGTTTTAACTCAGTGGGAAACCCGAAACAATTCAAGAAGACTAGATCAGGAGCCTCCTCTCCTAGTCTTTTAATTAGACTCTCAACGTCTTCTGGCTCATATGGAGAAACCGAGTCAGCGTAAAGCTCCACCTTTTCTCTTCCAAAGTCTCTTTCAGCGTAAGGTATCTGTTCCTCTGTCGGGTAGACTACTGCTAGTTTCCCTTCTTTGAGGCTACCCTCGATGACTCCTTTTAGTATCTCGCTGGGTGTTACTACGAGACCCTTGGATTGGAACTGGGGGAACTTCCCCGTGCACATAACCACGGTGAGTCTTACTCCTTGCTCCTCGATCTTATCAAGTTGTTTCTGCATCCGTGGAACCACGTATTTCTTGGTGATCTTGATCTCTCTTCCATCCCGCATTCTGCTGACCAGTATATAGTGCTCGGGGTTGAGATCTATCTTTTGAACATCCTCGTAAGTGAGATCATCTAGTGCTCCAGCCTCAACGATCGTATAATCATCTCCTAGTATCTCCATGAGTCCAGGTATCAGATCATCCCGTGGGCTCTGCCCGATGGTAAGCATACCTATCTGTTTCATGGTACAGAAAAACACTACTAGGACCTATATGGGTTACCATGAATATTAATCACAAAGTAATGGACAACTAGAAAGAGTCTCATATACTCACATCTTGTGATTAATTATCATGAGTTTATCTTAATTACCGATAAGCTACTAGAGATATTATGGATAGAAACAGCCTGACTCAAATCCTTGAAGCCTACCTTGAGACTAAGACCGGCGTGAAACACTTTGTTCTGGATCTTGAGGAAGTGAACCTAGGCTGGGAGACCGAGCTATTCACTTTCAGATCAAATGGATGTGGTGAAAAGCGAAATCTAGTTCTAAGGATTTTTTCAGGAGACCATGCTGACGAGAAAGCGGTTAAAGAATATAACCTGATGAAGAAACTGGGTGAAGTGGGGTATCCTGTGCCCTCTGTGTACCACTTAGACACCAGTGCTGAGATAATTGGGAAACCTTTCATCATAATGGAACAAGTTATGGGGCAGACCTTTGAAGCGTCTTATCATAAGGGGTCTAAGGAGGAGATTACCCACCTAATTCGCCTCTTAGTTGATCTACATAAACTGGATATCTCTCAGTTCAGTAACCTACCAAACTTATCAATAATCTCTATTGAACGCTTAGTAGAAAAGTTTGATGTGATCAGTAAAGCACACGCACCATGGCTGAGCCCTGTAATTGACTGGTTGAGAAAAAATATGCCAATAGACTCAGATAACTACGCTTTATGTCACAACGATTACCATGGCATGAACGTGATTCTGGACAAGGATGATAACCCCTATGTCATCGACTGGGGAGCCGCAGGAATATGTGACCCGAGACTCGATCTAGCGTGGACTATCCTACTGTACACAACATTTAGTGACCCAATGTTCCGAGCACCAATAATAAAGATCTATAACCAGCTAAATGGAAAAACAGATTATATCGAATATTTCGAGGTCCTCGCAGCCACTCGCAGAATAACAGACCTAGTATCTGTTACATCTGGGGGCAGTGAGCATGGCTTGAAACCAAAAGCACTGGAGATGATGAGGAATTCACGAACACACTACATCAAGGTTCATGACTTCCTCACTGAGAGAACAGGGTATAGACTAAAGGATTTTGATGAACTACTGGAATCATACTAATACGTGAAAATGAGACATTTTTTCTGATTACAGGTTGCTACATGAATCGTTTCTTCAATGCCTCCCTTTCAGCCTCAACGATTCGCTCAAAGAACTCATCGTTTTCTCCCTCAGTCTCAGCCAGTATATCCCACGCTGCCTCGTTCTCAACCCTTTTAGCGGCCGCCACAATACCGCCTCTTCGCCCATGTATAGACACAAGCTTGGATTTATCCTCAGCTTCCTTCCACCACCACGGTGGATCAAAATTGTAACGACCCTTGGTTCTGGCCATCATCTCCGCTACCTCCTCCATCGTTCTGTCCAGCACCGCTATCTCTGTGCTACCACAGATAGGACACGCTATCTTATCGGGGAAGTCATCCACCTGCATCTCTTGGAGCCAATCATGTTTACCTAGACAGGTGAGTATCCTTGTCTCGTTGTACAGTCTCGCCTTGGCTGACTCGATGATTATCTTGGTGATCTTCTCAGGGGGAACTATGTCTACTTTCATGCTGATGCTGTCCACACCTAATTGACCCAGTGGACTCACCTCTCCCATGGTATCTAATACACTTACCTCGATATCCCCTCTTGCCATCTTGCCGAGAAGCTCTAGTGTGGTATCCACATCCAAGTCCTGCCGCAGGGTATCCTTCATAGCCTCCTCGTAGATAACCGTACCCTCAAAACTCTTCATCAAACGACCGAGAGTAATATTACTAAAGTTGGCGAACTTGCTCAATGCCCCTGATTTACGTGCCACGTTGATTATACGTTTCTTGAAGAGACCTGTCTTGGTGACCGCTTCCTCTATGACCTCTGTTAGATCTTTCTTAGCAAGGGTCTTTAGCCTATTGGCTACGTATCTTGCATCCACCTCTCCCACGGTCTGGGTGATTATCATATATGTGTCCTGTTGAACCCCAACAGGGTAACCAGTAGCCTCGCTGATGACATGTCCCACTATACGGGCTAGAGTTCTATTAGCAAGACTGCCGAAGTTAGCGTGAATAATAACATTATCATCCCAGTCCTCCACCACTACCCGCTTATCCGTTGGGGCAAGGTATCCATCCCTGTGGTGATCTACCAATTCCTTGATTACTCTCTTCATTGTCTCTGGCTTAGCTGCGTAGCGTTGACATAGTTCTCGGGCCACGGAGTCGGGGGTCTCACCGTTCTTAAGATGTTCTTCGACTAGTCTCTTGATCTCACCTACCTCCATTGCGACTTCAAATGGTACAGGTATCTGTTCCCCTACCCAACTAGGTATGGCGCCCGTTGGGTCATCCTCTGCTCTCACATAGATCTTGTCATTATGGATGTTGAGTATCTTCCATGCTCTACCCCTCAATGTGAACTTTACGCCGGGTTTAGCGTACTCGGCTACGAAAGCCTCTTGAAGAATACCAACCGGGTCATCACCGTCCACATCTATAATCAAGTAGTCTTTCTCGTCAGGTATCATGGATAGGTTGTTGAAGAAGTACCTGTACATGGTCTTGCGGCTGCCTCGGGGCTTGATGATAACCTCATCCTCCGGGCTGAACCATGCGAGGCGTGGAAACCTATCATGCATGTAATTGGCTGCATCAGCTATTTCCTGCTCCGTAAGGTTGCGGTACGGGTAGGCGTTCGTGAAGAGGTTACTATACTGGAGTATGTACATCCTGTTAGTCTGCATTAGCTCAGCTATCATCTGGTTAACCAACACATCATACGGCTTCTCCGGTACCTTCAAGGGCTCCATCATTTCCTTGAGTGCCCGTCTACAGATAACCATACTCTCTAAGGCGTCATCGCTGTTCATAGCGATAATAACCCCTTTACTGGTTTGGTCTATACTGTGTCCGCTGCGACCAACCCTCTGGAGTAGTCTGGTTACCTGCCTAGGACTATTATATTGTATCACTAAGTCTATTCGGCCAATGTCTATCCCCAGCTCAAGGCTGCTGGTGCATATCACGGTTCTAATATCTCCTCTTCTCAAGCCGTGCTCAGTTGCGATCCTGCTGGTCTTGGCAAGTGATCCATGGTGGATGCTCAAGGGGTACTCGGTGTCCCAGATGTTGAATCGGCTTGTGAGCGCCTCACTGGTGCTTCTGGTGTTCGTGAATATGAGAGTGGTATCGTGTTCATCTATGAGGTCTTTCATTACTTTGAGACGTACCGCTACCTCTGGATGAGTGAATAATCGGTTGCTAAGATCATAATGCTCTGGTTCGGGTTTAGGATAAACGATCTCAAACCTTGTATCCCGTAACGCTGAAACCTGGACAATCTCCACTTCACGGTCTTCTCCTCCCAAGAACCGTGCAACCTTATCAGGTGTGCCTATGGTGGCGCTGAGGCCTATGAGTTGGGGTTGTTCTTCAGCTATGTTCTTGACTCTCTCTAGGGCTAGACTGAGCTGACTGCCTCTTTTATTGTCTGCTAGTTCATGGATCTCGTCTATTATTATCCACCTCACTGTCTTGAGGTGGTTCTTTATTGTTCTCCCCTGTAGTATAGCTTGGAGAGTCTCAGGGGTAGTTATGAGCATATCGGGTGGGCTTCTCCGTTGATAGTTTCGCTCCTTTTGACTGGTGTCTCCGTGTCTTACACTGAGCCGTATATCTAATCTATTTGCCCAGTAGGTCATCCTGTCTAGTATATCCCTGTTTAGGGCTCTTAGTGGTGTAATGTATAATATGCTGATACCGGGTTGTCTCCCGCCTTTCATGAGAAATTGATGGAGTACTGGTAGAGCTGCGGCTTCTGTTTTCCCAGTGGCTGTCGCTGATATTAAAAGGACGTCTTTTCCCTGTAGTATTAATGGGATTAGCTTAGTCTGGGGCTCGGTGGGGGTCTCGAAGCCTTTTTTCTGTATTAGCCTGCGTACTGGTCTGCATAGCTGTGAGAAAGCGTTATCCTCAGTCAATATTCGCGCATCTTTTCTCGCAGCCTAGAATAAAAACCCAGTGGGGTTAAAACCATCGACAGGTTTTTAGTCGACTAACAAAGTTTAGCGAAGGCTTTAAGCTCAATGTGTTCAGTTTATTATAATCAGGGTCCTTTTGAATTAAGTGACGCAATTATCTTGAAGTAAAGGGAGCTGGTGCTTGACCGAGATGGGAGAGGATGTTTGATGAGCAGTGTCGCCCTGTTTACCAAACGGTGCAAAATTTGGAGTACCTGTCGCCCGAAAAACTAGGTAAGATAATATCCCCACCTCTTGATGAAAAACGGAGGTTCTTTAAAAGGCGGAATATGAACTTTCTAGACTAACAGAAATATAGTAGAGGGTATCTTAGTTTGCTGTGACTGGACCCTGGGACCATGAAAGTAATATTCAGTAAAGACCTTACTACTACCTACAGTTATATTATTACAGAAGCCAAAAACATGAAAAACGAGACAATATAACTTACTCAGCCATAACTAGGGTCTCATCAGTAATATGCTCCACCATCAAACGATGCCTCAGATGTGACTCCAAACGCTCACGATAACCACCATAATAAACCTCAAGCTCCCTGAACTGCACCGTCAACTTAAAAACCTCTACAAACCCAGCCGCCTCACCATTGAGCACTTTATCAGCGGCTTCCACTAAATCATGTTTCATATCTAGAAACAAAAAGACTGATACTATAGCCTTTATGGAATAAGGATCTATAAACTAGACCTCTCCATCTTGTGTAACTCCTCCAAATCCGATAACTCCAGTAACTTACCGAAAACCTCTATATTATCCTCACCAAGACTATAAACGCACAAAACCAGACTACCCCCATCTTAACCACACAGCTAGAGCCTAGAAACAAGGTAGCGGACGCTATACGATAACAACGTAACTCTAACAGACTACAATCAAATAGACGAAGAAAAACAACGACTAGAAAATCAGATAGAAACACTTTACCATTAAGTAATAGCACTAGAGACCCTCGTCGAGAACTTGGCAACCACCCTAAATGAGAAAAAAAAACAGACGTTCTAAATCATGGAGACAGTCCTAGAAACACTCCCAGAGAAATACGATAAAGTCTACAACCTTCTAAACAAATCAGTACTATGGATAATAAACAAACTTTATAGTTTAGGTAAGCCTAAGAATGTAGATCGCTTAAACTGCGACCAATAATATAACAATAATGGATAGGTTTGATGTCTAGATGGTTAAAGTAGGAATCATGATCTGCGACAGGAATAGGAAATGCACAGGCAACAAGTGTTTTAGGTCAATAATTGAGAGAGACGGAGCTTTCAGAAAATATGATGATGAGCCCATAGAGGTTGTCGGCTGGATGGCTTGCGGAGGTTGCCCCGGTGAGAGGCTAGAATTCGCCCCCGCTGACATGAAGAAATACGGCGCCGAGGTAATCTATCTGGCCTCATGTTATCTAGCCGGGTATCCTCCGTGTCCATATATCGAGGATCATAAGAGGTACATCGAGAACTACGTCGGGTTACCCGTTGTGGTAGGGACGCACCCTATGCCCCAGAACTATATTGACACACATGAGAAGGCTGGTGACTGGGAGGGATACGAGGAATATCTCAAAGAGATCGTGGACGACCCTGAGGGAGCACATAAGTATGACTCCACCAGATCCGATTACACTGAGAGCCTCAAAAAGTAGGTAATATTCTTAAAACACCCTTCTTTTGGTCAAGATAATGAGTTCAGACAAAGAATTAGAGAAAATAAAGCAAAAAATGCTCAGAAAGATGATGGAGCAGTCCAGTGCCCCCCAGTCATCTTTTTGGAGACCCGGAGAAGTAATGGAGTTAAACGACTCTAACTTCCAGAAGGTGTTAAGTGAAACGGATAAGCCTGTTCTTGTTGATTTCTGGGCTGAATGGTGTGGCCCATGTAAGATGATGACACCGGTGGTTCATCAACTAGCGGAAGAGTATGCTGGTAAAGCTCATATCGCTAAACTAAACGTGGATCATAACAAAAGCACAGCAGCCCAGTTCGGGGTGATGAGTATTCCTAATTTCATCGTTTTTAAGAAAGGTAAACCCGTAGCCCAGACCGTAGGAGCTGTCGGTAAACCGGGATTAACTTCGCTGCTACAAAGAGCCCTATAAAAAACAGTTTTGATTAGGTTTTAACCCATCTATCTCCATGAGTGTTTACACTTTGTGCAAGTGAATTTCTGAACCACTATGGATACCCCCATACCGGTGGCGACGTTTTCAACGGTTGCTCTATCATTGCCGCATTTCGGGCAACTGATCTTTATGGTGGCAACATCTGTCTCGTCTTTCTTGACGTAAACTTTTT
>CAZAQI010000050.1:0-14840 GCA_964487465.1 uncultured Candidatus Bathyarchaeia archaeon
AGAGGCTTATGAGTTGTCTCTGACCGACGCTGAGTCTTCCCCCTCTTTCTCTTACGTCTGTTTGGTAGCCTTCTGGTAGTTTCATTATGAACTCGTGGGCTCCAACGGTCTGGGCTACTTCTATGATCTCGTCATCCGTGGTGCCTAGGTTTCCGTATCTTATGTTCTCCATCACTGTGCCGCTGAAGAGGAAGTTATCCTGTAAGACCACGGCCATCTGGCTTCTAAGTGAATCTAGTTTCACGTCGCGTAGGTCGTATCCGTCGACCTTTACTGCGCCCTCTTGGGGGTCGTAGAATCTGTATAGTAGGTTGATCATGGTGGTCTTTCCTACTCCGGTTGGGCCTACTAGGGCGACTGTTGTGTTGGGCTTTATCTCCAAGTTGATGTTTTTTAGTACCGGTGTGTCCTCCTCGTATCTGAAGCTGAGGTTCTGGTACTCTATGTGGCCCTCTATTCTGGGTAACTCCACTGCGTCGGGTTTATCCCCGATGCCTCTGGGTGTGTCCATTATATCAAAGACTCTCTCGGATGCAGCTAGGGCGCTCTGGACATTGTTCCAGAAACCGCTTAGATCCTGTATAGGCCAGAAGAATCTCCCTAGGTAACCCATGAAACCGAATAAGACACCTACGCTTAGGGTTCCAGCCATCACGGCTCTGCCGCCGAATAATAATACCAGGAAGTTTCCTAGGGCTGTGAATACTCTTACTGCTGGCCAGAACGCTGACATTACCTGTCCTGCTTCTACGTTTGCTTTCATGTTGCTCCTGTTTACTTGTCTGAACTCTTGTCTGGTCTCGCCTTCTCGGCTGTAGCTCTGTATCTCTTTCATCCCGCTAACGCTCTCTTCCATCTTGGCTGAGACGCTTGCGATGGTTCTGCGGGTTTTCCTGTATACTGTGCGTACTCTTCTTCCCCATAGGTAGAGGAATAGGATCATTAACGGTATGATGCTGAAGGTAACTAGGCTCAGTCTCCAGTTCATCCAGAGCATGATAGCCACTATTCCTACGAGGGTTAACAGGTCCGCTATCACGTTGGCGATACCGCTTGTGGTTAGTTCGGTGATCTTGTCTATGTCATTGGTTACCCGGCTGACGATGCTCCCTATCTCTCTCTTGGCGTAAAAGTCTAGGCTTAGAGTTTGGAGATGTTTGAATATGTCTCTTCTCATGTTGAGTTCCAGTCTTGACCCCAGCCAGTTGATTAGGTATTGCTGCACGTACTGGGTTACGAATGTTAGGAGATACACTGCTACGAAACCTACTCCTAGTAGGTATAGGCCTTTGGTATCCAGTTGTTTGATGTAGTTATCAATGACTAGGGAGTACATGTAGGGTGGTAGTAAGTTGATTAAGGTGGAAGCGATGATGGCTACTACTAGTTGTATGGATTCTCTTTTCTGACTGGTGATATATCCTAGCATTCTTCTGAAGAGTACTATATCGGGTACGGAGCGTTCATAGTCCTCGTCCCCTCCAGCGAATCGCTGCATACGGTGGCCCATTATTTGTCTCCTCCCTGTGTTTTGCTTATCTGAGTATCGTAGAGCCGCTTGTAGATGCCGTCAAGCTCTAAGAGTTCCTCGTGTTTTCCTTCTTCCCTTATCTCCCCATCCTCTAGGACGATGATGTAGTCGGCTTTCTTGATGCTACTCAGTCGCTGGGTGATTATGAAGGTGGTGCGGTTCTCCAGCAAATTATCCAGTGCTTGCTGGATCTCGTACTCTGTCTGGGTGTCCACGCTGCTGGTGCTGTCATCCAGTATGAGTATCTTGGGGTTCTTGAGTAGTGCCCGTGCGATGGCTACTCTCTGCTTCTGTCCTCCGCTGAGGGTTACTCCTCTTTCCCCTACCTTGGTGTCGTATCCCTCTGGGAGGTCTTGGATGAATTCATGTATCTTTGCTTGACGCGCGGCTCGTTGAATCTCTTCCAGCGTGGCGTCTTCTACGCCGTATGCTATGTTTTCCCTGAGGGTTGTGCTGAATATGAATGGGTTTTGTCTCACTATGCCTATGTGGCTCCTGAGGTTCTTGATCTTTATGTCTCTGAGGTCAACGCCGTCAAGCTTGATGTTGCCCTTGGTTACATCGTAGAACCGGGGGATTAGATTGATTATGCTGCTCTTGCCGCTGCCAGTGGCGCCAAGTATTGCTACAGTCTCACCCGGCATCACCTTGAGATCAATGTCTTTGAGGACCATGTTCTCGCCATCGTAGCTGAACCACACGTCCTCGAAGTTGATGATTCCAGCTACTTTCTCGATGGTCTCCGCGTCAGGTTTATCGCTTACCTCTATCTCAGCATCCATTATCTCAAATACTCTCTCGGCTGCTGCCTGTGCCCGTACAAACATACCCGTCATGAACCCCAGCATCCTGACCGGC
This sequence comes from uncultured Candidatus Bathyarchaeia archaeon, assembly GCA_964487465.1. Lineage (GTDB taxonomy): Archaea > Thermoproteota > Bathyarchaeia > TCS64 > TCS64 > RBG-16-57-9. Next base: position 2,390 of record CAZAQI010000050.1, read on the forward strand.
CCCATGAGCCTTGAAATATAGAAGTAGAAGGCGATCATGCTGCCCAAACTAAGGGCGTTCTCTATTACTAGAGTACCCCCGTACATTAGAATGATTACCACCCCGATGCCACTGATTAAAGATACCAAGGGCCTGAAGAACGCTCTCAGCTTAACCATCCTGATATTAATATTAAAGTACTCCAGGATCTCAGCCCAGAACTTTTCTTCTTCATGTTCTTCATTGTTGAACCCCCTTACAACTCGTAAACCGCTGAGGTTCTCCTGGACCAGTGATGTTATCTCCCCGTATTGTTCTCTGACCTCTTGCCAGAGTGGTCGAATCTTTGAGCTAAAGTTAAGTGTAGTGATCAGTAGGAAGGGTAGTATGGTAAGTGAGACCAGTGTCAACTTGAGGCTTATGGAGACCATGCTATAGATAACCAGTATAAGCAAGAGCGTGTTGCTCAAGGCTAATCTGAACCCGAAGTTAAAGAACCTGCCCAGCATATTAATATCCCCGGTGGCCCTTGCCATGAGTTGGCCTGTACGTTGCTGATCGTAGAAGCTGAAGCTCTGCTCTAGCAGGCTATTGTATAGGTCGTCTCTCATCTCAAAACCTGCTCTCTGGCTAATTATCTGCAGGATATATCTCTGGGTGTAGCTAAGCGCGCCTTCTAATAGGCCGATGACTACGAGGCTGAAACTGAAAACCGTCAGTACAGCCATGTTGTATCCCATACCAGAGAAATTATTCACTCCTCTTGCTACTGGTATGAGAATCCAGTTAGCTACTCCCTCGATTCCCCTTGCATCCGGCACTGATTCCCCTGCAGCCACATACCCTACAGTGTCAACGATGTTTCCTATGATTGCTGGGGATAGTACGGATAGGAAAGTGGTAAAGATTATAATGAATACAATTGCTTTTACCTCCCAGTAAGGGGATATGTAACTGAATAGACGTTTGAAAGTCTTCAAGGAATCTGTTTTAATACCTACTCTACACTCCACCTGTAATCGCTGTGTTTCTCCATGATTTCCCTGAGTTTGCTGATGTTCTCCCTGTACTCTGTGTTATCCGTTAGCTGAACATGTGAGACTATGTGGGCTATTCCACGCTGTGCGTAGCGGCTAATATCCTTGTCTTCTGTCTTTCTTTGTATGCGTTCCTCGTAAGCTCTCTTATTGTATATGTGACATCTGAGTAGTAACTGCTTAACTCGGGGATATTCGCTCTCGGGGATATTTACTCCATACATTTTTAATCCTTCAAGGAGTTTCTCCAAGTAGTTATCAGTATACGCGGAGTAATCCGGGTCTCCCTCTAATGCTTCGGTTACCCTGTAGCTGACGTGGAAATCCTTGCTGACCGCTTTATAGTATGGTTGGATCATGTTTCGTACATGTTCCTCTCTAGTGATCTCGATTAAACCGGCTTCTAGTAGAGTGTTAAGATGATGCACGATACTACTATGATTTTTATCTAGTTTCTTAGCGAGATCTGTTGCACTCATCTCTTTGTGGCTGATGATCTTTAATATACTGCGTCTTGTCTCGTCTGCTAGAAGTTTTCCCACCTCGGGGTCGGTGATTATCCGTACATCAGTCTTCACTTGTATCGCTACACTAAATTGTAGCGTGGTAGATAAGCTTACCTGATAATATGGTGCTATCCTTTATACAATAGAATTTTGGGCTACCGGTTTCTTCTAATAATACGAAACCTATTCAATACAACCAGAAGATTTGAAAAATAATCTAAAAATAGATAAAATTCTATTTAGATAAAATGTATGCTACTTTCTACGACTGAGATTTCGCATTTTTTGTCCAGCGCTGGTCTTACCACGGTAGACTCTTCCACGAATGGGCTTGCTCTCAAAACTTGGCTCTGAGACCTTGAGATCCAGTTCATCAGCTTCCTCTAAGAACTTTTTGAGGGTTTCGATGTTCTCATCGTGACTGCTTTTTCTGCGTGTATCCACGGGGATCCCCATCTTCTTGGCTTCTCCAGCTGTGATCTCGACGGCTTCAAGCTCGGATAGGCTGAATCCTTTGCATTTGCGGATTTTTCTTCCGACTTCAACAATAGGGTTGATATAACGAACCATTTTGATCACCTGTAGCTCTTCTGCTTCCTGCGACGTGCTCCTGGTCCACCGAATTTCTTTGGCTCTTTGCGTCGCGCGTCTCCTGCTAGCATGGTTCTATCGTATTCGTGGTATAGGTTACGTAGACGCTTGCTCTTAGTGAACTTTACGAGGCCTTGTGCGATTCCCATTCTCGCTGCCTCTGCTTGGCTCATTATACCTCCTCCTTCGGTGTTGATCTTGATGTCTACTTTATCTTTGTAATCTGTTGCCAGCATGTATGGCTCTAGGATTTTTTCCCTAACTATGAATGGCTTGATAAGTGGGATTGGTACATTGTTGACTCTTACACGGCCTTTTCCCTCAGAGACCAAGACCCTCGCCTTGCTGGTCTTACGTTTTCCAGTAGCTATTACGCTCTTCTTCTTTCTACTTGACAATTATATTCACTTTCTCCAGCCGATACTCTCGGCGATCTCTCCAATAGTCACATACCTGTTTCCCAGGGTAGTTCGATGATATTTCTCCATCGTCTCAAGCTCAGCATCCTCTAATTCCTCTGGGATGCCGATATGAACTTTTAATCTTCTAAAAGCCTCTTTACCAGGTTCTTTACGGTGTGGCAGCATTCCCCTTATGGTTTTCTTGACGTATCTATGTGGTTGCCTGTAATGGAATGGTCCTCTCTGGTGTCCGCCAACGCCTAGGAACTCTTTATTCTTTTTAATTATCATGTTTTTTTTGCCTGAGACCACGATTTTTTCAGCGTTTACGATGTCAATAGTTTCTCCTTGGAGCAGCCTTTTTGCAACTGTGCTTGACATTCTGCCCAGTATGAGGCCGTCTCCGTCAATGACTGTTTTAGTGCTCATGTTTTTCATCCTTTTGCTGGCTAGAGTTGCCTAATGCACCCCACTGAACCACGTTTATGGCTATAAAGGTTTTCCACCTATTGACGGTACCATGATTATATGATGGTCTCATCTATTTGAGACAAATCTGTAACCAGGTGTTTACCTGCTTATTATTAGAAACGTTTATACTTGTTACACATACTAACAGTGACTAGTGTAGTGAAAATGAGGGAGTATGTTCACTAGAGGCGTTTGTATTCATCTCTAGTCAAATTAATACCTCTCAGCAAACTACTGCCACCGCTTCTAGAAATCAACCCCTAGTGGGGTCTAGGATCGTTTCTAAGACACATAAAGGAGATAACCAGATTTGACTAAAGTAAAGTTCGCGATACCCAAGGGTCACCTTGGAGACCAGACACAGAGAATTCTTGAGAGAGCAGGATACCATGTAAGAGGCCATGACCGCACTTATCGGCCGGGGATTAATGACCCTGATATCGAGTTGAAGGTATTACGGCCACAGGAGATACCTACTTTCGTTAGTGAGGGTGTTCAGGATGTTGGGATCAGTGGCAGGGACTGGGTTGCTGAGAATAATGCGGATGTTGAGACTCTTCTGGACTTGGAGTATGCCCGGGTGAGGCTAGTGTTCGCTGTTCCCAAGAACTGGAACAACGTCAATGATCTATCGGGGCTCATCAGACAGAGTATAGAGAATAACGAGACTCTACGGGTAAGCACAGAGTACCTTAACGCCGCCAAAGAATACATCATGAAGAACCCGGTCTACTTGGAGGCTTACGGTGAGAAAACACCGGTTGTGGTAACCCCTTGGTGGAGGATAGGTGATAACGAGAAGGTAGCTATCTATCTGAGCTTCGGTGCTACTGAGGCCAAGCCCCCGGAAGACGCTGACGCGATACTTGAGGTAATCGAGACAGGTACCAGTCTACGGCAGAACGGGTTAAAGGTAATTGAGGAGGTTATGCAGACAAGTGCCTTATTGATTGCTAATAAGGATGCTTTGATGGACCCTGAGAAGCAGGAGAAGATACTGGATATATTGACCCTTTTGCGTGGAGCAGTGGATGGGGCTAAGAAGCTGCATATCTTCGCCAATGTGGAGAAATGTAACCTGGATACACTGTTAGAGAAGTTACCGGCCTTGAAGCGGCCAACGGTGAGCGATTTAAGTGATCCAGAGTGGTGCGCCATCAACACCGTGATTGATAAGAATAGATTTATCCAGATTTTGCCTACCCTGCGTAAACTGGCCCAGGGCTTGGTGCTTTATGAGCCCAGACAGGTGCTGCCTCTGGATGAGATAACTCTGGAGAATGGAGAATGAGACTATATACAGATGAACCGGATATACTGAGCTCTAGGTGGCCTAGATCCTCGGCGGTTAAGTATGAGCTTGTTGAGTACGTGAGACCAATTGTATCAGATGTAGCTCAGCGAGGCGACAATGCGGTAAGAATGTACACTGAGCGATTCGACAATGTAAAATTAGACCGCTTCAAGGTTTCACGGGATGAGGTTCAGGCCGCCTACCAGATGGTTCCCCAGAGTCAGGTGGCTGCCCTTAGAGAGTCCCGTAGACGACTGGAAATAGTAGAGTCCAAGCGTTTAACCCAGTCCATCTTCAGAGTCGATATAGATGGTACAGAGATAAAATGTACCGTGAGACCGATTCAGTCTGCAGGTTGTTATGTTCCCGGTGGTAAAGCCGCTTATCCTAGCTCGGTTATCATGAATGTGACTCCGGCTAAGGTCGCTGGAGTGGAGAAGATAATCGTCTGTACACCACCCGGTGCAGGTGGAGAGGTTAACCCCTTGGTGCTGGTTGCGTGTGATATCTGCATGGTGGATGAGGTCTACAAAGTCGGTGGAGCCCAAGCCATAGCCGCCATGGCTTACGGAACCGAATCAGTTCCCCGGGTGGAGAAAATTGTGGGGCCCGGGAACAAGTATGTTACCGCAGCCAAGAACCTGGTCTCGGATGTGGTATCCATCGATAAACCCGCTGGACCCAGCGAGGTATTAATTATAGCGGATGAGACAGCTGACCCAAATTTAGTGGCAGTTGATCTCATTAGCCAGGCTGAGCATGGACCCGGGGGAATATCAGGGCTTGTAACCACTTCAGAGAAGATGGCCGACGATGTAGCGCAACTAATAGAGGAAAAAACGCCCACACTGATGCGTAGAGACATCGTTCATACGGTCTTAGATGAGAAAGGGTTCACCTACCTGGTTTCCACCATGGAGGAGGCGATTGATTTCACTAACAGGTTCGCCCCGGAGCACTTGGAGATCATGACAGGGGTACCTGAGGAGGTGGCGGAGAAGATCACAAGCAGCGGCCTGATTCTACTCGGAGACTATTCCCCGGTCTCCTCCACTGATTACTGTATGGGGGTTAACCACGTATTACCAACAGGGGGGTATGCCCGAGTAGCCTCAGGTATCACCATCCTAGATTACATGAAACCGGTCAGCGTGGTAAAGGCAACCAAGACAGGGTTGGGTTCAGTGAGAGAAAGAGTAGGAACTCTAGCATATGCAGAGGGGTTACCGAATCACAGGTTGGCTGTGGAGGCTCGATTCAAGTGAATATCAGGGAATTACTGTCATCCAGTAAAAGGATCAACCCCTATCAGCCAAACCCCTCAATTGATTCAATAGCTGATGAATTAGGTGTACCTGCATCAAAGATTTTGAAGCTAGACGCCAACGAGAACCTTTTCCTGGGCAGGGATACAATTCGTGAAATCCTCATGGAGGCTGCTGTTGAGACCGATCCACGGCTATATCCTCAGGATGAAGGACTAAGGCTAAGACGGCTAATCGCTGAACGTAACATGGTTGAACCCGGTCAAGTGCTGGTCTCAGCTGGCGGCGATCAGGTAATAGAGTTAATGTTCTCGTTGCTTCAAAGAGGCGAATCCGTGTCAGCTGTATCACCGACTTTCTCCATGTATCCCCGCGCTGCTGTACAACGAGACTTAGATTATAGAATAGCTCCATTGGAGCAAGATTTCTCACTAAACCCTGAAAAGACCCTTGAGAATGCACAGGGAGCCTCGCTTCTGGTGATTTGTAACCCAAATAACCCGACAGGAAACCAGTTCCCAAGAGAAACGATGCGAGATTTGGTTAAACGTTTCAAAGGTCTCGTGTTGATCGATGAAGCCTACCAGGAGTATTCAGAGTATACGTTAGCCGAGGAAGTAAAAAACCATGATAACCTGATAATACTCCGTACCTTTTCCAAAGCTTATGGCTTAGCTGGTTTAAGATTAGGGTACTGTATCTCCAATATAGAACTGGCTACCACGTTACGTGAACGATACATGATGCCCTACCCTGTACCAAATATAGTGCTCAGAACCGGAGCCAAATTAATCCAGAAACAGGAAACGGTGCAAACAGCAATTAAGGAGACCATTAAAATGCGGGAATGGTTGATAAACCAGTTGAACACACTTGAAGGCGTAGAGGCTTACTCATCCGAGACTAACTTTGTGCTTTTTAACACTGAACAACCATACAGAGAAGTATACCAGTATCTCAAAAACAGGGGAGTACTGATACGCGTACTCGGTAAAGTGCTCTCGCTGGAGAACTGTCTAAGGGTAACCGTTGCACCCAGACCCGTACTGGAACGGTTCCTGGAGACCTTGAAGGAGGCAACAAATTGACGAAATACACAGAGATCGAATCCGAGAACGGCTTAATCTATCTAAGAGAAGACAAATTACCAGAGATCGCGGATATAGACACCATAGTATTTGACTGCGACGGCGTACTACTAGACGTAAGAAACGCCTACAATGTAGCCATAGCGGCTACCACCCGTTACATAATAGAAACCTTCACCGGCACAATTATACCCGAGGAACTATTCGACAGCAAGCTAAACCATGTTTACAAGCGCACCGGGGGCTTCAACAATGATTGGAGCCACGCCTACGCCGTGATAATGCGTATACTTGCGGAGCTACCTGCTGAAGAACTAGAAGAACTCGATAAAATAGCAGGAGAGAGCCTGCGATACGCTTCACCAAGGGAGCGCTTCGACTATATAGCTGGGAGGGTCAATGCAGATATTCCCGTTGATGGACTTTATGATAAACTATTAGACTTCGCGGCTAAGCTGGATGCGTCCGGGATTAGGAAAGTGGATGAGCTCCTCTTACCCAGAGTCGGAGAGAACATTAAAAGAGCATTCAATTTCCGGGGGAAGGTTGGTGAGAGTATCATCAGCACCCTCTTTGAGGAGTTATTCGCAGGCGTAGATTTGTACAGAGAGTCTTTTGGCTTGGAGCCCCGCTTCGTTGAGACAGAAAAGGGAATAGTGGAGGCGGATGAGGTGGTTATACGAGAGGAGACCCTTGATGAACTGGAGAGTCTCCTAGGTGGACCCAGATTCGGCGTAGCCTCGGGGAGCATGGAGAACACTGCTAGACACGCCCTCAAGGAGATCAAGGAGAGATTCCCCCAGAGAAGCCAGTACTGGCATGATGTAGTGGACCATGACTCCGAGAAGCTGGGTGTAGATAACCTGCATAAACCTAACCCCTACCCACTGGTAAAGGCAGCTGAGCCCTATTCACCCGGGAAGGTGCTTTACATCGGTGACACCATGGCTGATTACCTCACAGCAGAGAACGCAGGAGACAAGTACCTTTTCGCAGGCGTCTACAGCTGTGTCCATAGCAGCGGGGAGGCGTTGAAAGGGTTCCTGGAGATAGGTAGCGATATCGTGGCGCCCACTGTGAATGATATCCCCCTTATTCTAAGATACGCGAGAGGTGAATCCAATTGAGAACCGGTGAATACACCCGTGAGACACGTGAGACAAAGATCACAGCGATGGTCAATCTGGATGGCGAAGGAGAGGTAAGCATAGACTCGGGGATATTGTTCCTGGACCATATGTTAACCAGCCTCGCCACCCATAGCCTCATAGATATCACGGTAAACGCATCTGGTGACTTACGCCACCACGTAGTGGAGGATACAGCCATAGTTCTGGGGGAAGCCCTCAACCGGGCAATACAGTTGGATAAACGGATAACCCGCTTCGCAGACGCGTCTGTGCCAATGGATGAATGCCTTGCAAAGTGCAGCATAGATCTAGGGGGTAGACCCTATAACGTTGTTGAGCTGGGTTTAGAGAACCCCATGACCGAGGACATGGCTAACGAGGATATCACCCACTTCATGGAGACACTAGCCACCAGTCTACGCGCTAACATACACATACAGGTAGATTATGGATACAATGATCACCACAAGGCGGAGGCAGCGTTCAAAGCCCTAGCTAGATGCCTTAGAGACGCCGTAGCCATAGACTTGAGACGAACAAAACCACCCAGTAGCAAGGGAACCCTATGATATCCGTAATAGACTATGGTGTAGGAAACCTCTTCAGCATGACCAACGCCTTAAGGAAAACCGGTTCAAAAGTTGAGGTAGTGAAAGACCCGGAGGAGATACTTGCCTCCGATGGGCTGGTATTACCTGGTGTGGGCAACTTTGGGGCAGCCGCATTGAAACTAGCTCCCATAGCCGATGCGGTGCATGGAGCCGCTGAGAACGGTGTACCCGTATTGGGGAGTTGTCTCGGTATGCAGCTCCTCTTTGAGGGAAGCGAGGAAGCGGAAGGAGAAGGTCTCGGCTTACTAAAGGGGTGGGTAAGGGGATTCAAAGGTGACCTCAAGACTCCTCACATGGGGTGGAACACCATAAACGCCACCCATAATAGCCCCCTACTAGATGGGATACCGGATGGCAGCTATTTCTACTTCGTACACAGCTACTACCCTGACCCAGAGAACTCGGATGATACATTGGCTGAGACTGTTTACGGTAGCTCCTTCACCTCCTTAGTGGAGCGTGGGAACATCTATGGCGCCCAGTTTCACCCGGAGAAATCAGGTGAACAGGGAGCCACCTTGTTGAGCAACTTTGTGGAAATGGTGAGGCGTTAAAGTGATGCAGATTATACCCGCCATCGACATAATGGATTCACAGTTAGTTAGACTTACAAAAGGAGATCCATCTACCAGACAACACTACGAGACCCTTGACCCCCTATACGTGGCGCGGATATGGAATGAACAGGGTGCAGATAGACTTCACATAATAGACTTGGATGCAGCCCTCGGAAACGGGTCAAACAAGGAATTGATACGGGAGATAGTGGAATCCGTTGATGTGTCTTTACAGGTTGGGGGCGGCATTCGCACCCTTGAGACCGCTCGTTGTTTTCTGGATATGGGTGTTGAACGTATTATACTGGGCTCCATGCCTCTGACGGATCCCAGCAAGTCGCTGGAGTTATTGGATGAATATGGAGATAGAATTATCTTAGCCCTAGATCATCGAGACCGTAAACTAATGGTGAGGGGCTGGCAGGAAGTCACAGCGCATAGTCTGCAGGAGGCTTTAGCGGGATTCAAAGAACAAGGCTACTATCGTTTTCTCGTAACCAATATAGAGCATGATGGATTGCTCCGGGGACCGGACTTTGAGACTTACAAAGAAATATCCAGAGTAGCAGACATAATCGCTTCAGGGGGTGTAGCCTCAACACATGATATCAAGAGACTTTACGAGACCGGGGTAGAGGCAGTTGTCATAGGTAAAGCCCTCTATGAGGAACGATTTACGCTTCAAGAAGCAATGGAGGCTGGACGATGCTAGCCAAGCGGATAATACCATGCCTTGACGTGAAGAACGGTCGGGTGGTGAAGGGCACAAATTTCCTTGAGCTGAGAGACGCGGGTGACCCGGTGGAGTTGGCGAGACGCTATAATGATGATGGAGCCGATGAGCTTGTCTTTCTTGATATCACTGCGAGTCATGAAAGAAGAGATACCTTAAGTGATCTTGTTCGCGCTGTTGCCTCCGAGATAAATATACCATTCACCGTGGGTGGGGGCATTAGATCCGTGGAAGATGTTAGAAGCATTCTAAGAAACGGCGCTGATAAGACAGCCCTTAACACAGCCGCAGTCGAGAATCCTGAAGTAATACATGCTTTGGCCCAGGTGTTCGGGGCTCAATGCGTGGTAGTGGCTATCGACGCCAAACGCAACTACCAGCAAGAACCTGGCAGAGTCACCGTGGACTCAGCTCAGGGTCCATGCTGGTTTGAGGTCTATACTTATGGTGGACGAAAAGCAACGGGGATGGACGCAGTAATGTGGGCGGAAAAAGCCGCTGAACTAGGTGCCGGTGAGTTACTGGTCACCAGCATGGATCGTGATGGCACCAAGACCGGGTACGATAACAAGCTAAACCATGTCATATCAGACAGGGTGAATGTTCCATTAGTTGCCAGCGGAGGCGCTGGGGAGCCAAAGCACTTCCTTAAAGCTTTCACCGAGGGCAGAGCAGATGCAGCTTTAGCCGCCTCTGTCTTCCACTACCAGAGCTACCCTGTGCCAGTGGTTAAACAGTATCTAAGTAAGATGGGGGTGAATGTAAGAATATGAAACAAGTGAAACCAAGTATGCTGAACTGGGGTAAGATGGATGGCCTATTACCCGTGGTAACCCAGGAAGCTAACACTAGGGAAGTATTGACCCTGGCTTATGTTAGCCGAGAAGCATTACAGCAAACCATGGAGACCGGGTGGGCTCACTATTATCGTAGAAGCCACGGCAAGGTAATGAAGAAAGGTGTCACCAGCGGCAATGTACAGCGGATAGTGGATATACTCACTGACTGCGATAATGACGCCTTGGTGTATCTGGTAGATCAGACTGGTCCAGCCTGCCACCTGGGTGAACGAACCTGCTTCCATAAAAAAGTGGAGGCCTAGAGTTCTAGTTCCCGTTTAACCGTGTCCACCAGCATATCCGAGACGGCTTCGATGATCAATTCACCTGCTTCACTGGAGGAGACAGTGGGATCTCCTAGTACCCCCGTGGGAGTTACTGCTCTGAAGCCTTTTCTCACGTATTTATTCGTGAATGGTCCCATGTATCCTTTTTTCCACTCCTTTTTCCTCACTAGTTCTGGTTTGTATGCCAGCATGAAGCTGGTCTCGCCTGCTCCGGCGTGGCCTCCAGCTGCTCCCGGGGGTTGACCGGTGGCGGCTACTTTTTCCTTGAATATCCCTATTAGGGCCATTATGTCTGTGACAGCTATCAGGTTGGCTTTGAGTCTCGGTGCTATGCTCTGAACAGCTACATTGACTGGGCTGAAGTTTCCTCCGTGGCTGGGAGCCAATACTATGTTCTCGAATCCGTGGTGATCTAGTGCCAGACATGTTTCTTTCAGTAGCTCTATCAGGGTCTCGGGGCTGATGCTGATGGTGCCCGGGAAATCCATGTGGTGCATGCTGCAACCTGGTCGGATAGTGGGTGCCACGAGGGTCTTACCCAGTTTTTTAGCGAATCGCTCAGCTAAGCAGTCCCCTAGATATGTGTCTGTGCCATGGGGTAGATGGTGTCCGTGTTGCTCTATGCTTCCCACAGCCATTATGATGGTCTTGTATCCTTTCTCCATGGCGTCACGTACCATGGGCCAGGTCATTTCTTCCAGATGAATAGAGTCCATGCAGTAATACTACGCTTGGTACATAACTGGTTAACGATCAATGCATCTTTAAATGATCAAATAGGAGACTATCTCTGTCTTGAACCCGAGATTCGTAGTAATAGTATCCGCAGAGGGAGAGTGGAGAGCCATCCATAAACTATACCCGGACGCGGAGTACCAGAACCATCCCTACGGGGAATACATTGAGACAGAGTTTATCGGCGAGTCCACGATATTGATGCATGGAGGCTGGGCCAAGGTCCAATCAGCCGCCTCCACCCAGTACGCTATAGACCTGTGGAAACCAGAGCTAATCATCAACATCGGAACCTGTGGCGGGTTCAGCGGAGAGATAGAACGCGACCAGATAGTCATGCCCGATAAGGCTGTGGTATATGATATTATCAGTCAGATAGGTGACCCGGATGAGCACTTTGAGTACTTCACAACGGAGCTGGAATACAGTTGGCTAGAGAAACCATACCCGTTACCCGTTCAACATGGAACTATAGTAAGTGGGGACAGAGATATACAACCAGAAGATATACCCTTGCTAAAAGAGAAATTCGGCGCCAAGGTAGGAGACTGGGAGAGCGGAGGAATAGCCTTCGTCTGTAAACGGAACGATGTCAGGTTACTAATACTTAGAGGTGTCTCGGACCTCGTGGGTCCAGATGGTGGAGAGGCTTATGATGGTACAAAGGTGACGTGGATTGAGGCAGCTGAAAAGATAATGTATCGTCTAGTAGATAGTCTTCCTGAGTGGATTAAGCTGTATAAAGAGTAAGAAATATATCCCCCTTCTAGAGTCTATGGGTGCAAGCGACTGTAGTCTAGCGGTATGATTTCTGCCTGCCACGCAGACGGCCCGGGTTCGAATCCCGGCAGTCGCACCACTTCTAATCAAGTAGCAGGAGGGGTGGTTTCATGCTCGCGTTCAAAATAGCGGGTTCAAGATATAGTT
>CAZAQI010000051.1:0-8778 GCA_964487465.1 uncultured Candidatus Bathyarchaeia archaeon
ACGGCATAGGATGATCGATCTTAAACCCGATATATAGAAGAAAACTCAGGATTGAGATGATAGCTAGGGTGCTTATTAAATAAGCTGCGTACCAGCTAGCTAAAATGCTGGCGCGTTTATGAATTACTAGTAGTGAACCACCTCTACCATAATTAAAATGCTGTTTCATAAGATCTTTTAACGTGCTTCTATGCTGGTGTAAGATGTTTACCTCAGGATCTAGAACGATTCTGAACCCTTTGAACCCCATAGCCTCGACGGGTTGAAGGTCATCAAACCCATAAGTAATGTTTTCATCAAAGAATTTTACCCGCTCCAATGCTCTTCGTCGGAACGCCATATTTGCTCCTGCAGGGAACTGCATTAATTTGAGATCATTGGTTTCTATACGTATCCTGAAACCTGGTGTTGATTGGAAAAGACTCTCATCCATATAGTTGCTAAGAATGTTGGCTTTATCATAACCTTCCATGGTTCCCCCGACAAAGCCGATAAGGGGATCTGTGAAGTTTTTAACTATTCTTTTTGCCCAGTTCGGTGGGATCACGCAGTCTCCATCGGTGTACGCCAATATCTCACCTGAGCTATGCTTGATCCCCGTGTTTCGAGCTGCGTTTAGCCCGGTTCCTTCCTGGTCCACTAGCTTTACCGGGTATTCTTTGACTATCTTACGTGTATCATCCTTGCTATTTCCGTCTACGATAATTACCTCGTATTTTTCTTTCGGGTAATCTATATGCATTAATGATTCTAGTGTATCTCTGATAGTCTTACCCATATTTAAAACGGGTACAATGATGCTGAGTGAAGGGTATTCACTCATGTTAACCATAATATTGATCACTCATTTGAGGTTATAAACCCCTCACCTATTTTGATCTATACTTTATTGATTCTTTGAGGGAGAGCTCCCACACACCCCTATTTTTATGATACTTGTTTCCAAATAGTGTGGCTGGTTTACCCAAGATTTTTGATAATATTGCTACATGCAATCGATCCGTGTATATGTACTCGGCGTTATAGATAGTCGACACAAAGTCTGTTAGGGTATTTTTCATTGATATATCAGATATCAATGGTTTTTCAAGTTGGTTAAACAGCATTTTTCTTGTATGCTTTGATATCACTGATTCTTTATCGTCTCTGAAGGCAAGAAGCGTATAGTTATCTGTTCTTGGCTCAATGTATTCTACTATATCTTCTTCTGTTAGATATAGTGCTAACTCTGGTGAGACTGATACAAGGACATTTTCAGGGAGGGCCTGTTCTAACAAGTGTTTTTGACTGTATTTTTCTCGGCAAAAAAGATGAACTGGGCGCTTGTCTTGGAAATATTCTTTGAATCGAGTTCGGGTAAACAAATAGCTTTGAGGGCCCACTGCTATGGGCGCAGTGGTTCTTTTCATTACCTGCCTGAATAGGGTTGGTCCATACCATATGTCATTCAAGTATCCTCCCCCCTCAAACAAAATATGCTCCGTTTCAGAGGGTATATCAATGAGCTTGAATCCATGATCGTAGCCTAGTCTCCAGAAAGCGATATTGACAAGGTATTTAACTCCAATGATGGGGTTCATCCGGTATAATTCTTCAAGGTTAAAGCAGGAATACTGTATGTTGAATTCATCGAGTTTTTTCATTAACCCCATATGAATTAATGTATCCCCATGGTTACCTCCAGGTGTAATAACAGTAATGTACTTGTCCCTGTTCTGGGCGAGATATTCTTCAAAGGGGTCCATCTGTCTTACTATAGGTTAATCGTGTATTTGTCTTATTCCTATGCTTTTTATTTACGTAAATCCCTCCTCTTGGGAGATTAATATGAAGAATCGCTGGGGTACTTTTTTTTTAATCGTGGGTGTCGTTTTCTTCATTGGATATATCTTCTATTCTAGACCTTTCTCGGTTTTGTCGGAGGTGGGGAGGTTTGATCCTTGGATTTTCGCTGCGGCTGTTGGAGTTAACTATATTGGATTATTTTTTCTATCAGCTTCTTGGCATATTCTTCTTAAGAGTTTGGGGTTCAGGAATAGTCTGTGGAAGAGTATACAGATATCTTTTGTAGGCTTATTTGTGGTCTGGATGGTTCCGTTCCCTTCGGGGTTTGAGATCATCAGGGCTTATCTTATTAGAGATGAAGATGGTGGGGGACTTGGTCAGGCAGTTTCGTCTGTTATATTTAGCAAGGTTTATTATTTCATTAGCTTCGGGTTAATGATATCTCTTGGTTCTTTGATTGTTCGTTTTATCAATAATTCACAAATTCCTATACGTTCCGAGTTTATCTGGTTCGCGGTAATATTCGCTATTGTCAACACTGCAATATTCGCGGTAATATTAACTCCAGATATAATGCTTCGGCTCCATGAAATTAGCCCCGAATGGTTGAAGCGACAGATGCAGAATCGGATTTACAGCAATGGATTCGGGTTAAATAGCTTTGATGAGTTTGTGCACGAGATTCAGGCTTCATTAAAAATATTGAGAAACAAGCCATTAGAGAATTTGTTATCTCTGCTGCTTGTTGGATTTCACTGGAGTACCGGTGCCATTACGGCGTACATGGTGGCAATGTCTCTGGGGGAGTCCATTAACTTTTGGGTGATTGTACTGATTTATGCTGTTATCGAGTTTATACAGCAGCTTAACTTCATTATACCTAGCGGGTTGGGTGTGGTGGATGCTGGTTTAGCGGGTGCATTAGTGGTTGTGGGGGTTCCACTTGAGGTTGCGGGGGCTATCAGTCTATTAACTAGGTTAGCTACTTATTGGTTTGAGTTTATTTTATGTGGTATTGTGAGTTTTCAGTTCGGTTATCGTGAGGCTCTCAGTGATTATTTGAGTTAAGCTTTTATTCAACCAATAGCTGTGTATCGCTAGTGATACAAAATGGAGTTCACAGTACAGACTGGATTTCAAATATTAATGGCTGTAGTTACCTATCTATTAGGAATGGCTTTCGCTGGAAGTTTTCTGGGACGAGCATGGATGGGTAATGTAGATGTGTTTCTGCATAAAACTCTGAAAATGGAAGTCACCGTTGGGAAATACTTTTACTGGAAATATTTCTGTAACGTCAAGAATCCGCCCCGGCCAAAGAACCTAGAACAGCCAAAAGGGTTAACAGATCAGTTATTCTGTAGATTCCTTGATCTATAAACTCAAGAGTGGTCTACCGTATTATATGGTTGATCCATATGCTGAATCTAGGAATCATTGGGTGTGGTCGGGTAACCTCAATGTTTCATTTAAAGGCCATACAACAGCTCGATAATATTCATGTAATAGCTGTCTCTGATTTAAATAAGACTAGAATGGATGAAGTGCAGTCTATATGTGATATAGCTGAGGGTTATGCCGATTATAAGATGCTATTGGAGGATGAGTCAGTCGAAGCAGTAGCCATTAATACTCCTCCAAATCTCCACGCAGCAATGATTAAGGACGCTCTAGAAGCTGGTAAACATATTCTCTGCGAGAAACCATTGGCTAGAACAGTGGAAGAATGCGAGGAAATAAGAGACCTAAAAACCAAGCTAGGTCTAGTTATCTTACCTGCTCATAATTATGTTTTTACCCCTAGTCTTACTCAGATGAAGAAAATATTAGATGATGAAACCCTAGGTGAGATCACAGGTATCGATGTGGCTTTTGAAAACCTATTGAAATCCTATAGAAGCCAGACTGATTTTAGGCAGGATACAGATAAGGGTATTTTAGAGGATGTACTTCCTCATATACTGTCCGTGGTTTATCCGCTTGCAGGTCATGTGGATGAGGTTACTTCAGTAAACTGGTGGTGTAAGAATTATGATGTATGTGATAATGTGCACACTGAGCTTGTTGCAAAAAAAGATATACCTATCAGTGCAAGCATGAGTTGGACCAAAATACGTCCTAGATTTAGTATAACTGTTGAAGGGGAGAACGGTAGTTTATTCACTGATCTTATGCTTGGTCCATACAAGCTTGAATCAGTTATAGACGATAAAACGAGTACTTGGGATGAAAAAGGTTTAGGCTGGTATCTGGACCTTATACAATTCAAGCACCCCAGCTTCAAGAATCAGTACAAGCATTTCCATCATCTGGTTAAAGAAATGGGGGCCCCAATGATAACTATAGATGATGAGATCAACATACTGGAGACCATTATAATGGTCTCAAGAAAAATGGGAGTATAGAGATGGAACCAGTTTCTCTTGTTCACGTAGAAAATGTCGAGAAAGCGGTTAGAGAGAGTATAGACCTAATTGGTGGTCTTAGACTTGATCCCGGTGTAAAAGTGGTGATAAAACCCAATATTTGTAATGGAAAAAACCCTGATGGAATGGTGATAACGGATTTCCGGATCATTAAAGCCGTTGTAGACTTGATCCGGGAGAATGGAAACGATTTGGTTATAGTGGAGTCTGATAACATTTCAGGGACAGCTGAGAAAAGGATGATGGACTCTGGTTTAATGAGGTTACTAGATGAATGGGGTGTGGAGTTTCTCAATCTAAGTTATGATGACTATCAGGAATACCCCGTAGCCAATACAGTTCTCAGAATACCTCAAACAGTACTGGACGCTGATTACTTCATAAACCTCCCTAAGATTAAGACCTGCGCTCACACACTAGTAACCCTAGGCATAAAGAATCTCTACGGCGTATTTCAGAGAAAACAAAAAGACAAACTTCATAGCAAACTAGACACTATACTGTCTTTTCTGGCGGAGCATATCCGTAATGACCTCATAATAGTTGATGGGATAAACTGTATGGAAGGAAACGGACCAGTCATTGGTAACCATCTCTGCATGAATATGGTGTTGGCTGGAAGAAACCTTGTCTCAGTTGACTCTGTTTGCAGTTGGTTAATGGGTTATAACCCTGTCGATATCCCCCATATCGCATTGTGTGCATCCAATGGGCTTGGACCAATAGAACCTGAATCTATACAGGTTATTGGGGAAGACTGGAGAAAACATGTGAGAAGCTTTGAGCCTCCCTTCAGCCTCAAGGCAACACTCAAGTCTTTAAAGTCGATAAAGGACATTTACCTGAGGTAAAACTACGTCTTTTGTCGTCTTAGATTACGCTATATGTCGAGTGTCTTAAATACCATCCTTGTAGTCTCTTTCGTTAAATTCATAGGATGATTCAATTTGAAGACTGGAAGACAGGTCGGGATCATTGGCTACGGAGCATATGTGCCGATGTATCGACTAGAGGCCTCAGAGATAAACCGAGTTTGGGGTGGATTCGGTAAACCTGTTGAGGAGAAAAGCGTTGTCGCCATGGATGAAGACACTATTACTATTAGCGTTGAGGCGGCGAAACAAGCGGTAAGAAGAGCCAAGATAGATCCCAGTGATATTGGCGCGGTATATATTGGGACGGAGTCCAAGCCATATGCCGTAAAACCAAGCGGAACTATAGTAGCCGAGGTTATAGGGGCTACTCCAAGTGTCTCTACAGCGGACTTTGAGTTCGCCTGCAAAGCTGGTACAGAGGCAATGCAGACATGCATAGGCCTAGTGGGTAGCGGTATGCAGAAATATGCTATGGCTATTGGGGCTGATACCGCGCAGGGTAAACCCCATGACGCACTAGAATACACAGCAGCTTGCGGGGGAGCAGCATATATCTTTGCAGAAAGAACCGCTGATACTCTGGCTTATCTTGAAGCTTCATACAGCTACGTAACTGATACCCCTGACTTTTGGAGAAGAGCAAAAGAGATGTATCCCCGCCACGGGAACAGGTTCACAGGCGAGCCAGCATACTATAAACACATAACCGGAGCAGCCCAAGGAATACTAGAGGAAACAGGATACAAACCAGAGGACTTCACTTGGGCGGTTTTCCATCAACCTAACACCAAGTTCCCTATTAAAGTAGCTAGAAAACTAGGGTTTTCAATGAATCAGATAGAGCCAGGCCTCGTTGTACCCAATATAGGTAATACTTACGCCGGTAGCACACCGGTGGGTCTCGCCGCTACACTTGATATAGCAGAACCGGGTGATACGATTTTTGCGGTTAGCTACGGTTCAGGCAGCGGTAGCGATGCCTTCCTTTTCACCGTACAGGACGCTATAAAGGAGAAACGTGGAGGTCCCAAGCTAGCTAAGTTTATCGAGCGGAAAAAATACGTGGATTACGCCACATATCTTAAACACAGAGGGCAGATAATCCAATGAGACCCGTTAAAATAGCTGGTATCGGCATACTCAAAGTAAAAGAATACTGGGAAAAGTCCATACAGGACCTGTTCGTAGAAGCCTCACTTAAAGCCATGGAGGACGCTGATGTAACGGATATTGACAAGCTTTACGTAAGTAATATGAGTTCAGCGTTGATGCAGGATCAACTTAACATCGGGGCTATAATGGCGGACAGCCTTGGGGTACCCGGGATCTCAGCTACCCGAGTAGAGGCTGGGTCAGCAAGCGGTGGCGTGGCTTTCCATGAAGCAGTCCAAGCCGTAGCAAGTGGCTATAGTGACGCCGTACTGGTAACAGGCGTAGAGAAGATGAGTGATATATTACCCGAAGTAGTTACCACCAGCCTCGCTATGGCCGAGGAACAGGAATACACGTCATACACGGGAGTAACCAAAGCCGGAATCGCCGCGTTAATTCATCGATTATACATGGATCTATACGCCTCACCTGAGGAAATCTGCATGATGGCCGTGAAGAGCCATGAGCATGCTGACGGGTGTAGACACGCACAGTATCCGTTCAAAATGAGCTTGGAGCGAGCAATCTCCACCCCCATGGAGGCCGACCCCATACACATGATGGAATGCTCAGGCATAGGCGATGGCGCAGCCGCTATCTTGCTCACCCCATCAGAAGGCGAAGGTGTGGAGGTCGCAGGGACAGCAGTAAGCACAGACTACACAAGCATAGCCCAGAGACAGAACCCACTGGAGATGAATGCTATCAAGACCGCAGCAGACAGAGCATACAAAATGGCTGGGATCAAGGCAAATGAGATAGACTTAGCGGAGGTACAAGATGATTATACGATCAACGGTATCTTGGGAATCGAGGGTCTGGGCTTAGCGGAGAGAGGTAAAGGAGCGAAACTGGTCAACAGTCATGAGATTGATAGAGAAGGTAAGATACCTGTAAACACCTTCGGTGGACTAAAGGCAAGGGGCAATCCAATAGGCGCCACAGGTTTGTACCAGTTAGCCGAGATAACCATACAGCTTCAGGGAAAAGCTGAAGGCCATCAAGTCGAGGACGCTGAGTATGGTGTAGCCCAGAACATGGGTGGCATGGCGTCGATATGCGCGGTAAACGTACTAAGGAGGACACAATAATGAGTGTATCAAGATACTGGAGAAACGAGGTGCCACGTTACAGGCTCCAAGGCAATGAATGCACACAGTGTGGCGCAAGATTTTTCCCATCACGACCTATATGCAAATGCGGATCAACCAAATTCAAACCATACAAACTGGCTGAGAAGGGAACCATAGTAACATGGACCATTATAAGCAACCCGCCGATAGGGTTTGAGAAGTATGTACCATACGCTGTGGCCCTAATTGAATTGGATGACGGGAATAAGCTACTGAGCCAGGTTGTCGATGTAGACCCAGAGGAGATAGAAACGGGTCTGAGAGTCGAAGCAGTCTTCCGTAAGGTAAAAGAAGATGGAAAAGACGGCATCATACAGTATGGATACAAGTTCCGCCCCATCGTTGAGTAAATCCCCAACTTTTTATAACCCCTAATCATTCCATGATTCTGATAAATCATGGCTCCACGAACAAAATACGACAAAATATCCGAGATAGCTAAACGAAGAGGCTTCTTTTGGCCCAGCTTTGAGATCTATGGCGGTATGAGCGGCTTCACGACTTATGGAGACCTAGGAACTAAACTAAAGACTAACATCGAGAAACTCTGGAAAGAATACTTTGTACGCAAACAGGGCTTCCTTGAACTAGAAGCACCTGTGATTAATCCGGAACGAGTGTTTGAGGCATCCGGTCACCTAGATAATTTTAAAGAGTATAGCTCAGAGTGCAGTCAATGTGGATATAGTTTTAGAAGCGATCACCTGATCGAGGAGAAGACGGGCATGGAGAACGTGGAGGCTATGGGTGGTGAGGCAATCAAGAATCTGCTGATTGATCACAAGATAAAGTGTCCACGATGCGGTGGAGCTCTACAGGAACCAGAACTGATCCTAACCATGTTCAAGACTGAAATAGGCGCCACAGGTGGTGACATAGGTTACCTACGCCCAGAGACAGCACAAGCCATGTTCATCAACTATAAACGAGGAATAATCCATGCGAGGGAGAAACTACCTTTCGCATTGGTTCAGAGTAGCAAGGTGGCTCGCAATGAGATCAGTCCCCGTAGGGGTATGTTGAGGCTCAGAGAGTTTACCATCATGGAACTTGAGTTATTCTTCGACCCGAAGGATCCTGCTTGCCCATGGTTTGATGAAGTTAAGAATATGGTGATAAATCTCTATACAGAGGAGATGGAGGAGAATCAAATCAGGGAGCCTAAGGTATTAACTGTGGAGGAGGCAGTAAACAAGGAACTGATCTTAACCGAGTGGCAAGGCTACTTTATGGGGCTTAGCCAGCAATTCATGGCCGCGTTGAATATACCAGAAGAGCATCAGAGATTCAGGGCCCATCTGCCGGATGAGAGAGCCCACTACAGTGCGCAGACCTATGACCATGAGGTAAAACTGGATACTTGGGGTTGGACAGAGGTATCGGGATGCGCTTACCGTACTGATTTTG
>CAZAQI010000051.1:8788-14582 GCA_964487465.1 uncultured Candidatus Bathyarchaeia archaeon
TGCTATGACTCAAAAAGAACAACCAATAAATAATACTGATTTTGATCTTAAAAATCATCAAGCGTCCAGTGGGGAGAGTATGGATGTGCTCAGAGAGGATGGAACCCGGTTTATACCCCATGTGGTAGAGCCAAGTTACGGCTTGGATAGGCTTGTTTACATCGCCATGGAGAATAATTATGAGCGGAAGAAAAAAAGGAACATATTTCACTTCCCAAGGGAACTCGCGCCATACCAAGTGGGTTTATTCCCTCTAGTAACTAAGGATGGTGTTGACGATAAAGCTGAGGAGGTACGTGAGCTTCTATTAGAGAAAGGCTTCTGGTTAGTATATGATGACAGTGGAAGCGTTGGTAGACGTTACGCCCGAGTAGACGAGATTGGTGTACCCTTAGCGGTAACCGTGGATTATACTACAAGAGACGAGGATATCCTAACCATCAGAGACAGGGATACATGGGAACAGGTAAAATTGCCTGTAAAAGAACTACCTGACGCACTGGAAGCCTATTATAAACGGGAAAAGGAGTTCCATGAACTCGGGGAAAAAGTAGTCCGAGGCTAATTATCCCGGATAAGATCCATTTCCCCCCCACCAGACTCCATTATACGATGGTGATAATCCTCAAGGAAAGCATCCATTTTCTCAGCAGCCTCTTCTGGAGTAGCTGCTTCGAGGACGAAATCAACCTTTATCGTATGTACTTCTTCTCTATCTTCTCCTTCTACTGGTGGGGTTGCAGCGTTTTTAATGTAAATATCTGGGTAGTCTTCCTGCATTTTCCGATATATTGGGAAGAATTTCTTCCAAACCATACTAATGTTGTATGTTTTAGCTAGGAATACACTGGTGGCCTGGGATTCGATCATTGGCGCTACATGTTTGTTAAATATTCCCTTCATCTCGTCAGGTACTCCGGGTAAGGTGCATATGGTCTTACCCCCTGCTTCTACGGCCATACCAACCGCGAACCCAACAGGGTTCTGTAAAGGTGTGCTGCCTTTAAGCACCCTGGCCATTCTTCTACCCCGATTTATCGTGGCTTGATCAGTAATTCCTCTTTTCTTGTAAACCGCTTCTATCTTGGCCGCACCCTCTTCATTGATTATGGGTTTTTTACCTAGAGCTATTCCTATGCTATCCACGGTTAGATCATCTGCACTTGGACCCAGCCCCCCTGTGACTATTATGAAATGGGCGTCTCTCAGGAGGGCCTCTTTGATGGTTGATGCTATTAATTCTGGTTCATCCCCTATTGTGGTGACTCTTCTTAGACTGGCACCCATCTCTGCCACTCTTTTCGCTATCCAGTTACTATTCGTGTCTAAGATCCTTCCGAATATCAACTCGTCACCGGTGGCTATTATCTCAACATTGACGCTTCCCGTGGGCTTCATACGCTTATTTGGCTATCCGGTTGCTTATACGCCTTTTCCACGAGTCAATTTTATATGGATCCATCGTGGATGTTCTTTGACTGATTAATAATGGATATTGAGAATTGGACCATTGAGAAGGCTCTGGAGGTAGGGGCTGAGATGGAGTTAGAGAGCTACACCTTATACACTGAGACCGCTAAGAAGGCAAAGTACCCAGGTGCAAAAAAGATGCTGGAGGAGATCGCTGAAGATGAAAAACGACATAGAGATTACTTCTTAAAGGGGCTAGATGACCCTGAAAACCTACAGATGAGGACCTTGAAAGAAGAGATCCCTGATCTTAAGATCACGGATCAGCTTGTCAAAGTACCTTTAGATCCTAAAGCGGATTTCCCTCAGATATTGATCTATGCTGCTCAGAGAGAGAAGGCCACCCACGACTTTTATGTCCAGGTGGCTAGAAAATTCAAGGGCACTGATATGGGTAAGATGTTCAACAACTTTGCTAAAGAGGAATTACATCATAAATACTTGATTGAAAAAGAGTATGATGATGTAGTTCTCTCTGAGATGTAAACTCATCTCTACCTATATTTTATTTAGTTCTAAAATTATTAGGGCTTTTGTACGCAATCAGTTAGCGTAATGATGGCGCCTCATATGTTTAAGGAAGGTAGTGTTACAGCATAGAGCGTGCTATCGTCAACTTAGAAGTGATATAGGAGATTGTTAGCAGTGTCCTAGAAACCTCTCGGCTTCTCTGCTACGTTTGAATACAATGAAATCATTGTACCCTAGGGCTTCTGCTTTGGTCTGTCTACCATTAGCTGTGTGGATTATCATATCGTAGATGCGTTGTCCTACACTGTTTAGACTCTCACTACCATCTAGAATTGTGCCCGCGTTGATATCCATGTTATCAGGCATTTTATTGAATGTTTTTGGATTTCCCGTGATCTTTATCACTGGTGCGACGGCATGTCCTGTTGTACTCCCCCTCCCACTCGTGAAGCAGACGATCTGAGCCCCCGCTGCCACCATATGAGTGATGCTTGGAACATCCCATCCGGGGCCATCCATAATGTAGAGACCAGGCTCTGAGGGGGTGTCAAACCTCTCCCAGTTATTATAAAGTACGCCCTGTATTGTTTTGGTTCCGCCTTTACGAACAGCTCCAAGACTCTTCTCTTCTAATGTGGTTAATCCCCCGTCAATGTTTCCTTTGCTCATCCATCTGCTATCAACACCCATTGCTTTCTGTCGAGCCTCCTGTTTCTCAATAACCTCATAGATGGATTCTGCTACTTCCTCGTTGACTGCTCTATTAGCCAGGACATGCTGGGTGCCTATCATCTCTTGAGTCTCACCGAACATCACGGTTCCTCCTTCTTCTATGAGTTTATCCGCTGCCACACCTACAGCTGGATTGGCTGCTAGTCCACTTGTTGCGTCGCTTCCTCCGCACTCGATTGCTAGGATGAGTTTGCTAGCTGGGAAAGGCTCTCTTTTGAGTTCCGTTACGTCTTGTTTCATCTCTTGGAGTATCCTGACTCCTTTTTCATGGGTTTTCAGGGTGCCTCCTTCTTCTTGTATTGTGATGTTTTGTACTGGTTTTCCACTCGGCTCAATATGCTCCATGAGGATATCCCCTGTTAATGTCTCGCATCCCAGCCCAACAATGAGAACCCCAGCCACGTTAGGGTTAAGAGCTGAACCAGCTAGATTATGAACCAGCATACTATCATTTCCGCATCCATAGGTCTGGGTTACTGCGACAGCGCCTTCGACTTGTTCAGCTATTTTTTTCGCTGGTTCATAACTACAATCTATGGGGGCTATTACCAGTAAATGGTTTCTTATTCCCACTTTTCCATCTGGTCTCTCGTATCCATAAAACTCTGTCATGATGTTATCCCCTGCACTTCTTCTCCAGGTGTATGCATCCGTGCACTGTTAGCGTTATGAGTATGAATCCATTCACCGACTTTGATGGGCTTAGATGCCACCCCGATAACCTCTCCATATTTTATTATCTCATCATTCAGCGCCAAGTCCTGTAAAGCGATTTTGTGGCCGAAAATAATTCTCTCCACTGGCTTTGTTTTGAGTATTACTTCCCCGTTTGGGTCTAGCACCTCTATTTCTTCCCCCTTTTCCACGATATCTGTAGTGGTGGCTACGTTATCTTCTGTATCTATCTGGATAGCCTTTTTTGACATGTTAAGAAATAGGGTGATAGGGTATTATTAAAGGGCTTTAGAGTTATAACCTGTTAATAGAGTGAACCTATTTTGAATATGAAAAACCGGGAGCTTTTATTTTTCTTTGTATTAACCTATCTTTTTTCATGGTTTTTCTATAGCCCTTTAGTTTTAACTAACGTGGGTATCTTGGATTACTCTTTTCCCTCTTATTTTACAATTATAGCCAGTTTTGGGCCTAGTGTATCAGCTATAATCTTGGTGGCTCAAAAGAATGGTTTATTGAATACACTTAGTTTTCTGGGAAGAAACCTGAAGCCAAGAGTTGATATTGTATGGTATATCCTTGCATTGATGGGGCCGGGTGTTATAGGTGTGTCATCTGTCTTCCTAGGTTCTTTTATCAGGGGTGTTGCTCCAGATTTCCGTTGGTCATCAGGACTCGTTTCTTTTCCTATCGTATTCTTTTTCGTCTTTGTATTTGGTGGTCCTCTTGGTGAGGAGTATGGGTGGCGGGGGTATGCGTTACCTAGACTTCTTGAGGATCATAGTATGGTTTATTCTAGCTTTATTCTGGGATTGGTTTGGGGCATATGGCATCTTCCCTTATTCTGGATCTCTAACACTCCCCAGTCAGAGATACCTTTACTTGGTTTCTTGGCCCAGATAATTGGAACCTCATTCATATACACTTGGATGTACAAGAAGACAGGTGGAAGCATAATGATAATGATGGTTTTCCACGCGGCTGGGAATAGCTTCGGTGGTTTAATACCTTTCTTACCTCTATCCCAGACCAGTGGCTCCTTGACAATTTTCATCGTGTTCCTTGTTCTGATATGGGTTACAGCGATAATACTTACGTTAATGAGTAAGGGGATTAGCTGGAGACCTTGTTAGCTGGTATGCAGCTTGTTCCATCCGGAATCACAGTAATCCTGCTACCTGGTCCATGATAGTTCTCCAGTTCCTCTATAACCTCATCCCATTTCCTGATCCAGGTAACCTCCTCGGGAGCATATCTCCACTCAAAGCTCTTCAACGGGTAATCACCAAATATTATCATCCTCTTTCCCCTTCTAATTTTTCGAGGCCCCGGGGTCCATAGACAAGCCCCCACTTCTTTTCCGTGTCTGTTGAAGAGCCAGTGGTTAATATCCCCATTAGGGTCGTCGTTGATCATCACCATGGTCCCGTCCTCAGTAACACTGTTATACATGGGCCACTGGCTGAGATATGGCTCATTCTCACGCATATAGGAACCAGCAACGACGATATCAGCCATAGGGTTTTCCGTTAGATGCCACCTCTTTACGTCTGCAGCCGCTTTTCGTTGTGTCTTGATAAAGTCACCCGCGTAAACCTCTATTGGATCCCTCCTTAGGTTCAGTACGGTGTCTATCTTATAATCCAGTCCAGCCATGCGGGCGCTTTCCTCAATATCCAACCGCATACGGTTCTCATTGTTATTCAGATAACCAGTGGTTTCGCATGGAGTTAAACCCGGTCCGAATCCCCCTACATCGCCGTGATTGAACTTTATTGTCTCCATACCCGCGACACCTGGGCTGATCATTTTTCCACCACCGCTGAACCCGGTTAATCGGTGAAACAGCACAGTACCTATACCAATTTTAAGGTCACATGCCATTACCTCGCTGTTAACGTATACTGGCGTACCGTAGCTGGTCTCTCCGAGGTAATCCAGCATATCATATGGGTTATGGTTGTAGATTGCATACTCTGAGACCACATCATCCCCCAGTTTCTTAACGAAATCAGTTCTCCCATAGGTTCCATGTGTTCCAGGTGAGATTATGAACCTAATATTATCTTTGGGTATACCAGCTTTATGTAGGGTTTCAAGTATGTATGGTGTATACTGTTTGGTCTTAGTGGGTCTAGTCATATCATCAAAAATGATCACGACTTCTTCCGCTTTCTCAGCTAGTTTTTTTAATGGTTTTTGATCTATGGGTTTATGGATGGCTGTCTTGATATCCTCTGGCTCCAAGGTTGATGCATTCATGGATGCCACTTTGCAGCTGTGAACTTTCCATTTATCTGGGAATGTTAATGTTAATGGTTTATCCTCATACCAGCAGTGATGGGGGACTTGAACATTGGTCAATTATATCCACAGTATCAACTGCGTATACGTGGATATAATATCTACCCGATTAAAAGATAAATACATGTCCGGGAAGAGCTGT
>CAZAQI010000052.1:0-6967 GCA_964487465.1 uncultured Candidatus Bathyarchaeia archaeon
CCTCAGTACTTGTCTTCAAGAACTACCCCGAGGACATGAGGTTACTACCCGACGGTGATACCCATTACCTTTGGGCCAAGCTTCGGAAACCAGTTTGGAGTCAGAGGGTGAGTTAACCACTCGGGAGGCATTAAAATCAGGCACTTTCCGACGGCTCCTCTTAGCGGAGTCACTGCGTACCTTTCTATTGGGCTCCATTGTGCTCCATCAAATACTCCACCTTATCAACATAGGCATAGATGAAGTAACAGCAGCCAGCATACTCGGATTAATGATCTCTATTAACGTACCAGGCCGACTCATCTTTGGTTTCCTAGGGGACTATATCGAGAAGAGGAAGTTGATCGCTATAACCATGATAATACAGGGAATCGGTGTACTGGTGTTTGCCTTCGCGTCTACCCTGTTTCATGTCTATGCTTTCGTTATAATCTATGGGTTAACTTATGGTGGGTGTATACCTTTTCTCATGGCTTTCTGTGGAGATATATTTGGTAGAAAAAAATATGCCCAGATGAGCGGTATAATGTCTCCATTCCGGATGATAGGAAACGTAGTGGGCCTAGTATTCTCTGGTTTTCTATTTGCCGTCACAGCATTTTTAGGATCGCGTTTCTGGTTTTCGCCTGTCTTGCGATAATGTCGGGTCTCAGCTTCTTCTTTGTAAAAGGAGACCTTGTTTGAGCTTAAACCATATATTCCTGTAATGTGTTGATTTATATGATATTAATGAAGGCTTTCGTTCTTCTTAATTCGGAACTCGGGCAAGAGTCTAAAATAATCGAAGCCTTGGAAGGTGTAGAGGAGATAACCAAGATCCATAGCCTATATGGGATATATGATCTCATAATCGAGATGGAGGCTGAGACCATGGACAAGGTGAAGGAAGTGGTCTTCAATAAGGTTAGACGACTCGACAACGTGAAAAGCACTATCACCTTACTCACATATGGGGATCCTGTAACAAACGAGTAAGTTCCAATCACCTCTATTTTCAAAGTGACACCAGTGAAAAATAGTCATAGATAATTTCTTCTATGAGGTCATGAGTTAATTGATTATGAGACCCCCTCAAAATAGGCTCTGGCCTCAATCCTCAATAATATAATCCCTGTTATTCCATCTTTTTCGAGATATGTTTTAAAGAGAGGCTTCATACCAGCATCATTGTATGTCTGATTCAGGTCTCGGCTTCGGAGGCTTTTTACTGGGATTAGGAATTGGATGGTATCTATTCCAATACATTGAATTGGGTTTTGAGGCGTTCAGTTACCTACTTATCTTGATGGGTATCGGGATGATACTTAGTGGATTGCTCTCAAGAAGTGGTCGTAAACACCCCATATCCGGTATCTATGGTGGGGTACTCGGTGGATTATTCCTAGCGGCAGTATTAACGCAGGGCTTCGGGTTTATCGTTAATATATCAGATGAATTCACTGAGTTCTCAAACGCTCCATACCGGGTGACGCAGGGATTCACCCTCATAACTCCTGTTACAGGCGACACAATGGAGCTTGACATTGACTCTGTGAACGGGGGTATAGACATCTATTCTTGGGGTGGAGACGAGATAAAATGGGAAATGGAGATCAAAGCTAAAGGCAACACTAACAAAGAAGCAGAGGACCGGCTGGACGAATTCCCGTATGATCTAAGTAGCGAGCTGGTAGCAGGTGTGCAGGAAGTATCTATGAGTTTTCCTTTAACTCTCTCTGAGTGGCGAAACTACGCAGTGGTCATGGAAATATATATTCCAGAGAGTCTTGAACCTGATATTATTATTAGTACAACCAATGGTGAGATCCGGGTCAATGATGTAACATGCACAATCTTGGACGTTGAGACAACGAACGGTGGAATCACCCTCGGCAACCTTGAAGCCCTTAGTATCAACGCTGAGACCACTAACGGTGTAATACGGGGAACCATATCCACAACTGAATCCACGATGAAGACCACAAACGGAGCAATTGACATTTCACTAACCCAGACAAGCGGCGTCCACGACTTCAAGACCATTAATGGGCTTGTTGAGTTAAACGTACCTACGGGAAACGATATAGGCTATGATGTCAGTTTTGACACCAGCATCGGTGCACTGGACATCAACCTACCGGACCTGGGCTACAGTATAGACACGGCGCGATCAAAAATCGGGAAAACTAGCGACTATACAGGTAAAAGTATTCAGATTCAGATCAAAGCACAGACAACAATAGGTGGAATAAAGGTAAACTTATCCTAAAAATACGTCCCACGCCCAAAGGAATGTCACACCTTTATTTAACATAACGTTTTAATAAGATGTAACGAGTAACCCCTAGTTACACTAAAGGAGATCTCACTTAATGTCAAGAGAATTTAACTACATAGTCAGGCTCCACGGCACCAACATAGATGGAACTAAAATGGTGCCCTATGCCCTAACCGAAGTCAAAGGCGTGGGCATTCGACTCGCTCGAGCAATCGTAAAGCAGTTGGAGCTAGACGCTACAGAGAGACTGGGTAGCATCAGTGACGCGGATGTCAAAAAGCTGCAAGAAGCCATTGATACCCCCGACACAGTAGGACTACCTAACTGGATGCTCAACAGGCAGAAAGACCCCATGACCGGGGAACACCTGCATTTATTGACATCCGATCTAGACCTCAGAATAAAAGACGATATCGACCTCATGAAGGATACTAGAAGCTGGAAAGGCGATCGCCACGCACGCGGCCTCAAGGTTCGTGGACAGCACACAAAGACCACAGGCAGGAGCGGTAGGAGCGTAGGAGTCAGCAGGGCTAGGATTAGGCGCCAGCAGGCTCGGGAGACGGAAGAATAGGTGGAGTAAATGGGAGACCCAAAGAAGAAACATAAGACCTATGATACCCCTAAACGCCCTTACGAGACCGATGCTCTACTTGATGAGCTTCGTATCCTCGGAGCCTATGGTTTAAGAAACAAACGTGAGCTATGGAAGGCACACACCGAGCTATCTGTCCTACGAGGTAGGGCGAGGGACCTTCTAAGCCTAGAGACCGATGAGAGGGTAAGACGGGAGAGAGCTATTATAGAAAAACTGGCTCGTCGCGGCTTAGTTATGCCTGATAGCAGGTTAGAGGAGGTTTTGACTCTGAGTGTAGAGGATCTCTTGGAGAGGAGACTCCAGACATTCGTATTTAGAACAGGGTTAGCCAACAGTTTATTCCAAGCGCGACAACTAATTAACCACGGACATATCGCAGTAAATGATAGAAAAGTTACTTCTCCAAGTTATCAGGTAAAGGTGGCAGACGAGGAATCACTGGACTTTGCGCAGAGCAGCCCATTCAGCGACCCATCACACCCATTCAGACGTGAATTAGAAGTTGAGGAGGCGCTAGAGGAAGCGCCAGCAGAGGAGGCACAATAAATTGAGTGAAAACGAGAGATGGGCCATAGTCCACATATACAGTAGCTTCAATAACACTATAGTCCATATGACGGACCTTACAGGAGCCGAGACACTGGGAATAGCCAGCGGAGGCATGTTTGTCAAGGCAGACAGGCTCAAACCAAGCCCATATGCGGCTATGAAGGCAGCCCAGAAGATCGTTGATGACGCCAAGGATAAAGGTGTCAACGCTTTCCATATCAAGGTCCGGGCGCCTGGAGGCACTGGGAGCAAGACCCCTGGACCGGGAGCCCAGTCAGCCATTAGGATTCTAGCCCGTAGTGGGTTCAGGATTGGAAGGATAGAGGAGAATACTCCGATTCCGCATGATGGTACACGTAAGCCTGGTGGACGCAGAGGAAGGAGACCTTAGGAGCAGAGGTGGGAGTCCTTGAACATAACCATAGTTAGTCAGACTGAGGACACCATTAGGTTCCTCATAGACGGCGTAGACACGGCGTTCGTAAACGCCCTGAGGAGAACTATTGTATCCGAGGTCCCCACGATGACCATCGAGGACATATTCTACTTCGACAATTCTTCACTAGTACCTGATGAGATACTTGCCAACAGAATTGGCTTCGTACCCCTCAAGACTGATCTTGAGAGCTATGTTCTACCAGAAGATTGTGACTGTGAGGCGGAGCTAGGATGCCCCAGATGTAGGGCAGTATTAACCATGGACATAGAAGCCGAAGACGAGACGATTAACGTATATAGCGGAGACTTGATGCCAGACGACCCTAACACAGCGCCTGTAAGCGAGAAAATATTACTAGCCAAGCTAGCTGAGGGTCAGGCAATAAGGTTCGAGGCATATGCTCAGCTGGGTAAGGGAGAAGATCACCCTAAGTGGAGCCCAACAAGTATGTGCGTATATCAGAACGTATCCCTTGTACCAGTAACAGAAATGGAAAAAGCTAGGGAATGCGTGGACGACTGCGGGGATGCTGCAGTGATCGAGGGAGACTATCTGAAGATTATAGATATCCAGAAATTCGATTCATGTAAACGCTGTAGAGACCTAGTACCACATAAACAGATACTTGGAAACTTCAAACCCGACGAGTTCCTATTCACTGTCGAGAGCACCGGGGCGCTATCACCAGAGAATATGGTAACCCATGCTGTCAAGATACTGAAAAAGAAACTCGCTACTCTGGAAGAGAGAATTGAGAAAGATGATCTGCATGACGAAATCAGTGACTTTGAGACTCCAGAGGTTGACGAAGGGAAATTGTATAGTGTTGGAACTGGGGACTATGATGAAGATGAGGAAGAAGGCTTTGAAGAAGAGAACGATGGATTTACAGGAGAATAATTAGATGGAAAACCGAGTACTAATTGACACAATAAAGATACTGAAAGAAGCCTCAGAGGAATCAGGAAAACCTATATGGAAGGCACTAGCCGAGGAACTGGATAAACCAAACCGTAGAAGAGTAGTGGTTAACCTCAGTAGGATTGACCGACACACCGAGGAAGACGATGTGGTGGCGATCCCGGGAAAGGTTCTCGCGGCTGGAAACCTGTCTAAGCCGGTTAAGGTAGCTGCCTTCAGCTTCAGTCAGGGCGCCATCGAGAAAATTAAGATGGTGAAGGGTGAGTACATGACTCTGGACGAGTTATTGGAGTCAGGCATGGAGCCAAGCCAGATCCGTATAATGAAGTAACTTTACAATTTTTCATATATTTTTAGAATAGTAGAAATAGTTTTAGATATGCGTTTTAAGTTTCATGCAGGCGTCGACAATATCCCTTGGTGTGACTCCTGGACTCTCAGGCCCATATTCACTGTAATAGTCTTCAACAACCTCAAGTAGTACTGCTTCATCTAGTCTCAGGCCTCGGATTTTTTCCTCAAGCTCCGAGATGGATTTCTTAGGTATTATGAAAAAGTCACCTGTGATGTTCACATCCATTAAGATATCTCCCTCTATTTCGGCTCTTACCCTAATGAGCTTACCCGCCTTGTGATCAGCCTCAACCATCTTGATTGTATGGGCTATCTTAACCGCTATACCCTGCTTCTGTCTAGGAGACTCCATGTATAACCAATCTGTGCTCAAGTGTCTTGGCTTGGTCTCCCTCTCGAAGATGTTGTATTCTGCAGGTGTGGGTTTGCTGGGTTCCAACCTTATATCCATGATTTGCTGGAACTGGTTAACATAAACTTCCTTGATGACCTTGGGACTCGGTGACTCCCCCAGTTCTTTACTGAGTGTGCTAACCCATTTTTCCATACTCTTGGCCATCTTATCCCTGAATTTTTCATCCGGAACCCTCAGGACTCGGGCCATCAGATCATAGTCCAGATCCATGATGAAGTTACCCACAAGAATTGTAGCCGATTCATGGACACCCGCACCATTCCCACTGATCTTACGCCCATTAACCACCACATCATTAAGAGGCTTAAACTCAGCCGCTACCCCCATCTCCCTGTAAGAGGCAACAGTAACCGCTAGGAGTTTCTTAAATAGTTTATCCACGTTTCGTGGTAGTGTCTCACTGTTTTTGGCTACAATCTGATAAAAAACTTGGTTTTGGTCCAAGTATGTAGCTCCTCCTCCCTGACTGCGTCTGATAACCGGGAGATCTCTCTCATTGATGTATTCTATGTCTATCTCTTTTTCTAGGTCTTGATGGTATCCGATGCATGTGTAGGGAGAATCCGGCTGAACAATTATTAACGTGTTAGGCACTAGATCTCGATGAACTGCCTCAGCCACAGCCTCATAGAAGGCTTGGGCTACAAGGGGTTCAGCTTTGCCCAGGTCTATGAGTCTCCAAGTCTCCACTTGAATTAGGCACCTGCTTCTTCTATCTCTTTCTTTAGCCAAGCCTCAAGCTCATCGGTTTCTGTTCCTTTAATCAGGTCCTCAATATCACTTTCTAGGTCTGTTGGCTCTACGAGTGCTACCCACCCCTCTCCATATGGGGCATCGTTGATGATGCTAGGGTTCTCGTCTAGTTCCGGGTTAATCTCCTCGATGTTTCCGGTTATGGGCATCTTTAGTCTGCCAACCCATTTACCTGACTCTATGCTGCCTAGGGTTTTTCCTTTTTTAACTACTTTTCCTGAGGGTCTTGTCTTGATGGAGACTAGTTTTCCTGCGGCTCCGGCTGCCCAGGAGTTATATCCCAGTCTTGCTTTTCCGTCTTCTATTTTAACCCACATGTGATCTTTATCGTAGTATAGGTTGTCGGGGAACTCGTATCCTTCTATATTGACCATGTTGCTCTCTATTATTCATGGCATTTGATTATTTATTGTTGTCTCATATTGATGAAACATTTTTAATGGACTAACCTATAAGGTGTAAAGTTAATGGGTCTGTAGCTCAGCAAGGCAGAGCGGTGGCCTCTTAAGCCATTGGCCGAGGGTTCGAATCCCTCCAGACCCGCCACTAGTTATGTCCTCCCCGGTCTTGGCATATTTATGGGGTCTTCTTGTACTCAATGAACTATCATAAAAGGGGGAATTCAGTAACATCTTAGACTCTGTATCCGGCTGTTTCCGTTGAAACCGTGGTCGTTGGAAC
>CAZAQI010000052.1:6977-14489 GCA_964487465.1 uncultured Candidatus Bathyarchaeia archaeon
GTCTTGGCATCAGGTATGGTGTCTTCTTGTATTCAATTAACTCCTCATAAAAGGGGGGATTCAGTAACATCTTAGACTCCGTATTCGGCTGTTTCCTGTGAAACCGTGGTCATTGGAACAAAGAATAGATTATATTTAAGGATATTAAGGGAGACCCCCTTTCTGGTGGGTGTAATAATCCTCTTTCTAGACCGTGTGTTAGCAGCTTTCTTTAACTCCGCGTACCATGCTTTAGGTAACTTAACATATGCCAAAACTTGGCTGTACGTTGGGGGATAAAATTGAGAGAAGACACTGTCTGGGTTGACTTTGAGTTCATGGAGCAGTTTATGGTAGACGTTTTCAAAGGTCTAGGGGTTCCAGAGGAGGACGCTAAGATATGCGCAGAGGTATTGATCACCAGCGATAAACGGGGGATCGATAGCCACGGTGTAAACCGGCTAAAACCTATGTACTATGACAGGATCAAGGCCGGGATTCAGTATCCCAAATCACGATACGAGATAATCCGGGAGACCTCGACGACGGCGGTTATCGAGGGAAACAGGGGGATGGGTCACACTACAGCCAAGCAAGCTATGGAGTTAGCCATCAGTAAGGCTAGGAAACACGGTCTCGGTATGACCGTGGTCCGTAACAGCACTCATTATGGTATCGCCGGATATTATTCTTTGATGGCCGCTGATGCTGGTATGATTGGAATCACAGGAACCAATGCACGCCCCTCGGTGGCACCCACCTACGGAGTAGAACCTATGCTGGGCACCAACCCCTTCACCATCGGTTTGCCAACAGATGAAGACTTTCCATTCATACTGGACCCAGCTACCAGCATAATCCAGCGAGGCAAGGTTGAGGTCTACGCTAGAAGAGGTGAACAACTACCTCCAGGCTTAGTGATTGATGAGAAGGGAGAGTACCTGACTGATCCGGACACCATCTTGGAAAAGCTACTAGAGAAAGAAGCCTCTTTCCTACCCTTAGGCGGTAAAGCAGAGACAGGGGGCTACAAGGGTTACGGGTACAGCACCGTGGTTGAGATACTATCCTCCGCGCTACAGGGCGGGGCTTTTCTCCAAGCCATAACCGGGGTTAATGTAGGTTACTTTTTCCTAGCCATAAACATTGAGGCATTCATAGACCTAGAGTCCTTCAAGAGGACTACCGGTGATATTCTTAGAACTCTCCGAAGCGCAAAAAGGATCCCCGGGGAGCAACGTATCTATACCGCTGGAGAGAAAGAACATCTGGCCTGGCTGGGACGAAGAGACAAAGGAGTACCCCTCAACCGTAGCCTCAGAGAAGAGGTGACGCAAATGCGTGACGAGTTAGGCTTAAACACAGTCTTTCCATGGGAATAACGAGTCATGGTTCTAAAGATAGGTCACAGGGGAGCAGCCGGGCATGCTCCTGAGAACACGTTAAAGTCTTTTATGGCTGCTATTGGTCTCGGCTGTGATATGGTTGAGCTTGATGTTCACCTCTGTGCATCAGGTGAAGTCATGGTCATCCACGATGATACGGTGGATAGAACCACAGATGGATCTGGTCAGGTATCAGAGTTGTCCCTTGATGAGTTAAAGCGGTTAGACGCTGGGGCTGGTGAACAGGTTCCTACCTTGGTTGAAGTATTGGACCTTCTCAAAGATCGTGTACTTCTCAACATAGAACTCAAAGGTCTCGGTACAGCGGAACCGGTTTACAGGATATTAACATTAAAGGGATGGAGAAACGAGGATTTCATGGTCTCCTCCTTCAACTGGGGGATGCTAAGAGAGTACAGGGATCTTAATCTACATGCAAGACTAGGTGTATTGTCTTTCAATAACCATGAAAAGGCTCTGATCTATGCTCAGACCATTGAAGCATACAGTATCAATCTCTATCACAAATTATTAAGTCAAGAATATGTGGATGAGGTGCATCGAAATGGATTTAAAATCTATCCCTGGACTTTAAACAATGCAGAGGATATAAAAAACGCCATAAATTTGGGCGTGGACGGGATTATCAGTGATTACCCTGACAGGATTACATTTTGATTAGATACTCTGCGAATTCCTCAAGATCTGTGAACATATGGTCGAATGCGCCGCTGAACATGATATCCTTCTCGAACCGAGTATTGAATCGATCCATATGTTCCTCTCTAAGGTCTATGAATCCTACGATGGGTTTACCGGCCTCAGCCGCCATCCCCACCTCAACTGCGGAGTCAACCCCATAGCACCCCTCTTTTGTAAAATAGGCTATAAACACATCCGCGTTTCTAATTAAGACTAGGTTGTTAAGGAAGGTCTCACCGGATGGGGCATCCTGGTAGGTGTCCTTGGCCGAGTAATATACAATATGGCCATGTTTCTCTAGGAACCGGGCGATCTTCTCGGTCTCCTCATGGTACATGTTTCGCGCTGAGATGTAAATCCTCATACCGTGAAATGTTTGGAGATGAATGTATTAAGTTAACGGCTTTAAATATAAAATAAGTTAATTCGCCTATCCCTTTTATCTCAGGGATACAATGGGTTCAGAGTAGTGATCAAGTAATGGTTTTACCTGTAAAAGTATTCGAGATCGGGGGACTCGAAGGCAACCCCTTGGACAAGTTGATTGGTTGGCGAGAAGCGACGGATGTAGAAGGTGAGGACGATTTACAACTCATCACAGAGGTCATCGAGGTCGAGGAAGAAGAGGATATGATAAGAGGTATATTCGCCAAGGATTTCTATAGGGAGCGAACTTATCGTCGCCGAATAATGTCTAGTCCACAGACAGAGGAAGCACCATTCTGGCTACTGGAGCATGATGATAGGGATTTTCTCGTGGTTATGGCTCCTAGCGTGGCTCGTGGTGTCAAGAAGTTGCTGAGTAATCATGTGGCTACCGCTCTAGGTGGGATTCTGAACGCAGATGTACGTGAATCCAAGATCACCCACGAGACACTTCAGAGACTCCACGAGTCTAATCCCCAGGCAACTAACCTGATATGGTTCGATAACGTGGATCTACCGGGGGTCAATAAGCTCTGCCTTAGTGGTGAGGGCTTGGCTGATACTGGCATGTACAAGGAGTATATCGATCATGGTATGATATGGTATGTTGTGTTCGCTAGTCAGGAAAAAGGATACACCATTGGCATCACCCGTAGCGTAGTTATAACCAACTTTAGCAAGTCAACACCGGAAGAGTTCATCGACTTCGTTAGAGACGATATATTGAACCTAGTCGAATAAACTTCCCCATTCCTTTTTCCGCAGGATTCTTATCCCGGTTTTACGAATTCCATATTATGATTGATGAGATAGATGAGAAGATACTAGATCTTCTTGAGGAGAATGCTCGTATGACATATGTCGAGATAGCGGATCTAGTTGGATTGAGTGAAGGCGCGGTTAGGAACAGGATCCAGGGATTACTGGAGGATGGTGTGATTAAACGATTTACCATCGAGAAATCAGTCAATCATGGGGTTCGAGCTCTCACCATGATAGCCGTTGAACCGAGTATTCCGACTTATGAGGTGAGTAAGAAGGTTAACCAACTTGGTGGGGTTGAACGTATCTATGAGGTCACCGGGGAATATGATATCGTCATGGTCTCCAGTGGTAACAATATTGAGAGCATCAACCACGTCATAGAGGATATACGGAAGATAGAGGGCGTCGAGAAGACTAACACAATCATCGTGTTGAGGACTATATAGAGGATACATGTTGAAGATCTACTTCGCGGGCAGTATAAGGGGCGGTGAACCAGATCGTGAATGGTTCCAGAAACTAATTCAGTACATCAAGCAGTACGCAAAGGTAATGACCGAGCACAGTTTTGATTTCAGCTACGAGGATGAGATCAAGAAGGATGATACGTGGATCTATACAACGGATATGGCGTGGCTCAGGAAATCCGATGGGTTAATAGCAGAGGTGACAGCACCCAGCCTAGGTGTGGGCTACGAGATCGCAAAAGCCGAAACTTTGGGCCTACCGGTGCTTCTATTATACAGGGAATCCCTAAACAGAGCACCATCAGCCATGTTAACCGGAAACAGGAACCTACACATGATAAAATATAACGACAAACCCGAGGTATTCGAAGCCATAGATGAATTCATCGAGGCGCTACGCCGAGACGTATGAGCTCAGCTTCGGTGCAAAGATGAACTCCCCCGGTCCAGTTTCCTTCCCGTATTATCTCCCTATAAACCTTAACGGCTTTTATGGGCTCGTCTCGAGCCATGTACAGATCTCCCACTGCCTGTGCCAGTGTCATGAACCTTATGGGGCCTTCTCTTCGTGCCTTATCAAGCAGTTCTTCTGGGGTGGTGTATCCCTTGTACATGAGGAGGGTCTCATGATAGTCATCTACCTCGATTAAATCCATATCCGGCTCGACTATTTCCAAAAGTTTCTCAGCCTCACTCCACCTGTCGAGTCGGATTAACGGCATATATAGCCAGTGACTGGTTGCTATCTTACTCTCCATATTATCCGCAACCTCCATGCAGTTACAGTAGGCTTCAACAGCCTCATCATACAAGCCAGCTGCATAATATGTGAATCCCTGATGATAGTAGACATTCCAGTTGAAGCTTGCCACACCCATCTTGCCCTCGCTCTTCCCCCCACTCGCGTACAACTCGGGCTCATCAGGACGATTCTTGATCAAATCAGCAGCTGTCTCAAAATCCCTTACAGCTAATTCCAGTCGTCTGAGGATAGCGAAGCGGTGTCCCCTGAACCTGTAGAAGCGGGGATCAAGTGGCCACTTCTCTATTCCCTTGCTATAATGAGCTGCTGCCTCCATGAAGTTACCCAAAACACCCGCTCTTCTACCTAACCAGAGTAATTTATCCGGGTTATTCTGATCCTTCTCATAGTCAAAGAAAGCTCTGCTGTAATTGTTCTCCAGTTCTCGTAGTTTTTGATCATATTTTTCCTCATCTGTGGGTAGCCAGAGTCTGATAGGGCTCTTATAGAGAGGTTCTCCGAATAGACTAAATGTCTCGGGTGCAAGGGGTGGTTTCATGGGGTATTTCATGGATGTGCATGGTTTTATACTCATTGGGTGTTCAAACCTTACTGGTGTGGGCTGTTGTCGGGATTAATTCAGCAACATGTTCTAATATATGGCATTGATCCTGTGGGCGTCTATATTGCTCCGGGGCGGGTTAATCTAATTGGTGAACACACGGATTACAATGATGGATATGTCTTACCCACGCCAATAAAACGGAGTATTAGAATCTCGGCAAATAAGCGGAATGATAACCGTATTAATCTAAAGTCCCTCGATTTTGACGAGTATGCAAGCTATGATCTTAACCGCTTCAGCTTCGATGAAAAGCATCATTGGGCTAACTATGTTTTAGGTGTTATACAAGCCCTCCAGAGCAGGGGCTTCTCCCTCGGTGGAGTGAATGCATGTATTACGGGTGATGTTCCCATAGGCGTTGGTCTCAGCAGCTCAGCGGCGCTGGAGATCGCCTTCGTACGCTGCCTTGATGACTTATTTGATCTTGATATCAGTCCCGTTGAGATGGCGTACGTAGGTAAGGAATGCGAGAACAAGTTCGTGGGTGTACAGTCAGGTATCATGGATCAATTCGTCAGCAGCCTCGGCCAGTACGGTGAGGCCCTTTTCATAGATTGCCGGACCAACGAGCACAGTTTCTACTCTCTTAACGATGAATACAGAGTGGTGATAGTAAACAGCATGGTGTATCGATCCCTCTCTTCCTCTGCCTACAATATTAGATACAACCAGTGCGAGGAAGCCGTCAAGATCATACAGCAGCATTACCCGGAAGTTAAAGCTCTCAGGGATGTGACAGAGGAAATACTTTCTGATCAATGGCGGCGTCTATCCTCTTTAATCGCTAGACGGGCACGCCATGTGGTAACCGAAAACAAGAGGGTCAAAAAATCTATTAGGTTGCTTGATAAAGGCGACATGTCTGGCTTCGGGGAGTTAATGTATGATAGCCATGAGAGCTTGAGACATGATTATGAGGTCTCTTCAATGGAACTGGATCTATTAGTGAGATACGCAAAGGACATGGGGATCGTTATTGGTGCACGGTTGACTGGCGCCGGCTTCGGTGGATGCACTGTTAACCTAGTCGAAAAAGAACACCTTGATGAGTTCCGTGGTGCAATTTTTAGGAAATATTATAATGATACAGGGAATCGTTGCGAAATTTACCCTGCTTAACCCCAGTACTTCCTAACATAGTCTGTGGCCTTCATGAACGCTATATCCGGATACTTGGAGATGTATTCAATTATACCCTCTAGGCAGAGGAGTCTGGACGGTCTCCCCGTTACTTGAGGGTGATTAGTCAAGCAGAATAAGCTTCTATCCTTATACCTTGCGTCAAACTCGATTTTCCAGACATCAACAGTCTCTTCCACGGTTGCTCCCCAGTCATAGTAGAAGGTCCAGTCATCAAGGTTATACGCCACAGGGATCTCCAGTAGTTCGGATTCCTTGCCGGCTATCTCATTATAGAAACACGCCTCTGCTCCCATATAGTCACTATTCCACTTGAAGCCTAACTCGTCAAGAAATCCGTGAGTATGTTCTGATGGTCTCCAACGTGGAGTACGGTGACCAACAATCTTTTCCCCTATGAACTCCTCAAGGATTTCCCGGCTCTTGATTATACCCTTTTTCTCGGTCTCGGGGGCCAGAGCATTGTATCCTCGATGCGTGTAGCCATGGCAGGCTATCTCATGGCCTCTGCTGATGATCTCTTCAACAGCATCGGGGTAGCGTTCAGCTGTCAACCCCACGACGCAAAAAGTTGCCTTCACCTCGTATTCATCTAGGAGGTCCATGATTCTATAGACTCCTTTACGAGGACCGTATCCTCCCTGTGTCACATAGTATGCTAAACCGGGGTGTATCTCCTCAAAGGCTGTCTCGCCGTCGAGGTCAAACGTTAGTAGGACTGGGAATTGGTTCATGTTCTAATGTTAGCTATCATGACTTTTTACAGTTACTAGGATGCTCAATCATGATTTGTTGAATCAATCTCTATTATTAACCGGCTCGTAAACTTTTATTGAATAAATTCGCACTTACTATCTCCATAATATCCTATATTGGTTTTCTATTCACTTTTATATATTAGTATATTGAATATGGTTCAACAATGTCAGTTGATGAGAAAGATATCATTATACTCCAAAAACTACAGGAAGACATGACAAAATCCTACAAAGCCATCGCCGATGAGCTGGATATGCCCGCTACAACTGTCTACAACCGTGTGAAGAAGATGGAGGAGAGCGGAGTGATCAAGGGATACAAGCCAATATTGGATGCCACCAAGCTGGGATTCCCAACTACCTGTTTCCTCTTAATCACAGTGACCTTCAAGGACTCTAAGGGCAATGTTCTGGATCTCGGGCATATAGCCGAGGAGATCGCCGAAGATCCACGTGTCCAGGAGGTCCACATAGTGGCTGGAGACTGGGATATACTGGTGAAGATGAAGACAAAGGATGTTCA
>CAZAQI010000053.1:0-14130 GCA_964487465.1 uncultured Candidatus Bathyarchaeia archaeon
GAGACCATAAACCAATT
The DNA here is from genome assembly GCA_964487465.1 of uncultured Candidatus Bathyarchaeia archaeon. Classification (GTDB taxonomy): domain Archaea; phylum Thermoproteota; class Bathyarchaeia; order TCS64; family TCS64; genus RBG-16-57-9. Next base: position 18 of record CAZAQI010000053.1, read on the forward strand.
AATAGCGAATGAAAAGCCCTTGAACATAGATGGTAAGCTCTCGGGGGAAAGAGCCATGCATATAGTGGCGGGCATAATCGAGGATAGCGGTCACACTGAACTGCAGGTTAACCTACCCAACACGGGTCAAATATCTAACTTAATGAAAGATGCAGTAGTCGAGACACCTGCGATCATCAATAAAAAAGGGATACATCCAGTACTGATGGATGAAATACCAGAAGGTTTAGCAGCATTATGTAATATACAGATAATGGTCCAGAGCAGGGTAGTAGACTCGGGTATTAAAGGAGACTTGGAGAAAGGTAAACATGCTCTTCTAATAGACCCAGTGGTGAATGAAAAAAAGAAGGCGATGGCAGCTTTCGATGAATTGATGAAAGCCCACAGTGATCTATTACCCCAGTTTAAATGAAAAAATTAACCCATGTCAAGCAGGTTGAGTAAAAATTAGAAAAACCTTACGGATCACCAGAATTTTAACCATAGAATATATCTCTTATTGTGAAATACATTGTCAGCTATCGACACGTCCATACTCACGAGGCAGAACACATTAAGAGATAAAGGAGTACCAAAAGTTGATTATCACTGTCATATCAGCATCACTGAGTACAGTGATCCCGATAACCCAACAGTGATCAGCGTATCAAAGGAAGAATTCATAGCCGACCTAAATGAAGCGGGAATAGATAAAGCAGTGGTCTTGAGTGATAAAAGAACCACACCAAAGCAAGTGGCGGATTTCTGTAATCAAGCACCAGATAAGTTCATCGGATTCGGATACGTTAACCCTATCAAGAATGATGCAGCGGATTCAGTTCGCATGCAGAGAAATGAACTTGGACTTTATGGTTTAAAGCTCTACCCGTGCAGTGATGGTTACAAGCCAGATGATACACATGCGTTCAAGGTGTATGAGGTGGCATCCGAAATGAATATGCCTATCATGTTTCACCACGCTGGTATGCCTGTTGAGTATGATTACCTGTACCACACGGACCCGGCTCAGATAGATGTGGTAGCAGAATGCTTCCCTCAACTCAAGATCGTGTTAGCCCACATAGGTTATCCGAGAGTAGATGAGACCCTATACGTAACGCGAAAACACAGGAATGTTTACTGTGATATCAGTTGGCCATATGGAGACGTGAATCACCCTAGTTTTCTCTATCTTCTATGGAAAGACTTGTTGACCGCATTGAACATGGGCGTGTTGCATAAAATGATATTTGGAACGGATTATCCAGGTGTACGTCAGCGACCATATGTGGACATGCTATTGAACATTAACAGGTACGCTACCCACGATGACTTAAAGCTGCCCATGGATAAGGTCTCCGATATACTAGATAAAAACATCCAACCATTACTTCCTTAAACTCTATTACTGATACAGTTCTCAACCACAGAGGGTATTTTTTTGATAATATCTTCAGGTAGTATATGGTACCCCTGCTCTTCAGCCACCATATCACCAGCCGTCCCATTTATGAAGGCGGCTGCCCCCGAGGCATAGAAGGGATCAGCTCCCTGGGCAAGATATGCACCAACTATTCCAGTTAATACGTCTCCGGTTCCACCTACGGTCATACCAGGGTTGCCCGTCCAGTTATAACGAGTATATTGGCCATCGCTAATAACATCCACATTACCCTTCAACAGGATAACAGTCCCTAGTCTTTCCGCCTCCCCTTGGACAATTTCACCCTTTTCAATATGATCACCAGTAAGGGTTTTACCTGTTAGCTGCTGGAATTCACGGCTATGCGGAGTGAATATAGTATTTGTATCTAGTTCAAGTGGATCAACAGCGTAAGCTTTCAGTCCATCAGCGTCTATTACTACTGGTAAACCCCGAGCATTAATCTTCTTCACCAATATTGACACCGCTTCAACAGTCTCTTGGGCTAACCCTAAACCAGGTCCTATAGCCACGGCTGACACCTTATCCAAATATTTCTCAACTGGTTCAATGTTATCAGGACTAAGCCGTTCACCATCCAGTTTAACAGCTATCATACTTGGGCTCCAAGTCATAACAGCGCTTGCAACGGTCTCAGGAATCACGGTATACACGAGGTCTATACCCATACGGTAGGCAGCCATAGATGTCAGAATAGGTGCACCCGAATAGGTCTCGCTCCCTCCAATAACGAGCAGACTACCCCACATGCCTTTATGGCTCTCAGGTTCTCTTTGAGGATGTAACATATATACATCGCCTGGGCCTGTGTATTGTTCTGCCTCTGGGGGTATTCCTATACTGGTTAGGATAAGCTCCTTGGTTATCCCGGGGTTATATTTGTACCCTAATTTAGGTTTGTGGAAAGTCAATGTCAAATCTGCGTTCACATATTCCCCGTAGACCTTCCCCGTATCCGCCTCCATCCCTGTAGGTATATCTACCGAGACCCTGATAGCATCAACACTATTGATTTCTTTAACCAGTTGGAGAAACGGGGGGCGTAGCTCCCCATGCATACTAGTTCCTATTAATCCATCTATTATTATATCGCAGTCAATTTCCGGTATCTGGCTACTATCCTTTACAAGGGTTATCTTCACACTATCAAGCATACGTGCTAATGCGTTATAGTTAACCCTAGTATTCTTCAAAGATATTTTTTCTGGCTCCCCGAGAACCAGTGACTCTACATCGTACCCCATACAAGCGAGGTGACGCGCAGCCGTAAAGGCATCTCCCCCATTTCCCGATAACCCGGATACAGCGACTATTTTATTGTCGATTGGGTACCTTTTTGCGATCTCATTGGCTATGGCGCGTCCAGCATTCTCCATCATTAGCTGTGTGGATACACCGAGATGCTCTGCATTCATCTCGACAGCAATCATTTCTTTTACCGTCAGATACTCTCCCAAGATGGTCAATTAATCAATCTCTCCTGATTATATTTAATTAAGTGATGATCTACAGGTTATTAGAAATTATTGAAGAGAAACATCGTCTAAAACCTTTACTTGATCTATTGAATCCACCCACTCATCAGCTAACTCAATTATTTCCCTGTTTCTTACCCCCAAGCTTGCAAGGATTACCGCGTTTTCAGCTGCCTTAATATCGGTGAACTGATCACCAACATATAGACACTCAGATGGAACGTAGCCATGTTGCATACAAGCATATAGGAGCATATCGGGCGCCGGTTTACTATTCTCAACTAGATCAGCTCCAACCACTATAGTAAAGAGTTCTCGGATATTCAACACAGTCAATAGTTTCTCGGTTATAATTGTGACCCCGTTGGTTGCGATCCCTAGCTTAAACCCTGCATCGTTTAACTCTACTAGTTTCTCTCTGACTCCATTGAATAATCTGGGTTTGTAACTCTTCTCTTGAAGCTCATCAGCTTTATCGTATATAGTCTCAGCTAGGCGTCTTGCCTCATACCATGGATATCCATCGAGGTATAAGGCACATGATGCTATCGCTAAGTCATCTCTTCTGGGGGCCTTACTTATGGGGCCGTTCTTATCCACGGTCCAGTCCTCAATCTCCAAGCCAGTTAGTTTCGCCCATATAGCTGCTGCATTTTTTGAGGACAAGTCATTGAATATCTCATACCTATTTTTACCCAGTTGACTATACCTAAGACTGTCATCTACAAGAGTACCATCAACATCAAACAAGATCACACAGGGATCATATTCACGGTTATTAATCACTAATCTTGGCATATTTTCCACCCCAGTTAAATAATTAAAATAACTAACATTGATAACTTTTAAATCCCCTTACACTTTATCAATAACTGGTGCAGGTTTTGGCAACAGCTTTCGTATTAATCAACGCCGAGATAGGATCTGAAAGCGAGGTACTGAAAGGCCTGAAAGAGATTGAGGAAGTCAAAGAGGCTTACATGGTCTATGGTGTATACGACATTATTGCTCGTATACAGACAGAGACAATGCAGGAACTCAAAGACATCATTAGTTGGAAGATCAGGCGACTAGATAAGGTTCGGTCCACGCTTACGATGATCGTAGTCTAGGCAAAAAATCACACCCTTTTTAATATCCTTTTTACTGTCACTGTGCAATAGGGATTATCTTGAAACTGCATATCGGGATGGATGATACAGATAGCCCAGAGGGCGGATGTACTACCTACATAGCCGCATGTCTCGTGGAGAAGCTTATGGATTTAGGCGCTGAGTTTACAGGTTATCCTACTTTGTTGAGGTTGAATCCCAATACGCCATGGAAGACACGGGGTAATGCAGCCATGTGCCTAAGAATGGAAATAGAGGACTCCAAGTACGACGAGGTGAAGAACACGGTTAGGGAGTTAATTGAAAAATATGGAGAATTCCAATGCGATAACACTAACCCGGGAGTTGTTTTCTTAGAAGGGGAGGTACCCTATGAAGTTAAAGAGTACTCTCATAGAGTGGTCAAATCTATCATAAAGAAAAAGGATGCCGTAAAGATCATAGATAATAGAAATCTGGACTATTTGGAATACAAGAATGGGCGGGGATTAATTGGGGCTTTAGCCGCTATCGGGGGAACACTTGAAGAGGATTACACCTACGAGTTGTTAACCTACAGAGTTCCCGAAAACTGGGGAACCCCAAGAAGAGTCGATGATAACTCCATAAAAGAAATGGATAAGACACTACATGAAGATACATACAATAACTTAGATGAGAATGGAGACCCCCTAATCACGCCCCGTGGACCTGACCCGGTTCTCTATGGAGTCAGAGGAGAGAACCCTAAAGCAGTATTCACTGCGAAAAACATGATTAAATCAATTGAACCTGTAGAGCGGTGGATGATCTGCAAGACAAATCAGGGAACAGATCAACATTTTAGTGATCCAATTAAGATATCAGAGCTCGTTGCATATAATCCGGCAATTGTACAGGGGGTTGTTGAATCAGAGCCGGTTACTATCGAGGGGGGTCACGTGTTCTTCAAACTTAAAGATGAGACGGGTATAGTGGATTGCGCAGCCTATGAACCAACGGGCTCATTCAGAGACATAGTGAGGCAGCTCTTACCAGGAGATAAGATTAATGCATTTTCCGGGGTTAGTCTGCATGAAGGAGCTTTCACACTTAATCTTGAGAAAATGGTGGTGTACAAGTTAGCTACCCAGTACAAGTTGGTTAAGCCCAAGTGCCCTGAATGCGGGGGATCAACAGAGTCCATGGGAAAAGACCAGGGTCTAAGATGTAAAAAATGCGGATACCGTGGAGAGGATCTCGTCGAAAAGAAGGTACCAGTAACACGAAAACTGGAACCGGGCATATATTTACCTGATAAAAGCGCTCACAGGCATTTAACTAAGCCACTAAAGAGGTATGGCCGAGAAAAGGTAACATATTTCAAAGTATAGAATATGAATTAACGTTTCTTATACTTCTCTCATAAAGACATATACCCATGCTTCACGGTCTTAGAAATCGGTTTCATATAAGTTCTCTATGTACTTGAATCCTAGTCTTGGCATGGCTTTTAATGATGCGTGAATAAAATCAGCTACATAAGCATAGACTGTGTTGGCTTCTCTGATCTTCAAGCCAATGATGTATCCCCACATAACCCACAAGGTTATTATCATCAACAGCTAGTAGCACTACGTTTTTCCAAATAGTTTTTCTTCTGCTTTTTCTTTTATCGTAATCTGGACTACTGGAATATTATGTACCCAAGTGTTTTACTCTCTGAAGTCATTAGATAAATTTACTAGTCCATCTACATAGTTTTTATCTGGTAAGATAATCTACATTCTTATCAGGAATCATAATTGTGAAGTAAAAAGATATTAGGTTAGATCAAAATAGTCAGCAATATTAGCTTTATCAACTAGTTTTACTTCTAATCGCCCATCTTTTGTGCTCATAATTGGGTTCACGCCCGGACCATGCCCAGCGTAATCACTAGCTCCATGGACAATAACACCAACTGTTACCGCGCCTTTCCAGTAACCCCTACCATTGATGCATAACTGATCTCTTAGACAAACAATGTCACCCAGTCTTAGGCTCTCAAGGTCAAATTTCTCCACTTGTTTCGGGTCGGTAGTCTGTATATCATAGTCAACGGGTTCAGTGTTGGTACTCCATCCAATCCCCGAACCCATCAAGTAGCTAGGTATCTCTTTCACAACTGAGATAATGAGTTTCCCGTCTTCTTCATCTATCGCTAGAGAGTCTAGAAGCCTCGGACTCATCTTATTGAGCCTGATATCAGGGTAATCCAGTAGCTCTAACCCGGCGCCATGAGATTTTACCTGCACCTTATCACCTATTGCAAGCTTCTCCAATGTCTCATCTGGGAACCATACTAGATCATCTGCGCCAGCGTGACGCCCGGTGAAAACACCCTTTTCTCCTTTTGCTTCACCTGATACTAGTTTTGCTTCATTCCCTATACAGGCTAACCATGCCAAGGCGCAGTCACTGGGATTATCTTTTTCTTTTCCTCTTATGGTTACACCGGGTTCAACATGGTCTCCGTTCGCCCATCCGAAACAAGGATCACCAACCTTAAGATTATACTTAATCCCTCCCATACCTAACGCTAGCTTTGGTTGTCCATCCCATTGAGCCCGGTAACTTCCACTGCTTGGGGATACGATTTCGCCCTGTACTGCGATCTTTAGTAGTTTTTCTCTGTTATCTCTGAGCATATTAGGTGCCTCCTATTTGGAAGTAGTTTCCAATATTTGCATCTGGTTCAATAAGGGGGGTTATTTCTCCTTGTTTACATGTCATTATCGTTGTTACTCCTATTCCTTGACCTAGCTTACTGCTAGAGCCCGTACTTACAACACCTATCGTATAGGCTTCTTCATAATAGCCCCTTCCCCATGCGCTTAGAATATCCTTTAGGGCAACAATGTCTCCAAGTTTCACGTTTTTAAGATGATTTAAGGCGTCCGGGCTCTGAGTCATAACGTTCCAAGAGCTAGACTCAACAGGGGCCCCTCCGCTTCCCATGCCAACGTATTCGGCGGGGATAACCGTTGTAACTGGTACTTCTAGCTTTCCATCAGCATCTTTTAACCCCATCGTGTTCAATAGTCGAGGAGAAATACCTACAGAACGTATCTCAGGATAATCAGTGAATTTTAGTCCAACACCTATGCTCCGAACCTGAACCTTATCACCTATAGCTAAATCATTCAGAACATCTTCCTTAAAGTAAATTATCACGTGATGCATCCTATCAGGTAATCCACCAACCTTACCGACAACTATACCCTCTTCGCTCTTGGCTTCTCCTTTAACCAGTTTAGCCCGGTTACCTATACAGCTGAAGTTCCTGAAACTACCTTTGGCTCGGTCATTACCTACTCCATCGACGGATACACCTGGCTCCACTTTCTCGCCCCAAGCCCAGTCAAAGCAGTTGTCCCCAGGTTTAACATTATATATTATTCCACCCATCCCCAAGCCAACGCTTGGTTTTCCCTCCCAATTATTTACATACCTAGAGTCAATGGCTGGATGAGTTATCTCACCTATAACTCCGATCTCCAAGAGTTTTTCTCGATTAGTCTCAACCATAATTTGTCATTGATTATTTGTTCTTCAATTATTTTACATCAGTGGTCAAATCTATGCAACCTTTAAAAATGGGGCTACCTTCCCTATTCAGGATACCCCGGGCTGATAACTGTGTCACGTGGAAGAGAATACGATAGAGCAATTACCATTTTCTCACCAGAAGGACGAATATACCAAGTAGAGTACGCCTTAGAATTAGTAAAACGCGGAAGCCCCATTGTGGGGGTTCGAAGCGAGGAAGGTGTAGTACTTGCTGCGATGGAGCCCCAGTTAAGTAAACTAGCGGCACCAGGTAACAGTAAGAAGATATTCAAAATCGATGACCATATTGGAGTTGCTATAGCGGGACTCAGCCCAGATGCTAGAGTACTTATAAAACAGGCACGTCTCTACAGCCAGAGCAATAAAATGACTTATGATGAACCCGTGGATGTAGAAGACTTAACAAGCAATGTAGGAGATCTGCTTCAACGTTACACCCAGAACGCGGGTGTAAGACCATTTGGTGTAAGCCTGCTTTTCGGTGGAGTGGATGAATTCAGGGTCAGCTTAATCGCAACAGATCCCAGTGGAAGCTATAGGGGATACAAAGCAGTATCCATAGGTAGAAACAGTGACAAAGCTAAACAAGTTTTAACAAATCAATACAGAAAGGAGATAACTCTCGATGAATCCATTGGCTTGGCTGTTGAAGCCCTAAAAGAAGCAGCTACAGATGAAGTGTCTGCAGACGGTGTCAATGTCGCGGTTATACCCAAAGAAACAAAAGAGTTCAGCGCCCTTGACGAAGAAGAGATAAGAAAATATCTCTAACGTAGGGTTTATCTATAACTCCAATACATTTTGTTGCCTGAATATTAATGTCAAGTCAAGGACCAAACGAAAAAGTAGCTGGATCTGTTGAGATGCCAGATCTGGAGAGTGACGAGGTAATGGGTGCAATTCGTGGGATGAAAGCCATCACAGCCACAGGAATAGCGTCTAGATTCAACTTGAAGGTAAGCGTAGCTAAGAGAATGTTAGACATTCTTGAGGAGAGAGAAATAATTAAAATGGTTACCAGAAGCAGTAACCTCAAGGTCTACGCTATGGTTGAGTCTAAAGACGCTCAATAATAATTCTTGTCCCACTTCTAAGTCTTTTAAATAGTTCAAGGTTTTCCTCGATTTCACCGATCTTATTTACTGGGCCATATGGTTTAGCATCCTTCGGGTAGATTGTTAAAGCGTCTCCTCTTGGCCAATAAGCTATGGTTCCAGCTTCAACCTCGTTAACAGGTTTTTCGGTTCCACGTTTTATCCCTAGTAGGACTGATATATGTCCCATAGCAGGAGCGGTTCTACTATTTATTGGTAATAGGTTTAGTATAACCTCGACAGTCAGGGGAGCTGTGAGCCTGTTTAAGTATCCTTTAGCTGTTCCCTTATCTACTACAGTTATCTTAATTGGTATCTTGCTTAGTTCTTCACTCAACCTGTCTCACTCCATAATTCACTATTAATCTCGCAATATCTTTCCCGGTAGCATCCTTTAATCCTTGCCAACCGGGAGCAGCGTTCATCTCTAGCACTACTGGGCCACTAGGTGACTCTAATATATCGACACCACAGTAATCAAGTTCCATAGCTTTGGTTGCTTTGATTCCTAATTCTACGAGTGATGGATCCATCTCCGCCTCCACCATCTTACCGCCCTGAGCGACGTTACTCTTCCACTCACCTTTAGCCATATATTTGTAGACCGCACCCACGCATTTATCTCCAATAACAAAGAGCCTTATGTCTCTACCGGGGTTTGGGATGTAACCTTGAATAAGGAACGGATGATACATTCTACTCAGCATCTTATATGCGTTATAGGCGAGATCAGTGTCATCGAACATCATACTACCCCTGCCCATGCTACTGAGAATAGGTTTGTAGATAATAGGACACATCTCCTCAGTCATCTCATATGCACGAGCCAAGCTTTCAGTAGTATATGTCTCGGGAATTGGGATACCCGCCGCTTGAAGCGTGTACTGTGTTGAATATTTGTCTCTACTCCGTCTAAACGGGTAAGTGCTGTTAATAACCCTGATACCAGCTACTTCCATGTGCTCCATCAGGCTAATTCTGCGCGTAACCTGCTCAGTACTTCCCGGACCAAAGCTGCGGAGAAAACAGAGATTAAAATCTGTTACCTCATCTCTTCCAAGCCAGAACCGAGACCCATCTTGACGGATATAACTGGAAACATCACTAGTTGGACCGGACAATACTTTATGACCCATTTCTTCAGCTACATCCACCATCTCTGAGCTGTTTTTACTTGGTTTTGATCCGTGGAGTACTAATATCTTCAAATATGATTCACCTATCTCACATTATCATGAGTTGATAAAGTTGACTAATCTTTTAGGAGTTTGTTGAAGTCGTTGTGTTTTAGATAGGGTTCAAACTCAGGATCATATAATACTGTGATTTTATGGTGTGGGTTTTCTATTATAGAATTTCTGAGGTGTTGCAGCATCTCTTCTTTATTACTCAACACTGCGGCTATACAGGCTTTCTCATATTCTTCTCTGAATATTCCCCTGTGTTCATTGATTAGTTGATATGCTTCTTGTTTCTTACCTGTTGCAGATAGTGCGATGCTTCTAGTGATAATGGCTACAGGATTATTAGGGTTCAGCTCTAAGGCTATTTCTGAATATTTTAATGAGTTATGCCAATCTTTTCTAATGTTATATACGTTTGCGAAGCTACTGCAAACCCGGGATTCTTCTTCCTCGCTCGCTGTATTCTTTAATGCCTCCATAAACCAGTGTAAAGCCTTGTCCGTATCACCTAGAAAAGTGTAAGCTCTAGCCTTCCACCATCTACCCAAATAACTATAGGGATAAGCATCGATCATCTCATCTGATTTCTTAATGATTTCTTGAAAACGTCTATCAATGATTAATTTATTCATCTCGTTGTTTATCTGTTCAGTGTCAAGCATGATTCCATTGAAAGGGAGCTGAGTTTTAAATAATTTGGGCGCTGGAATTATATCCCGGAAGGTTTCATTAAACCTGTGAACTCGGTACTAGGGTCTATAATAATTGGCTTCTTACAGGGGGTCCTTGAATGGTTACCGGTGTCCAGTGAGGGAAATCTAGTAATAATCCTAGTGAGCTATTTCGGGTTGAATACAGAGGAAACTATATCTACAGCTATTTTCCTCCACATAGGAACAGGTTTTGCAGCCTTGGTGTATTTTAAAGAAAAAGTTATCAAGATATTAATGGGTAACAGCGAAGAATACGCTGATCTGCGATCCAAGTTAATCGTAATGACTGGGTTAACCGGAATCGTTGGATTCCCCATTTTTATGTGGATGAATATATCAGTCATTTACGGAGAACTAATATTAGCGCTAACTGGGCTTGCTTTAATAATAACAGGTTTGCTTCAAAGAAACGCGGGGAAGAGAAAACAAGATAAATCAGAAGTCTCTTGGAGTACTTCAATCATCTTAGGAGCTGTACAGGGCCTTGCCATAATCCCGGGTTTGTCACGTTCCGGACTCACCACATCAATTCTGCTGATGAAAAATTTCAAGGGTGAAGAAGCGTTTCATATCAGCTTCCTCATGAGTATACCAGCCAGTTTTGCGGCTGCCTTGGGTTTAATGATTGTGGATGGATTTAATCCAGATCTTTACGCAATGCTATCAGCAGGGGTATCGGCATTGATAGGCTATTTTACCATTGATTCAATGCTTCAACTGTCTCAAAGGATTAGTTTCTGGAAAATATGTATAGGATTAGGCACTATTGCTATTTTATCTTGGGTTCCTAGCTTTCTTTTCGGTTAGAATAGGGTTTATCCTGGATAGAAGACATCGCCGCAACCCCGTCAATACCTGCAGATTTTAAGGTTTCTAAAGGTAGCGCCAAAATTAGTATTACTCTGGACCTTGCTAATGTCATTAATTGTGCTCAGTATACGTAACTGCATAGCATTGGGGTCCTTCATATTTTCAGCTGCCGCCTCGAGCTTTTCTGATGCTAGTAATTCGGCGTTAGCCATTATTTGAGTAGCCCGTGACTCCCTCTCAGCCTCAGCTTGTACAGCAAAGGCTCTTTTCATGTCCTGCGGTAAACTAATGTCTTGTAACCCTGCACGGGTTATATCAATACCCCAATCGTAGTAGATCTATCTCCTCCTTCAATTGAGATGCAACTTCTTCTCTACTTTCCAGCAGATCATGATGTTATCCTTTGTGATAGCCTGTTGCACCATCAAGTCAACGGTCTGTGTACGAATGTCTACGTGCATCAAGGTATCTATAACAGGTATTCGTAGATGGAGTCCAGGGTCCACTATTTTCCCTATTTTCCCAAATCTTACTACTGCTACTTTTTCCCACTGTGGAACAATATAAATAGCGGGAAGGATTAAGACAGCGGCTATTACGAGGATTGCTCCTAACCAAAACCACATTTTCTCATTAATACCTCTTTTTTATAGTTAGCTTATCTATCGATCAATTATACATATAATTTAGAATTATCTAGGCATATACCCAATAGGAACGTAATTACACGTTCTCCAAAATGAAAAGTGCCCGAATGTTCTCATCGTAGGAATGAAGTTCCATAGCCAAAGCCATGATCTTTCTAAGCCCATTCCTTCGATTCTGCGACCCTTTCGCCTTTCGCTTGTTTTGGCGAACCACCGCTTCCATTCGGGCAAACTAGTTATAGCGTTCATCGTATTTACTTTCTTCCTTGTACATATGGTTAAAACGGGCAGTATATTCCCCCTGTTTTAGCGTGATTTTTGATACACTTATGTAAATAATGTCCCATATAATTGTGACGTTAATAATTTTAATTCTATCATTCTAACTCCATTGATCCTAAATAACCAGATTTAATCTAATAAGCAAAGCCTATAGGAATAAATCTCCCTCTCTAGGCCTAACAAGGTCTTTAGCAACACTGGTTTCGGATAATTGTATCGAATAACCTCGAATCAACGCAACTGGAACCGCTTCATAGCTCTGTCCAATAACAAGTTCAGCGGCAGCTGCCAACTCATCTGAGACCGCGGTCCTCTTAACAGTCAATTCATATCCAAAGAGATCTCTCTCGCCCCGTCTATCCCTGATCACCTCGAACCCACTTGCCCCGACAGCCATATTTACTTCGCCACATCTATGTGCTCTTCCATGAGTGTCACACACTATTACACCAACATTTAACCCCGTTAGTTTCTGTATTTTTTGCCGTATACTTTTAGCTGATTTATCCGGATCATCTGGTAAAGGCGAGACCACATCATCCCCTGGGACATTGGATTTATCAACTCCAGCGTTAGCGCATACAAACCCATGTTTTGTTTCTGTTATCAATACTCCATTGGATATGCGTCTTATTCCGTTGGACTCATTCAATATAACTTGAACAAGCCTTGGATCTTTGCCCGTAATATCGGCGTATTTTTGCGCTTTTTCAGCGGGAGTAATCTTACGTAGATCCACTGTCTTACCTTCTGATCGTGAAACAATCACATGTGAAAATATGTATACATCACCCATCATGGGGCTTAACCCCATCTCAGCCATAGACTCAATAACTAGTTTTGCTAGATCATCACCCTCATTGATGATGGGTAAACCTCGAATGGGAATAACTTGAATTGACACAGGTTAAGATAAATGATTAATAAATAAAGAGGGTTGCGGGTCTTATTTCTCGGCTTCTTCCAGATTTTCTGGTTTAACTCTGCGCTCGATCCTAATTGTTGGTCTAGTCACGAGGGCCGCTATGACTCCGAGAGCTGCTAACTGGGGAGCAAGAAGAGTCCCTACAGCCGCGATGGTTACTGGTATCTCGAAAAGTTGCTCTTCCTTCTCGTTGAGCACTATTATTCTTGTTACGTTTCCTTCTTTGATTAGTTCTTTTACTTTTGATAGTAGGTCGTCTGCTGCTACGTTAATGTCTTCCCAATAGGTTCCCCTAACCGCTGTTCCACATTTTGGGCAGAATCTTGCACTGTCTTCTAGCTCATTGCCGCATTTTCTACAATACTGCATAGATAGTGTAAGGAGAGCCCATAATTAAAACATATCTCTAGCGTAACGATTTAGATAAAAATGATAAACAATGACTTGGATATATCAACGTCATCAAATAACTTGTCTTATGTATATTAATGTATTCAGATATATGTGAAAAATGATGCGGCTACCGGGAATCGAACCCGAGTCATCAGCTTGGGAAGCTGAGATCATAACCCCTAGACCATAGCCGCAGTTGTATTCATCAACTCTATAGTGGTTAATATAAGTATTATCGCGACCCAGTTTTCCCATTAATCGGTGGTATATTAAATGAATGCAGCAAAACGAAAAACAGTTATATATCCTGTTGATGTAAATGGGTTAACGTCTTGAAAAGACTGGGCCTGTAGCTCAGCAAGGTAGAGCATCGGCCTTTTAAGACCCAAGGGTCGAAGAAAGCCGTTGGCCAAGGGTTCGAATCCCTTCAGGCCCGCCAATGTTTAAAGAAAGGAAGGGAGAAAATGGCCGAGACTAGAGTT
>CAZAQI010000054.1:0-14121 GCA_964487465.1 uncultured Candidatus Bathyarchaeia archaeon
GGGGGGGCTATTGTTGACGGTAACCTCCTTTTAGGGAAGGATGGTAACGCTGTTGAGGTAGGTCACTTCACACTTGATCCTGACTCCGAGTTAATCTGTGGATGTGGCTGCAAAGGGCACTGGGAAGCCTATAGTTGTGGGAACAATATCCCAGCATACGCTAGAACCTTATTAGAAGATAGGGAATGGCAGAATGGGGCACTATACCGTTTAACTGGAGGACATCCAAGTAATCTATCCTCGGAGAACATATTCACCGCTGCCAGAAAAGGAGATAAGCACGCGGATAGAATAATCAAAGAGATAGGGGTTAAAAACGCCATCGGAGTAGCCAACATAATCAACGCCTATGATCCAGAGTTAATAACAATCGGGGGATCAATAGCCCTAAACAACCCAGAGAAAATACTCAATCCTATACTGGAGAATGTTGGAAAGTACACTATAAATAAGCTTCCTGAGATCAAGATCACACCTCTGGGAGATGACGCCGTGATAATGGGGGCTCTCGCGTTAGCGATGCAGATCTAACCATCTAAACGAGTGAAGATGATGTCCTGGTCATCGTTTCTCATCTGCATCAGTTCTCCTTCATAGAAGTAGAACCTGAGATCCAGTTTTGATTCCTGTATTAGATCACAGGATATATCCTCACCGTTTATTCGGACGGTCTTGGGGTTTTCGTTTACATAGAATTCTAGATTAAATGTTTTTCCGCCTTGAGGAATATAGACCTTTGCCCTGTATCTCTCTCCCGCCTCCATTTGAGCCGATAATAGAAGTACCTCCCATGGACCAGGCATATTGTTTTCGGCTAGTAATCCTCCCTCCGGGAAATCACTGGATGTGGTGATAGTCTCGTTATCAAAGTTAACTGTTGATACTGCCTCTCCTCCTTGGAATGTTATAATGATCTCGTTCTCTTTTCCGTCCTGGTTTACGTTCAACAAGTATCCCTGTGGGCTGTATTTTTCATCGAACATGAAGCTACTCTCAAGCTGGATGCTGTTTCCCTCAAAACTTACTTCTGTATTGCTAATCATGGTGTATATCCCATTTTCCTTGCTAGAGAGCGTATAGCTATAGGTGCCAACTCTTTGCATCTCACGTGAATACGAGAATGTATGTGTCTTCCCTATCTCCAACTCGGGTACAATAACTAAGGGTATCTCCCTTGTTGGGAATCTGCTCTCAGTGTAATACTCGATTAATCCAGCTGAGGCGAGGATGATTAATACCCCTATGATAACATGGCTTCTCTTCAACTTACTCAGAAATAAGAAGTGTATTACTAGCTAAAAGGAATTTAGGAGATATACTGGTTTATGGCGTTCTCAAGGTTACCCCTGGCGATATCCAGCTTCACCCTAAGGAAGTCAAACTCTTTCCAGTATCTTTCCCTGAGTTCAAGCCTGTTCTCCACGGCCATACCGATCTCGGCAGGATGCGGGCTGCCTGGACTTCTTAGATTATTTAACGCCTCTGCTGGGTTGGCTATCTTATCGGCTATGCTGCTGCTAACCTTGATCTCTTTACCAAATAGTTTCTTAGCTACTTCTTGGACATCTTCAGCTTCTAGGTCTTCCAGAGTTCTATCCTCGGAGACGAGTTTCTTCACCACGTCTGCTGTGATCTTATATGCCTCACGGAAACTCAGTTTCTCGTTCTCGGCTAAGATCTCAGCTAGCTGGACCGCGAAGATGAAGCTGCCCCTCACCTGATCCATCATCTTTTCCTCGTTCACTGTGAGGGTGCTTATGGCTCCGTTGAGTACTTCAAGACTTGTCCTTGTGGTATCGAATGCTCGCCAGAGGGCTATCTTTGTCTGCTGTAGGTCTTGGTAATAGCCTGTTGGAAGTCCCTTAACCATGGTCATCATTTCTTGTAGGGTACCGAAGACCTCTGCTGATTTTCCCCTGATTAGTTCTAGGGTGCTTGGATTGACTTTCTGGGGCATGATGCTGCTACTACTGCTGTACTCGTCTGCTACTGTGATGTACTGGAACTCTGCTCCAGCCCACATAACGAAGTCTGCTGCCATCCTGCTCATGTTAGCGGCTAGGATGCTGAGCACACTGGTGCACTCCACAGCCCAGTCTCGGCTACTCACTGCGTCAACACTGTTCTCTTGGATACTGTCGAACCCCAGTAACTCGCTTGTTCTAAGCCTGTTTATTCTAAAATTGGTGCCACCGATAGCGGCTGCGCCCAGTGGATTGGTGTTTACCCTGTCATAGCAGTTCTTTATCCTTTGGTAGTCTCGTAGGTACTGGTCTACATAGGCTAGTAGGTAGTGTCCGAAGGTTCCAATCTGTGCTGGTTGTCCATGTGTGTAGTAGACCATGGGTGTCTCCGTGTGTTTCTCAGCTAGTTCACACATATCCTTGACGAGGTTGAGAACATTCTCTGCGATGGCTAGCAACTCCTTCTTGGTAACCATCTTCATATCCACCATCACTTGGTCGTTCCTGCTACGCCCAGTGTGCATGGCTCCTCCCTCTTCGATTCCAGTCTTCTCTATTACCCTTGCCTCGATATACTCGTGGATGTCCTCGTATTCGGCGCCTACCTCTAGTTCACCGTTTCTCCACTCTTCTTTAATCTCCTTCAAGGCACCGAGTATCTTCTTGAGGGTTTCTTCTTCCAGTATGCCTTGTTCTTTAAGCATGATGTCATGAGCCATGGTTCCGTCTATGTCTTCCTCGAACATACGCAAGTCTTCGACTACGCTTGTGTGGAACCGTGCTGTTCTGTCATCAAACTCTTTGGCTAGTCTTGATCTGAATAAGCTTGACACTTTAATACACCGTTGCCTCTTTGAGAATAGCCTTTGAATAAATAAGTTGCGAAAAACTGGGTATCTACATGCGTTCTTTCTGGTATACGCCGCTGTATCCTTTCTCCACTATGCCTGTGTGGAAGAATATTAGCTGGGCTACCCTTGCGTTCTTCTTGAGTCTTATACCATGGGGATTATGGACTGTCAACATGCTGCTGCTGCGCCCCTCATAGCCTGGATCCCATACTGCTGTTCCCACTTCAGCGCCGTTTCTCAGCAGGGTTGAACGAGTACGCGCTATCGCCGCCACATCTAGTGGCATCTTCACCACTTCGTTATAGATAACCTTGTAAACCCCTTTCTCAAGGTTATACCATCCCTCGTCGTCGATCATAAGCGGCTTGGTCTCCGCGATCACTCTTTCCTCGTTACTGAAATCCACTGATCCCCGAGTTTCCAGTTTTTCTATTGATTCTAGGCTGAGGTCAAATCCACTGGGCTGTAACTGAGTGTCCAGATCAATGTGTTCCCGAATTAACCCTGTTTGTGCTATCAGTTGCCTGAGCTGATTATCATTAAGCATTGTTGCATCAGTATATATCCTAGATGGGTAAAACAATTATGAAAAACTGGGTTAGGATTTTTCCCCTCCCCGTGGCCTGGGTAAGGGCACGTGTTCGATCCCTCGTCTCTGGGGCTTGTCCATCTTATAATAGTCCATTAGTTCGTAGACTTCTATGGGAAGCTCAGCTGTCGCACATTGTCCCAGTAGTTCACATGTTGCCTCAGCTGTGATTGGAAAATCATGAGTATATTTTCCCTCCACAAGGTTATCGATAACCTTCTCAACCTTCTCCTCGTCAAACTTGTCTCCCAGTAGCTGCCTAACTGTCTCCTTCATCTGTTCTACGGCTTTTCTAGCCTCCTCCGCTAGATACAATGTCTCGTCGTCTGTCTCATCCCTGGTTTTCGTCTCCACTACTTTGAGTATGCTGGTGGCGGAGTAGGTTCCTCTCTGGGTGCCTATCTGAGGATCAACTGGTCCGAGCACGGCGTGAGGGTCCATTAATATCTCGTCAGCGGCCAGAGCGATTAGGCTTCCCCCACTCATAGCGTAGTGGGGGACCATCACCGTGGTCTTGCCTTTATGGGCTTTCAGGGCGAAGGCTATTTGTGTGGCTGCTAATGCGATACCACCGGGGGTGTGTATTATGAGGTCTATAGGTTGCTCATCCGGTGTTAACCTTATGATCCTTAGCAACTCTTCACTATCATCAATGTCAATGTATCGGGCTATGGGTAACCCGAATAAGCTTAGGGTCTCCTGTCTATGTATCAGTGATATGACGTTGGTGCCTCTCTTTCTACCTAGACTCTTCAGTGAGCTCTCCCTAGAGTTTTGTAGTATATTCTGCTGGAGCCGGGGGTAGATTAAGCTGAAGAAGAGGAATATTACCCAAAAGTTGTTGAATATGGCGTCTAATATGCTCATACTTCATGAATTAAGTTCGAGGGATAAAACTGTTAGCCAAGTTTACTCGTATCTGCTGAGTAGCCAAATGAATAAACATACAGGTACGATGGCTGCAATGCACATAGGGAAAATCACTCTTGTGCTATAATTCTCAATCAATACACTGGTTCCCGTAGTGGATAGTGATCCGAATAGGTTCACCATCACGAAGTTGAAACTGTATGCTAGACTCCGGTTCTCTAGGCTGCTGTGGCTGGCTATCATGCTGTTGAGTAGTGGCATAAAGGCTGCTTGGAGACATCTGTATAGGGCATATATGCCTACCACGATGATGAGATTTCTCAGAGACGGGAATATGAATAATAGCCCAGCGAGCAGGGCGTTTACTAGGATACCCATCCTGTATTTCCCATATCTGTATCCGATGTATCCTCCGAATAGGCTGCCTAATATGCCTGTAATTGGCCCCAGTCCAGATATTATACTGGTGAGGCTATAGCTAAACCCAATCTCGATTGTGAAATAGGCTGGGACATAGGTCACCAATATATTGAATATGGCTTCAATCAAGGTTGATACGGTTACAACAATAAGGAAATCCTTGGAAATAATATCCCTTAACCCAGCGACTAAATTGATCTCACGTCTCTCTTCACCCTCCAGTATTCTTCCAGTATACTTGAAGCTGATAATAGTCATCACCAAGGTGAATACTGCCCAGACGTAGAAACTGTATCTCCATCCCCAACGAGTCATGAAGACCCCTAGGAGTAATGGTCCAGCTGCGAACCCAATATTGGATCCAATGTTGTGGATACCCAAGGCCATACTCATCTTTGTGGGGTCGAAGTTGCTAGCCATTTTTAGGCTTGGTGGGTGATAAAGTGTTGAACCGACTGAGATGAGTATGAATCCAGCTAGTAGCATATTGAATCCATTACTCAGGGGGATAATTAATGAGCCTAATAGCGTAACTATGAAGCTCAGTGATAGTGTTTTTGCTGGATACTGGTCGCTTATTATTCCTGTTGGAATGTAAATAAATACGTTGATGAGCCTTGGTATGGATGAGAGGAGACTCAGCTGTACTAGGCTGATACCCAGTTCATCCTGAAAAGGTAGTAGGAGCACCGGCAACAGCATAGTGAATACATGTATAACGAAGTGGCTTGACGCCAAGTATCCAAGATAAAGTTTATCGTCGCGTTCCCCTTCCAAATTAATCCCTTTTGAATACCGGCAATGGAATACACCAACGTATTTAATCTATACGCTCATGACCAGGGTTACTGAAACATGATGGATACCAAGAGAGAAGCGTGAATTACCTCTGAAAAAAAAATAAATTCAAAAACTCCCTCATAAATTATGAAAAGTGAGAAATGGCATAAAGTTAGGGAGACCAGAATAAGTTATGCTTGCACAAAGGGAAGCGCTCCACCCATGTGCTATTATATGACACAACCAACAGGTGGCAAGTGTTTCAGTCAATTATATCAAATCTATCGAACCAGTTTATTCTTTGAACATAGACGGTTCTAGCCTCCATTTCTTATATTCGACACGTAAAGATACAGGAGTAATATGAATCACAGGGGTAAACTCACGGTTTTAACCACCACAGTCTTAACCATGATAATCGGGTTCAGCGTCCTCTATGAGCCTGAGCCAAGAGTGGTGCTCTACCGTGAACCCCAATATCCCATTAGCACTCCATGGCTGACTTATCGCGTGGATACAACCCACAGCGGCGTAGCCCCATTAGACTGCAGGGTTGACGAGGGACTGGTGCTAGAGTGGAGAACCCGGCGGCTAAACCGGGCTGAATACTCAGCCTCCAAAAGCTCACCTGCTGTAGACAATGATAACCTGTACCTTGGCTTGGACACCGGTGCCCTTGTTGCTGTGAACCGGTTAACAGGTCGAATAATTTGGAGCCACTATACTCGTTTCTCCAAGAACGGTATACATGGTTCTCCCACGGTTGACTCAGAGCGTGGACAGGTATATATTGGTGCATATGATGGCTGGTTATACGCGGTGGACCGTGAATCCGGTGATCTCGTTTGGGAATCTAATCTGGGGGATTTCATCGGGTCATCTCCCACCCTCTTTAATGATACCTTGTATATCGGCGTAGAGATGAGGGGGCCCGATGGATATCTCGTAGGCGTAGACGCTGAATCAGGTAGGGAAGTGTTTAGAAGCGAATCTTTGGGAAATCACCCCCATAGCACACCAACTGTGGACCCTTACTCTGGTTGTGTCTTCATCGGTGAGAATGACGGCTACTTGCACTGTTACTGGCTCCTGAACCAGTCGGAACGTTGGCGTTTCAAGACAGGTGGTGCTATCAAGTCCACTGTGGCGGTCAATGGTGGGGTGGTGTATGTTACTTCATGGAGTGGATCTTTGAACGCAGTTAATATCTCATCAGGTATATCCATCTGGACCCATATCGGAGGATATAGGAGCATGTCTTCTCCCACCATTACTCCTGATGGCAGTATGATCTATTACGGTGACCATGGCGGCAACTTTTATGCAGTAAACTCCTCCACAGGTGAAAGAATATGGAGTTATCAGACAGGTGAACGTATCATGTCATCTCCTACACTTGTTCATAGCACTGGTACGGTGATAATCGGATCACATGATGGCTACGTATATCTTTTAGACTCGGCAACAGGCGATTTAAAGCAGAAACTAGGATTAAACTCAGGTCTAACCAGTGTACCTGTCACTGTGGATGACCACCTCTATGTCTTCGATCACTTGGGCTACCTGTACTCTTTCATCAGGGATTAAGATATGATCTATACTTGTTCCAGATCTGCTGAGCTATAGACTTCATCGAGTTCGGTATCCACGGTCATAGGTCTTGGACAGGTGATATGCTTGCAGTCTATCCTTAAGTGATGAAGCATCATGTGAGGCGAGGTATTCTAGTTCTATCTCCATGGCGGTGAAGTGAGCATTGTATATGTGTTCCTTGGGTGAATCCACTATTACTTTTTGATCTATTTTTAAGCCCTTCTTCTTTAACTCTGATATCTCCACTACCTCATGGAGCATTAACCCCTAACTGGATAGGACATCCTTAAGGCTGGTCTGGTCTTTTGTGAAGGTCTCCCCAGTCATGTAGTCATAGAACTCTCGCAATGTGCATCTAGTATACTGGATTTCTATATTATCCAGCTTCTAATATAATTTCTCCAGTCGCTCGTTGTTCAAGGGTTTCAACCCTAGGAATAACTTCATAGCTAATTAATGAGGAATTTTTATTGATAAGTCATGGTTTCTCGGCCACGATTATCATGCTGAATGTGTCCATTGTCAGGGGGTCCAGTGTGAATCCCCCGTATGACTTTTTATAGCTCCACCCAGCGTCCTGGAACTGTTTCTTCAACTCATTTAACGAGTAAACCCTGTGATTTATCTCCATTTTTTCTAGAAGTTTTAGATCACCGTTGCTTTCCCTATAATAGTAGGTCCAGTAATTGATCATCCTGCTGGTCTCCAGATCGAGTTTTCTATCCATCAACCTAACGAGGTCATCCTCATCCGAGAAGTCACGGGCCTGGAATCTTCTTAGAAGATTATCTTTGTTCACTGTGTGCATTATGAAGACTCCACTTGGCCTTGTTAATGCTAGTGATTGGCGCAGTATGTTCTCATCTGTCTCCTCGTCCCAGTAGCCCATAGATGTCCATATGTTTATCACGGCGTCGAAACTCGCTGTCTGGTTTTTGAATTCTGTGGAGACTTTTCTCATATCGCCTTCTATGAACCGTGTTTGATGTTCTACCTGTTTTTCTTGTGCGTATTTCTTGGCGTGTTGAATGTAGTCTGGTGAGATGTCCAATCCCACCACGTTGTAATCGTGCTGGGCTAGGGGCACTGCGACTCTGCCAATACCGCAGGCAAGGTCTAATATCCTACCCCCTTTGGGGACCCCGTACTCTGTGAAGAGCTTGATGAGACCCTCTATCTCTGGGTCTGTTTTCTTAAATCTCTCTTTTATGGTTCTCTTGAAGTACTCTGGTTTCTCTATGAATAGTTTCTCTGTCCAGTGTCCAGGCATTTTTTCAAACCTGTTATGTAGATGTGACGATAAATTATATCAGTATCCATATCGTGACATAACCCTGATTTAGACTACCATAAAGCTAAATACACTGGATTTAGTATGTATTAACGGTTCCTCACTGCTCTGAATTCTCCTACCTCTTGCTCAGGCTTTGGGGAACCGGTTTGATAGATAAAACCGAATTGAAATCGCCTTGTTTTAAAGCAAGTTCTATAAGCATAATAACTATTTTATTATCAGTGTAGGGTAAAGGAGTATGAGGTAAAATGAGTAAAAGGGAGAAGCCTCACATAAATCTGATCATCATTGGTCACGTAGACCACGGTAAATCCACTAGCGTCGGACACCTATTCTACGATGCAGGGGCAATACCCGAGAAACAGCTTAAAGACTTTGAGGCAGAAGCAGAAGCACTAGGAAAAGGCAGCTTCAAGTATGCCTGGGTGCTGGACAAACTGAAAGAGGAACGGGAGAGAGGTCTAACTATTGATCTGGCGTTCTATGAGCTAGAGACCCGTAAGAATGTCTTTACTATCATTGATGCACCTGGTCACAGGGACTTTGTTAAGAACATGGTTACGGGCGCCAGCCAGGCGGATGGAGCCATACTCATGATCAGCGCAAAACGCGGTGAATATGAGGCGGGTACTAACCCCGGTGGACAGACACGTGAGCATGCTTTCCTCGCCAAGACATTGGGGGTGGACCAGATGGTTGTAGCCATCAACAAGATGGATGACCCTAGTGTTAACTGGAGCGAGACACGGTACGAGGAAGTCAAGGACGGTATGACTCGGCTATTGAAGATGGTGGGCTTTGATACTTCAAACATCCACTTTGTACCCACCAGTGGATGGACGGGTGCAAATCTAGTTGAGAAGAGTGACAATATGCCGTGGTATGATGGACCCACTCTACTGGAGGCACTGGATGAGTTCGAACTACCACCTAAACCCACTGATAAACCCCTGAGGATACCCGTCCAAGAGGTCTACAGCATCAAAGGCGTAGGCACCACACCGGTAGGTAAGGTAGAAACAGGTGAGTTGAAGCCCGGCGATGACCTGATATTCATGCCCAGCGGTCAGCAGGGTAAAGTAAACAGCATCGAGACCCACTACACCAAGATCGATAAGGCCGGACCCGGTGACAATATCGGCTTCAACATCAAGGGGATACCCAAGGATAAGCTCAGACGAGGAGAAGTGGCGAGTCATCCCACTGACCCGTGCAGGGTAGCTAAAGCCTTCAACGGTAGGATATTCATCATAAACCATCCTACAGCTGTGGGTGAGGGATATACCCCTGTACTGCACCTGCATACGGCTCAAGTAGCTGTCCGGTTCGATAAATTGGTCTCCAAGCTTGACCCGAGGACCGGTCAGACTGTGGAGGAGAATCCGGCTTATCTGAGGACGGGTGAGGCTGCGATTGTGCGCCTTGTGCCTTTGGTGCCAGTGGCTATGGAGAGTTTCAAGGATTTCCCGCAACTGGGCCGGTTTGCGTTGCGTGATATGGGTACTACTATTGGCGCCGGTATCGTGATGGAGATCGAGGAATAGTTCACCATTTTTTCCATTATTTTCTAAGTCTTTTTATTAGTATTATTATGAGGTAGACTACAAGTATAGCTCCTGCTATTGTTACGAGTGGCGCCCACCAGATGAGTCCTGTAGGTGGCTCAGCGTGTATCATATTGTATTGATCCCTTTTCCATGTTTAAGAAATTCTCTACTTGCTTATTCTGGTAATATGAACTCGGGATCTTTTCTCCTCGCCTCTTCCCGGAATCAGTGGATTTTTCGCTAATAGTTGGTTCTAAACATCTGTTTTAGCTCTTGTTTGACGCATTAGAAGGTATAATTTAACATATTTTGTATGTTAATTGACATATTAAATGTATATTATCAAGTTCACCTCTATCGTTGTACAAGTGAAGTATGTTTTCTGATGTTGAGGAACTTTGATTATTTTGGGGGTTTTTCAGGAAAATAGGGTGGTAATAGGGTTAGAGTTGGTTTACTGCTTTCTCTAGGTTCTCAAGTGCTTGTTCCAGTGTTGCTCTAGGGCAGGCTAGGTTGAACCTCATGAACATGGAGCCCCCGGTTCCGAACAATGTTCCTTCATCCAGCCATAGTTTTGCTTTCTTTAGCATAAACTCATTGAGCTCTTCGTCGTCCATATCCAAGGCGCTGCAGTCAACCCACGCTAGGTAAGTTCCCTCCAGTGGGTATAGTTTAAGCTGGGGTATTTTCTCGGCAAGGAACTCCTCAAAGTATTCTAAGTTACTCCGTAGATACTCCAAGGCTTCGTCTAGCCATGGCTCGGCTTTGTTATAGGCGGCGTCTTGAGCTACCATCCCGAAGATGTTGCTGTGTCCGCTACCTTTGGAGACTTGTGCCTTGAAGTCTTCTCTAAGTTTCTTGTTGGGTATGATAGCGTTGGCGTTGGTTAAGCCGGCTAGGTTGAAGGTCTTGCTGGGTGCTACCAGTGTTATTGTTCGCTGCATGGCGTCCTCTGAGACGATGGCGGTGGGTGTGTGCTTGATGTCTCCGAGAATGAGATCATTATGGATCTCGTCGCTGATGATCAAGATATCCTTCTCCTTACATATCTCTGCGAGTTTCTCTAGTTCCCCGCGTTTCCATACCCTGCTCACCGGGTTGTGAGGACTGCAGAGGATAATCATCTTTGTCCGGTCATCTATCTTCTCCTCCAAGTCCTCAAAATCCATCTCATAGTATCCACCTTTGTCTATGAGTGGGTTTTCGATTATCTGTCGCCCTGTGTTGAGTATCTGATTCTTGAATGGGTAGTATACGGGTGGCTGGATGACTATTTTGTCACCTGGCTGAGAGTAGGCTTGGATTGCGATGGTGAATCCAGCTACTACGCCGGGGGTCCATACTATCCAGTCTTTCTCGACGCCTTTCCAGTTGTGGCGCTTATCCATCCAGTTAATGAGTCCTGTGTGATATCCCTCGGGTGGTACAGTATACCCGTAGATGGGGTGGGCTGCTCTTTCTTTTAGGGCTTCTACTATCTCCGGTGCGACGGCGAAGTCCATGTCCGCGACCCATAGGGGGATTAGGTCGTCTAATCCGGTTAATTGTTTCATTAGGGTCCATTTAGCGGAGTTTTTGGTGGTTCTGTCTATTACTGTGTCAAAGTCATATGCCAATGTTATCTCTTCGTGATAGCTCTCTGGTAATATATGGTTTACCCCATGGTTAAGGGGTTATGAGGTGTTTTATGTTTAGAGTTGAGCAGAATGCGGTTTGTGGATTTGCGTGGGATCAGAGATTCTGTCCTCTTGAGCTCCTATTACTACTATCATAGTTTTTAGAAGGTGGTTTCTAGTAGTTTTCTAATATCTTGGGCGTCTTGTTTATCGTATGTTAAGCAGTGTTGAGAAAAGGGTTTTCGAATATATTGAATCACAACGGGATCCTATGATCCGGTTCCTAAGGGAGATGGTTAGCATAGACACCCAGACACCACCTGGGTTAAACTATGACACTATCTGCGAGCTATTATCAGAAAAGTACCACACTATAGGATACGATACCAGCATCCACGAAGCCACCGAGAAATACCTCAAACTATCAGGCAGACAATACATGGGCCTAGAAGGACCCAGAAGCAACATGGTGGCCCGACTAGAAGGCAAGGGCAAAGCCCCCACTATGCACATTAGCGCCCACCTGGACACAGCCGCCATCCAGGAAGAAGGCTGGACAGTACCACCCCTAGCGGGAGAAGTAACCGAAACCACGCCATACAAGAAATCCATCCACGACAAGGGAGGGGGCTACATCTGGGGAAGAGGCGTAGCAGACGACAAAGGGGAACTAGCAGCCCTCACCCTGGCAGCCGAGGCCATACAGAGCCACGACATCAAGTTAGGCGGAGATCTCATCATAACGGCTAACTGCGACGAGGAGATCGGCGGCGTAGCTGGGCTAGGTTACCTCATCAAAGAAGGCATAGTAAAAGCCGATATAGGACTCCAGATCGATGGGGGCTTGGAGGGAATCGGCTTAGCTGCCATGGGTAGAACCCGGTTCCAACTCACCACCCACGGGGAGAGCTACCATGGACAAGTACCCATATTGGGGGTCAACGCCATCGAGAAGATGAGCAAACTCAATGTAGCCCTCACAGATTACTGGCATAACACTCTGCTCAAACGCAAGGTACCGGTTCCTGGAATTGACCTTGGAGAAGAATTAAGAGAAAAAGAAATCACAGATCTGACTGCCATGCTCAACATAGGCACTATTAAGGGCGGCGTACAGGGAGCCACAGTACCCGACCACTGCACAGAGGAAGTCCTCAGAGGCATGGTACCCGGCGAGAACTATCAGCAGACACACGAGGAGTTCAAACAGGTACTGGACAAGGTCAAGACACAGGACCCGGAGCTTGAGTACAGTCTGGATCTAATCAATTATCGGGAGGGCTATGTGGTACCAGCCACAGATCCCTACGCCCAGAGCTGTCAGGAGATCATCAGGGAAGCCACAGGCGTAAGACTACCTTTCACGGGCACCCTAGCCAGCACCGACATGAACTACCAAGTAGTAGACGGAGGCATGAAATGCATAGCCTATGGAGTCGGCGGTTCATACCACCGTGGGCACAAACAGGACGAGAACGCATCCATAGACGAGATCATAGAATGCAGCAAAGCCACCGCATTAATCATTATGAGGAAATTGGGGATAAGCGGCGAAGCCTAATGTCTTATCTTATTGTTTGCAATTACTGCTATATCCCCGTAGGAAGAAGCATGTCTAAATCAAACACAGCCCCGGGGACGTAAAAATCCTGGACAGATTCTTCCGATCAAACCACCTGTAATACTATGCACGAAAAAACCATGCTAAGGGAGGAGGTACAACAAATCGTAAAAAATTTACCTCAATGCCTTAAAATAGCCCAGATTAGCCTCCGATCACCAAAAAACTAGTACTTTTAAAAATCATACCACTTCGCACCGAGAAAAACTGATCCTTCCCACTAGCCTTCACTAAGTGGCGCAGGGAGTGGGATTCGAACCAGCTAAAGATATGATTTCTGATTTTTTCTTCATTTTGGTCCGTGATTTATTGTACAATATTCATTAATGTAAGGAGTGTTACAGCTTTCCGGATCGTCCCAGTTACACAATAGTCACTTTATCCTTCTTCGTCAGGTTACAAGGTAACAAAAATGCCGAAATATATCGCTATTCACCCATTAGCTGAACCTACTCCTCCTCAAGAAGCTGGTCCAATAGCTAAGCATGTGAAATCCCTTTGTAACAAAGACTGTTACTGGGTTTCAAGCTGGGTACAACTTGACGAAACCGGTAACGCAGTCAAGACTTTCTGTGAATGGGATGCCAAAGATATGCAGACTGTAAGCGCTATGATGAAGGAACTTGAAAAGGCTGGTTTACCCCTTGAAGGGGTCTATCCGATGATGAAGATGGAGCCAGAGGATTATAGATAACCCTATTTCCCTTTTTTATTGGTCTTTTTCGTTGTGATAAATCACTCTAGGTTTGTCCCATAGTTCATCATCCTCTCTTTAGATAGTTCAATGCTCCAAACTTTTTCGATAATGTTCCCTTGTTCAAAGTGTGTGATCTCGAAGTATCGGACTGCCTCGTCTTTATTGTTGGTGCCGAGACCATATTGGTCAACCTAGTGGATCATAGTGTATGGTCTATATCTACTAAAATCCAATAATAATTCAAATAAGAATTCCTATGTTTGTAAAAGATTTCATAAA
>CAZAQI010000055.1:0-13634 GCA_964487465.1 uncultured Candidatus Bathyarchaeia archaeon
GGGAGCCGAGACCACACCCACATATTTTCCCGTCTCAAAGCGGGGAAACTCCTGGGCCCAGTTAGCCCCAGCCTCAAGAGACTTTACACCATGAGGGTAACGGGTCTTACCCTCAAAGAAATACTCTGGGGGCTCAGCTAAACCGAATCCGATGACGGGCTCGGGGCACCACATGTCCTCGAATAACTGAGCCACGGTCTCCCCATATCGTCTTGATAGAGCGAAGGCTTGACAGGTTGATAAGCATTTTCCGAAACGTTCCAGAGGCCTGAAAGCGGTCTCAGGTATCTCATCCTCAGTCTCCAGCATTTTTACTGCCATGGGATAAGTGTTTAATCGGAGTTGCTGTTCCAATCTTTTTCCAAGTTCATTATATTTATTCATACATTTACTATAGTTTACGGCAAAATAACATTAACCACTGATGGAAAGGGGGAACATTTTTATCCTATCTATTAATCCAAATAGGTACCAACCATATTGGAGAAAAGACAAAAAATGAGGAATATATTTGTCAAACCCCTCCCGGAGGGAATGTAATGGGGTATCGTTTTATTAGTAAGTAAACCTCGACAACAAAAACAAGCGGTATTAACCCGCGAAGAAAATAAAAAGCAACAGATCACCCTTGGAGGGCAGCGTCTGAATAGAATATGGGAGCTTAGTAAACATGACTGAGATGACAGGAAGCAGAGCATTTGTTAAATCACTAGAGAACGAAGGAGTAGAACACATATTTGGAATATCAGGTGGAGCGTTAATCCCCATCTGCGACGAGTTGCTGGACAGCGATATGCGGTTTATCCTAGCGCGACACGAACAGGGTGCAGCACATATGGCCGATGGTTACGCACGTGTCCTCAATAAAGTAGGAGTATGTATGGCCACCAGCGGACCAGGTGCAACCAATCTTGTCACAGGTCTTGCGACGGCGCAGATCGACAGCAGCCCGGTGGTTGCTTTCACTGGACAGGTTAACCGCGCCGTGATCGGGAGCGACGCCTTCCAAGAATGCGATATAATCGGGGTCTCAGCCAGCGTAACCAAGTATAACATGCAGGTCATGAGTCCTGGAGAGATACCTGAAGCGGTTAAGAAGTCATTTCATATCGCTAATACGGGTAGGAAGGGGGCGGTACTGGTGGATATACCGAAAGACTGCACAACACTCAGAGACGAAATAGATTTCAACCCAGGGATAAAGTTCAGGGGATATAACAACAATCACGCACCATCACCTAAAGAACTAGACTGGGCTGCCCAGATACTCACCAAGGCGAAGCGCCCCATAATGATGGCCGGGGGAGGAGTAATCGCAGCCGGGGCAAGCAATGAACTAGTTGCCCTCAGCGAAGCTCTCTTAGCACCCACGGCTAACACTCTGATGGGTAAAGGCGCCTTCCCCGAGGACCATCCGTTGAGTCTTGGATTATGCGGGATGCATGGTACTCAGGCCTCTAACAGCCTGGTGCCTAAAGCAGATGTCTTGCTCGTTGTGGGTTCAAGGTTCAGCGACAGGACAACCGCCAAGGTAGCCGACTTCAACCCCAACGGTAAGATAATCCACATAGACATAGATCAGAGCGAGATCAACAAGAACGTGGAGACCGTGACACAGGTAGTCGGTGACGCGAAGCTTGCTCTAGCCGGGCTACTGGAAAGGGTTAAGACTCTTCGACAGAACCCTGATGAAACATGGAGTAAAAGAATCAATGAGTTCAGATGCGACTGGGCTAGCGAGGGGGATTCACAGAACGGATACCTTCGGGCACCGAAGGTCATCAGGGCCCTAAGGGATGAGCTTCCAAGGGACGCCATAGTCACTACAGAGGTAGGTCAGAACCAGATGTGGGCAGCACTCCACTATGACACATACCTCCCTAGAACATTCCACACCAGCGGCGGCTTAGGCACCATGGGGTGGGGATTCCCAGCCGCCATAGGAGCCAAAGCAGCCAAACCAGAGGTTCCAGTAGTAGATATCGCGGGAGACGGCAGCTTCGGTATGACAGAGAACAACCTTGCAACAGCTATAGAAGAAGAGTTACCAGTCATAGTCGTTGTACTAAACAACAGGGTACTGGGAATGGTAGCCCAGTGGCAGAGACTCTTCTACGATGAACGATACAGCGCCGTGAAACTCAAGGGAAATCCCGACTTCGTGAAACTAGCTGATGCTTATGGAGCTGAAGGGGTCAGAGTGGAGACCCTAGAGGAGTTCAGAAGAGAAGTCAAGAGAGCTATAGGAGCAGAGGTCCCAACGGTCATCGATGTGCCCATAGACCCTGATGAGAACGTGATGCCCATGATCCCACCAGGCATGGGTCTCAAGGATACCCTGTGGGAGGCTGACTAGTGGCCATCCACACCGTAAGTTTCCTCGTAGAGAACAAGGCAGGAGTTCTCTTCAATGTGACAAACCTCTTCAGACGAAGAGGGTTCAACATCGAATCAATCGCCGTAGGCCCCATATTGGACCCGAAGTACAGCCGCATGACCATCAGCGTCGAGGCCGACGCCAAGACCTTGGCTAACCTAGTGGAACAACTGGATAAGATGGTGGAAGTCATCAAGGTCAAGCGACTAGACCCCTTGAGGACAGTGAAACGTGAGATGCTTCTAGTCAAACTCAGTACAAGTGACCCGTTAGCCCGTGAAGACGCGTTGAATTACATCAATGGCCAGCACGGTCTTGTACTTGATATCGATGATGACACCATCATGGCCGAGGTTACCGGTAGCCCCGGGGAGCTGGAAGAGTTCCTAGAATATGTTAAAAGGATAGGCATCGTGGAGATGTCTCGTACCGGTATAACCGCCCTAGAGAAAGGACGGCTACAACTATAAGGTGAATAAATGTGAAAGTATATTACGATAAGGATATTGACGAATCAATACTAGACGACCTGACCGTAGCTGTACTAGGCTATGGTAGTCAGGGAAGAGCTCAAGCTCTTAATATGAGGGACAGCGACGTAAACGTTGTTCTGGGCCTCCGTGAGGGAGGTAATAGCTGGAAACGCGCCAAGAAAGAAGGGTGGGAGCCCATGACCCATCTTGAGGCAGCGGAGAAAGCGGATATTGTTCTCATGCTCATGCCGGATATGGCCCAGCCCACGGTCTGGGGGGAGGAGGTGAGCCTTGCCATGACGGAGAACAAGGCCCTCCAATTCGCCCACGGCTTCAACATACATTTCGAGGAGATAGATCCACCGGAGAACATAGACGTAATCATGGTAGCGCCCAAGAGCCCCGGCCCTGAGCTACGGAGACAGTATGAGGCTGGCTTCGGTGTACCAGCGCTGGTGGCTGTTCATCAGGATGCATCAGGCAAAGCCCTTGATAAAGCACTGGGCATAGCTAAGGCTATTGGAAGCGGAAGAGCAGGAGTAATTGAGACCACGTACAAGGATGAGACCGAGAGTGACTTATTCGGTGAGCAGGCGGTTCTCTGCGGTGGAGTAGACCAGCTCATCAGAAAAGGATTCAAGGTGTTAACAGAGGCGGGTTACCCACCTGAGTTAGCCTACTTTGAGGTCTGTAACGAGTTGAAACTCATCGTAGACCTAATCTACACCAGCGGAATCGGCGGCATGTACAGGGCCGTCAGTGACACAGCTAAATGGGGTGGATTAACCATGGGCCCCAAGATCGTGGATGATCATGTGGAGGAAAACATGAGAAAAGCTCTGAAAGGAGTCCAGGATGGAAGCTTCGCCGAGAAATGGGTCGAGGAGAGCAAATCAGGTGCAAAGCACTTCGATGAACTCATGGCTGAGGTTGACGCCCTAGAGATAGAGAAAGTAGGTAAAAAGGTCCGTCAGATGAGCGGACTGGAAGACTAAACTATTCCAAAATTTTTATTTCCATAATTTGTTATCTTTCCGTGAATAAACGAGTTTTCTGGTTAGTAGGAATTGTTGCACCAGTTTTCTTTACTCTAGCCGTAGCAATACTAGGGGCGTTGAAGCCGAGTTATAGTCATGTCTATCACACGATAAGCGAGTTAGGGGAGACTGGATCAGTTACAGCCACACAATCAGCCATCGTATTCATATTAACAGGTTTAATGATCATGACATTCGGCTATGGCCTTCAAATTAGGTTGATGCGAGGAGATAGACACGTCTGGTCTGGAATATTGATAATTCTCTACGGATTACTTGACTTTGTGGGTTCTGGAATCTTCCCCGTTGACCCCGGGGGAGCAGCCCTAACCCGGGTCTCGGTGATCCATGTATACACTACATTATTAGGAGAATTCGCAGCGGTCAGTGTCCCGGTCTGGTTCCACAAGGACACAGAGGGATTAGCTGAGTGGAGTAAGCATAGGTTATTCAGCAAGAGGATGTTTTACCTAAGCGTACCATTGATGTTTTTCCTTGGTTACTGTATAGTGGAGAACAAACCTGGTGTGAGTGACACTCCTATCGGATTAGCTCAGAGACTGCTAGTAGGAGTTTTCCTGTCCTGGATCATGGTGACAGCTTATCGCTTGATGAAACAGTTGGATTAATAAAAACGAGAACTATGTCGGGATATGCCATATTGCCCAAACTGTTGAACCCAGGTACAGGCAGGTATCAGTCAAGCCATAGAGAAGACGTAAAAGAGTCTGGAGCAGGTAGGCTCACAGATGAGCTGCGAAGCTTAGCGTCTCCAGTAATATTGGGGAGTATTTCATTGGATGGAATCCTCAACAGGTCCAGGCCAAGTATAATGATGTCTACTCAGTCTCCATTGGCAGTGTCAACGAGCTACGAATTGATCCATTACTGATAATGTGGACCACTACGAGTTACATATCAAGGATCCGGGTTATAGAGAAAAGTTCAAGTTCCCTAAATTCGTGAAAGAGCAAAGCGAGACCTTGAAACATTTACTCAGTCGACGTTTCAAGAGTAACCAAAGGTTCCTTTAATATATGTAACTGAAGTAAGAATAGAGAGTACATATCTTGATGACTGGGCTCGGATACCTATCCCATCTAACTATGAATATTCAATGAAGCTTATATTATAACTAGAGGATGTATTTTTGGTTAAAAATGGTGGAAACTCAAACCACTTTCCAGATATTCGAGGAACAAGTCAAAAGACCATTGATAAGATACGGACAAGCACAAAGAATCTGATAGAGAAGATGCAAAACAAGGGTACCGATGAATCTGAAGAAGACCCAATCATCCATGAATCCGAGGTATAAGCAAACAAAGCGGTCTATGTGTAACAAAACTTGATCATACCTTTTTTAAATCATGATTCATCTTAGGGCGTACCTCAAAGGAGAGAAATATTAATGGGGTATCGCTTTGTCCAGCCCCCGATGGAGGGGCATTAAGAAATGGGGTATCATATTCTCAGGTAACCTCAACGAGAAACCAGTAAAAGAGACCAAAAAGGTCCAGCGCATCTGGGAGGCAGCGAAAAATGACTAAGACAACAGGCAGCAGAGCATATATTAAGACACTTGAAAAAGAAGGCGTAAAACACATTTTCGGAATAACAGGAGCAGCATTAATACCAATATGCGACGACCTCCTAGAAAGCAGTATCAGATACGTGCCGGGAGTCCATGAGCAGGGAAGCGCTCACATGGCGGATGGATACGCCCGGGTATCAGGAAAACCGGGAGTCGTACAGGTAACAAGCGGCCCAGGGGCCACGAATATTGTTACAGGCATAGCCACCGCCCAGCTTGACTCATCACCCCTTGTAGCTTTCACAGGCCAAGTCCCGATGAACATGGTGGGAACTGATGCATTCCAGGAAGTAGATATCATAGGAGTCACCGCTAGCATCACCAAGTGGAACTATCAGGTAAGGGACCCATCGAGGATCCCATGGGCAGTGAAGGCAGGTATGCATATTAGTAACACGGGTCGAAAGGGAGCCGTTCTCATTGATTTACCCAAGAACGTAACCACCATGAAAGCCGAATTCGACTGCGATGTAAAGTTAGAGTTGGAGGGATATAACCCAGTTGTCGAACCTGACCCACATGAAATGGATACAGCCGTAAAAGTACTACTAGGAGCCAAGAGACCTGTGATAATAGCCGGAGGCGGTGTAATAGCAGCCGGTGCAGGTAAGGAGCTTATCAAGTTAGCAGAGTTATTGATGGCCCCCACGGCCACGACGCTTATGGGAAAGGGAGCAATACCCAGTAACCACCCCCTGAGCCTGGGGTTATGTGGTATGCATGGCCGCCATGAGGCTAACTATATGGTACCTGATGCTGACGTATTATTAGTGGTGGGAGCCCGATTCAGTGATAGGACCACCGGTGCGTTATCAGGGTTCGCACCAGATGCTAAGATAGTGCACGTGGATATTGACCGCAGTGAGATCGATAAGAATGTGAACAGCATCACCAAGGTAGTCGGTGACGCAAGGTACGCTCTCGATGGATTATATAACAGGGTATATGTGGAGAAGACACGGGAACCCAGCGGGTGGTGTAACCGTATTGAGAAGTTCAAAGAATACTGCGAACCATATGATTATGGATCCGAGGTAACAACACCTAACGTAATTAGAAGCATCAGGGAGGCACTACCAGGGGACGCAGTAGTGACAACAGATGTGGGACAGCATCAGATGTTCGCAGCCCTCCACTATGATGTGTATGAACCGGGTACCTTTCTAACCAGCGGAGGACTGGGCACTATGGGGTGGGGGCTACCCGCGGCCATAGGAGCCAAAGCGGCCAAACCGGAGCGAAAAGTCTTGTCAATCTGCGGCGACGGCGGTTTCCATATGACTGAGAACAATTTGACTGTGGCGGTTGACGAGGACTTCCCTATAGTAGTCGTGGTCTTGAATAACAGGTTACTTGGGATGGTGGCTCAGTGGCAGCGATTATTCATGGATGGACGACTGTCAGCGGTTGACCGTGATTACTCTGTGGATTACACCGAGTTATCCAAGACATATGGTGCTCACGCGGTATTAACCGAATCCATGGCAGAGTTTGACAGGGAGCTTCGCAGGGCGGTGGACGCGGATTATACTACAGTGATTGAGGTACCCATTGACCCCGGTGAGAACGTGATGCCCATGATCCCGCCGGGGATGGGTTTAAAGGATATATTAACAGAGGATCCACTATGAGTCTTAATGTTATCAGCTTCATGGTGGAGAACAAGCCAGGGGTCTTGTTCAATATCAGTAACACCATAAGGAGGAAGAACTTCAACATCCACAGCATCACAGCCATAGCTGGAGAGCATCAGGATACTACAAGGATCACCATCACCAGTAAGGCTGATGCTCAGGAGATCGATAAACTAGTGGAGCAGATGGATAAGATGATAGACGTGATCAGGGTAAAGCGCCTAGATCCACTGAGGACGATCCAACGAGATATGGCCCTTGTTAAGCTTCACACAGCGGATCCCATGGCCCAAGAAGAGGCCCTAGAGATCATTAACAAATACAAGGGTTTGATTCTGGATATTAAACCAGATACTATTATCGCCCAGATCACCGGGTCTGTGAATGAAGTAACCGAGTTCCATGAAGAAGTAGGTTATATAGGTATCATCGAGTCAGCCCGTACAGGCATAACCGCCATTGAGAAAGGCTGGGTTACACTCATGGAAACCTAACTTTTTTATCAATTAGCTATTATACCCGGGATTCTCTAGGAATATGATTACATGTGCCAGCTAGCAGCGTACATAGGGGATGGAGATATAGCCCCGCTCTTAATTGACTCGTTGCGTCTGCAGGAGGGGTACTTCGGTGGACAGGCAACAGGCATGGCTGTGTTGGATGATGGGCAACTCCGCTGGATTAAGCAGCCGGGACCAGTTGATCACGTGGTGAAACACAGTGATATCATGGGGTTATTTGGAACCACGGGGTTTGCTCATAGTAGGCTCTGCCCAAATAGCGTTAATGATGAAAGATATAACCGTGCAAGGAACGCCCATCCCTTCACTAATACAGATAACACCGTTGCCTTACTTCATAACGGGGTAATCACCAACTACGAGAAGCACTGGACTCGACTAGCTAAGAAATACAATTTCAGGAGCTACAATGAGGATATCAACTACATCACGGATAGCGAGGTAGCCGTCCATAGGGTGGATCAGTTTCTATCACAAGGCTGCAATATGATGGAAGCGGTTCGTGACACGGCTAACAGCCTAGAGGGAATGATCTTGCTTGTAGTTATGTCCGTCCATGAGCCCGAGACCATCTACATCAGCAACTGGATGCAAGCATGCACCCTAGGAATAGGGAATAAGGAGACCATGTTCAGTAGCAGCCCACTTGGCTTCAAGCATGTGGAGAAAGATTTTGAGATATTCGCTGCCCCCAGAAACAGCCTAATAAAAATGACGCGAGATGGTTTCCAGATCACTCGACTTGACACGCATAAAGACGCCCCATCTACTAAGGTTGACTGGATGGGTTTCAGAGACGCAGTGATCAATTGTCTAGGGGAAAACGGGAAACAGTCATGTCTCGAATTGTTGCTGAAGCTGAATGATGGAGGCGGGGAGAAGATGTTTGATATTAGTCTCGGTGAATGGAAGGAACTTCAACGTATCGGATGGGGGGACCAGAACCAGATTAT
The DNA here is from genome assembly GCA_964487465.1 of uncultured Candidatus Bathyarchaeia archaeon. Lineage (GTDB taxonomy): Archaea > Thermoproteota > Bathyarchaeia > TCS64 > TCS64 > RBG-16-57-9. Next base: position 8,590 of record CAZAQI010000055.1, read on the forward strand.
GGATAACCTCATCTGCATGATGGAAGAGGGATTAATTGATAGAACCGTCGAGACGAGAGAGGAAGGTGGAGTAAGAGTACCCAGAATAGTTTGGAGCCTACCCTAAAGATCATCTAGTAAAATATCGTGGCCACAAATCAGTTAATATGTTGATAAAGAGCGAAAAATAAGTGGTTTTAAGGCATCTTTAATAGAAGAGTAGTCTTTTCGACTTAGTCGCGCTACCCCTTATGATTAGGGGCCGGTTAACGCGTGCTTGATCCCCTTCCTAGCCTTTAGAGTATCAATTGATTTCTGGGCGTCCTCCACCCTGTATTTGTGGGTGACTATCTCATCTAGGGGTAGCCTGTCTGCGGCTAGACGCATCAGATCCAGTACCGTACCAAACTGTGTCGGGGGATAAGTCCATGACCCCAGGATATCCATATCCTTGTTACATATAACGTGGGGATTTATCTCGACATTACCAGGATCAGTATAGTGACCTACTTCGATGAATTTACCTCCCCTGCGAGTCATATTGATTCCCTCTGGGACAGCGACAGGGATGCCCACTGCCTCTATGACCACATCTCCACCAAGGCCATTTGTGAGCCGCTCCACCTCAGCCACCCTTTCATCCGCGGTTTCAAACTGCCTCATATCGATAATATTATCAGCACCCAGTTTCTCAGCCATCTCAAGACGTTCATCTACCATATCAACGCTGATTATGGTACCGGCACCAGCCAATTCAGCTGTAGCAACAGCTAATAACCCGATGGCTCCTGCTCCCTGAACCACCACTGATTGTCCTACGCCGAATCCCTCCTTATATGTTGGTAGACCCGGAGCATATGCTCGTTCAAGGGCTCTGCTACTTACAGCCATGGGTTCATTGAGTACAGCCACTTCAGGGCTAACTTCTTCCGGCACCTTGTAGACCCAAAACTTTTCCGCGTTGACATATATCTTCTCAGCCCAGCCACCCAAGAGGTGGGGGGTCTCTGCGCTACTCATGTTGACGCCCATCACTTTTCTCCCTGTACAGAGTGTTGGCTTATGGGGTATGAATCGACAGAAGTAGCAGTCACCACAGTATCGGTTGGTGCCGGGAACCACAGTGACTCGATCACCAACATCAAGTGGATTACCTCTAACCTCGTAGCCTTTGGCTTCCTCGCCTATTTCTTCTATCACCCCAACCCACTCGTGCCCCGGGATAACCGGATAAGGTATCTTCATGTTACCATTATAGAGATGCATATCTGTACCGCATACACCGCACAGCTCCATCCGCATTAGTAACCCGTTTGATTCTACCTCTGGCTCAGGGTAATCTACTACTCTGAGCTTTTCAACGTCTTCAAGAATCGCTGCTTTAACCATAGGTGAAGATCGAGCCAAGGAAATTAAACAGTTACCACCAATAAGACCTGACAAGACATTTTAACTCCCATTGACACCTTTTCTCGAATAAGATGAATTGTCAACTCGCAGCCTATATCGGGAATAGACCCATAACAGAAGTGCTTCTAGATGCTTTAGAGTATCAGGAACCTCTCTACGGTGGACACGCAACAGGAATGGGGGTCCAGAGAGAGGATAGACTGGAGATAGTAAAAGCAGCAGGTCCAATAAGCCACATCAAGACAGCGCACCCGGAGATCACTCAACTCAGGGGAACATGCGCTATAGCCCATAGCAGGTACAGTGACAACGCCCGTAAAGATCCAGTTTATAATCTCGATGAGATGGCACACCCCTTCATCAGCGACGACGGAAAACTAACATTGATGCACAACGGGGGAATAACCAACTATAAGGAACTCTGGAGAGAGCTAGAGAAGGAGCACACCTTTAGGAGCTATGGAGAGGACGCTGATGACATCACGGACAGCGAAGTAGCGGTACATATGCTCAGCGACGTCCTTGAGCAGGGAATGAATATAGTGGAAGCTTTCCAGCTTATCGCACCCAGATTAGAGGGAACTTTCTTACTAGCGGCTATCCATGTGGATGAGCCTGACACGGTATACATCTGCAACTGGTATCAGCCATGCTACATAGCCCTTGGGGAAGATGAGAGCATGTTCGTGAGCAGCCGGAGAGGACTTAAAGATATGGCAAAGTATATGGACCGGGTTTTTCAACCGCCCAAAAACAGCGTGTTGAAGCTTACACGCGAAGGCGTAGAGATTAATGTAATGGATCCCGGGCGGGAGATACCGCAACTGGTTATGAACACCCCCAAAGCCATTGAGTTAATCAAAAAGAGCATAGAGGCTGAGGAGGAGTTGGATGTGAGGAAGCTCTTCTACGCTCTGCACCCGGAGGGGTGGGCTGAGGTCTTTGATATTACACCTGAGGAGTGGAAGAGCTACAGAAAAGCCGGTGTATATGTTATGAATCCCTACTTTGAGCTCCTACAGGACCTTGTAGTGAACGGGGACCTTGTGGAGAGGGCGGATTACAGGTCTGAAGGAGGTTTTGACGAGGTTCCACGGTTTAGCTATAGGTTAGTTTAACCATTATTTGCAAAAGTTTAAATAATTTAGGCTGACCTAAACCCTTGAATTGGTTTGAGTAGCGCAAGCGTAGAAGAATACCTAGAGGCAATTTACAGCCTCAACGAGAAAGGAGAACTAGCAAAGAATCAGGACCTAGCCGAGAGACTGCGAGTCAGCCCACCAAGTGTAACACAGATGATACAAAGACTCGCTGATGAAGACCTAGTAGTATACCAACCTTACAAGGGAACACATCTAACAGGAAAAGGAATGGCGCTCGCTCAAAAAGTTGTAAGAAAACACCGACTATTGGAAGTGTTTCTACATAATATTCTCAAACTCCCAAAAGAAAAAGTCCACAACGAAGCATGTAGAATGGAACATAGTCTTAGCGACGAGACGGCAGCAGCACTCTGCAAAGCCCTGAATAAACCAGAAGTATGCATAGACAACGACTCCATACCAGAATGCAACTTAGATGTCAAAAGTTGCGCAGATTGTGAGGACGCACGCTCAACCACTAAACACCCGTTGATAACACAACTAAACAACCTCAAACCAGGAGAGGAAGGCAGAGTAGCTTTCATTAGAGGAGGAAAACAGAGCACCCAGAGAATACTAGACATGGGATTAACTCCTGGTACTAATTTTACGATGGTAAACGCAGCGCCATTCCATGGACCAGTAGAGATAGAGGTACGTGGAAGTAGCCTTGCTCTGGGAAGAAGATTAGCTGGACAGATCTACGTCGAAATAGAGGATGAAGAGAAAATATGGGAAAGAAAGCACCCCCATGGACCACACCATCAATAAACAGAGATAAGAATGAGATGACCCAAAAAAGACTCAGTTTTGCATTAGCAGGTAACGCAAACGTCGGAAAGAGTGTTATATTCAACCAGCTTACAGGACTGCATCAGCATGTTGGTAACTGGCCGGGAAAAACGGTTGAAAGAGCAGAGGGAACATTAAACTTTGAAGGACAGGAAATCGATATAATCGATCTGCCAGGCATCTACAGCCTCAGCACGTATAGTATTGAGGAATTGGTAAGCCGTGAATACATCGCTGTTGAACAACCGGATATCATAGTCAATGTTGTAGACGCGAGTACATTAGAACGAAACCTTGCCTTCACTATACAGTTACTTGAATTAATGCCTAGGATGATAATAGCTCTAAACCAGGTAGACGTAGCTGAACAGAAAGGAATAATAGTCTACCCAGAGGCCCTGAGCGAGGCTCTCGGCGTACCTGTGGTCCCCACTGTAGCCGTTAAAGGAGCAGGTCTAACGGAGCTTGTTAAGAAAGCAGTGGAGGCGTCCAAGGGGAAAAGGACGAAGCCTATTGTCTATGGTACCGAGATAGAGAAAGGCATCAATATAATTAGGAATGAACTGGATGTCGATACGCCTTACCCTGATAGATGGGTTGCTATCAAGCTCCTTGAAGGAGACGAGAAAATTGAGACTATTATATACGATAAACATCCAGATATCAGAGAGATAGTAAATAAACAGAGAGATAATATTGAACAAATCCATGGCCACGAGATAAGCAGCGTAATTACCTCGGAACGTTATGGATTAGCAAGCAGTATTGCTGATCAAACCACTAAACATGTTATACCCGATAAAACATTCAAGGACCGATTGGAGGAAGTGGCTAGTCACCCGGTGTTGGGCTATGTGGTTATGTTAGCGAGCATACTGGGTATTTTTTATGGAATATTCACTTTTGGTGACTGGTTGGCAGGGGTGCTGGAGAGTTTCTTCGCCTATACTGAAAGCGTGTACTTTAACCTGCTGGGGGTCACGGATACAACCACCTTCATATGGAACGCAGTAGTGGACGGATTCATAGGTGGAATAGTAGTAGCACTACCTTACATCGGTCCATTCTACCTAGTACTTAGTCTACTGGAGGACTCGGGCTACCTTGCACGTGTTGCATACCTGATGGACTCAGCTATGCATACTATCGGACTCCACGGTAAAGGATTCATACCCATAATGCTTGGATTCGGATGTAACGTCCCCGCAGTGCTTGGCGCCAGAGTTATGGAGACCGAGCGAGAAAGATTGATCTGCGCATTCGTTGCATCACTTGTACCATGCGCGGCTAGGAGCATCGTGATAATGGGGCTGGTAGCTACGTATGTTGGATTCAGATGGGCTGTACTGTTGTATCTGATCGACTTTGTCCTCATATTTGTGCTGGGTAGAATCGCCTACAAAGTAGCCCCAGATGAACCCGTAGGGCTAATCATGGAGCTACCCGGGTTCAGAACGCCATCCATAAAAACAACAGCTCAAAGAACATGGTTCAGACTAAAAGACTTCATCTATGAGGCGTTTCCAGTGATGGTAGCCGGAAATTTCGTGATACAGATCGCTGCTTTCCTTGGATTACTTACAGTAGTAGAAAACTGGATGAGTCCTGTCACAGTAGGTTGGCTAGGGTTACCAGCAGCCGCAGGAGTAGTCTTAATATTTGGTGTACTCAGAAAAGAGCTAACACTCATATTACTTGGAACTTTATTGGGTACAACCAACT
>CAZAQI010000056.1:0-12468 GCA_964487465.1 uncultured Candidatus Bathyarchaeia archaeon
TGATGAATACCTTATCAGGTATCTTATCATCCTCGGGCGTTGGATCTCTATCAGACTCCTGTGGAGTGGTTATTCCACTCCTGTAGGCGCGTTTATCAATTTCCTTTCCCCATAACTCTTCTAATACGTAAGAGTTTGTGGTACCTGTTGCAACCACCACAGTCCGGTTCACCATGGCCTCCATTACTTCTGGTAAAGCGGCAACGGCTTTCGCGATCAACCTCTTAGACTCTGCTACCGTGAGTACGAATTGGCGTTTCATATGAATATGGACGATTTCCGTGTTTTTAAATCGATCATAACCTCAATAGAAAGGGTTCATGATTAATGGTGCTGTGTACGCTGATGCATTAGATAGGGCTCAGAGGAATCTTGAGTATTATGATAAAGCAATAGATTCCCCTGAAGAGGCGCAGAGAAGTTTACTCAAGGAATTACTGGGGATTTACTGTGAGACAGAGATGGGTAGTTCCCGTGGCTTAGAAACATCAAACAGTATAGACGATTACCGCTTTAGAGTTCCCCTGCCCTGTGGTTAAATATAGAGATCTAAAGCCTAAATTGGAGAAGATTATACAAGGAGAACATAGGGTTTTACTCCCGGAGGAGCCCATGACATGGGTTATGACCCAGGGAACCACCGCAGAGTCCAAGATACTACCAGTAACTGAGGTCCATATGGATCACCTGATAAAGGGCTGAGCACGCGCCATACTTAACACGGTTTTTAACAGAGGGAGTCTCACCAGCCTCATTGGAGGTGTCTTGAATCTACAGTTTCCAAGTAACACCAGTACTATGAAGACTAAGGAAAAAGAAATGGTGTACGGGTATAGCAGCGGACATATGCTAGACTTAACCCCATGATGGCGGGATTATCTATCGTTCCCAGACAGGAGGAGATAGAAGCACTGGAGACCGGGTTATCGATCAGTGATTGGGAGAAGAGATACGAGTTCATCTACCAAATAGCCAAGGATGAGAACATAGTCACAATTATGACGTGGCTCCAGTTCAGACAGGTTTTGCACGATACTTGAAAAAGAAACACGGGAAATATCCAAGGGATATCTGGGATATGCAAATACTGTATACGACTAGTGTAGCTAAGATACACTCCAAGTACAAGCCGATTATGAGGAAAATGTATGGTGACGTATCAGTAGTCGAGATGTACACTGCAACGGAGGGAGCTTTCGGTCAACAGGTGGACGAGTACCCTTACTGGAGACCCAACTATGATCTATACTTTTTCGAAGTAGAGACCGATAGAGAGACGAAGATGTTGTACGAGTTAGAGAGAGGTGAATGGGGCAGACTCATCGTATCAACCCCCATTTTTTCCGTTACCGGATAGGAGACCTTGTAGAAGCCATGGGTAAGAACTATCTCAGGATTTTTAGGAGAGATAAGCCATGGACGGTTCTGGAGCATAGAGTATACAGAATATTATATGGGTGGATTAGCTAAGGAACCGGGTTTCTACGTTGCTGATTGATACCGCGTATCACTATTATCAAACCGATTCCAATTAGTATGATAGCCCACCAGTCACGTAGATTGAATGCTATACCGGCCCCAATGAGAAGCAGAATACCACCACCGATGAAAAAACCGAACCCCTGATCAATGGATCCAGTCTCTTGAAATGCCAACAATCCTCTGAAAACCAGTATCACACCGATCCCCATTAAGAAGAAACCTCCAAAATCACCTGCACGGATAAGGTTCTGGTTAATCAGCATTAACAGGACTCCGAGCCAGATTACAATTAGACCACCTATGATGTGCCCATATCTGTCATCTTCGCCTTTCTCATTCTTCTCATCACGCTTCCTAACAGGTCGGTACACTATATCCTCTTTCAAGAGAGTTCTGCATTTAGTGCAGTATTCAGCGTCTTCGCTGACTTCATTACCGCATCTTGGACAGTATGGCATTTATTCACCTAACATGAAGAGATGGAGAGTTTGTTTTAAACATTCTCTGGGTTTTCGATGAAGTACAGAAGTGAGACGGCTAATAGGGACAAGGTTGCCACCGAGTACCAACCTATAGTGTAACTGTTTGATATATCTCGTACATATCCCAAAAGAAAGGGTAATATTAAGGCACCTAGTGAAGCGAATGTATTGTTAATCCCGGAGATGCTTCCAGCGTTCCGTACTCCAAATAACTCAGGTACAATACTGAAGGATGGGCTACGAGTGAAATTAATGAACCAACCTATCAGAAAAACCAGGGGAAGTAGAATAGGAGATCCATAGCCCAGAGAGAATAATAAAGTGGAAACCATCAGGAAGAAAAACCCGTATAGAAGAACTTTTTTCTCGCCTACCTTGTCAGCTATAATGCCTCCAAGAGGATTAGAGATTACCCCCGCTATGTTAAGAAGAGACATAGATCCACTTGTGGCAACTATGCTTAATCCATATTCCTCCTTGAGCACTAAGGGTAGCCAAGCAATGTACGTGTAATAAGAACCAAGACGTATGAACTGAATGAAACTTAGGATCCAAAAACTTTGTTTTTTCAAAGGTAAAGATTCAAGCTTAATTCGTTTAATAGAGACTATGGTTCTGTCTCTAAGTAGATAGAATATGCAGATAGATGAGAGTACGCCAAATATGCCCATGATTCTAAGACTTGCCCTCCACCCATTACCGACACAGAGTAAGGGCACACACCATCCAGCAATGATCATACCCACACTTCCACCAATGTTAAGTAAACCAAGGGCGGTACCTCTTTCCTCTGAGTTAAACCAGCTAGACACAAGCTTCACCCCCGGTACAAAGACCCCTGCGCCCAGTAAACCCGATAAAAACCTGTAAAATACAGCTGAAAAAAGGTTGCCACTGTAACCGAAGAAGAAAGTAGATATACTTATACCCAATATGCTGAGGCTCATAGCTTTTTTACACCCGTATTTATCGCTAATTAATCCCCAAGGTATCTGACCAAGGGTATAGCCTACAAAGTAGCCGGACATTAGTGCCCCAGCCCAAGTATAGTTCAAGACCAGCTCGGATTTTATTTCATCCAATACATTGGTGTAAGCCGTATTCATGATACTGAGCGTTGCTAACCCAAGAAAACCACCTGAAACTATTCCGGGTTTTTTGAGAACACCCCACAGCCCCAATTGTGATCAACGAGTTCATGGGTTACACTGCATTGTATTAAAATTTATCAAAAAAATAGTAAAAAGAAAGGTTTAGCTGGATTATATGATAATCCTGCCGTTCTCATCAGACGATAGTAGGCTCTCCCAGCGAGTCGCTGTGTAGCTCTGAACATCATTGATCTCTTCGTCAGTCATGTGTCGGAACCTTGCCTGTGGCTTTAGGTACTCTGTGACTGGCTTGAGTTCTTTTGGCTTATAGTTCAGTTTGAAGCTCTCACCGTTCTCGATCTCCATTAGCGGCCAGATACCTGACTGGACACCGGATCTTGCGATATCTATGGTCTTCGCTGGATCAAATCTCCATCCAACTGGACAGGGGGCCTGGATGATAAGCATCCTGAATCCCTCTATATCCTTGGCGTAGTTAACCTTGGCAATTAAGTCCTCGGGGTAACCAACGCTTGCGGTGGCTACATAAGGAACATAGTGAGCTGCGAAGATGAACGGGATGTTCTTCTTCCTAGTTGGCTTACCCCTGCTCTTTGGACCGATTGGTGTTGTGCTGGTCCTTGAGTACTTAGGTGTAGCGCTGCTTCTCTGGTTTCCCGTGTTCATGTAGGCCTCGTTGTCTTTGGTTATAACGAAGACGTTCTCATTTCTTTCGGCTGCACCGCTGAGACCCTGGAATCCAATGTCGTAGGTTCCACCGTCTCCATAGAAGGCTACAGCTTTAACGTCTTCTCTTCCTATGGCTTTTAGACCACGGGACGTGCCGGTGAGCATAGCTCCACCGCCCTCGAAAACTCCGCCTGCCCTTGGTGTCTTGGTTACGCTGTCTGGACAGCATGGAATGCCGTGTCTGATAACGTTTGGACCCAGTGCCTTGAAAGCGAGTCTTGCAGCAAGAGCTGCTCCACATCCCTGACATGCGCTGCCTGGGGTAATGGTCATCTCGCTCATTGGGATTTGTGCCCTTGTGATTCTTTCACTCATTGCAATTTCTCCTTTTTTGCTCCTCTTAAACCCATGTTACTGAGTCAACTTCTTCGTCGCTCTTGACAGCTTTGAGGATCTTGTCTCCGATCATCTCGAAGTCGTGTGTACGAACCTCTTTTCCGCCAAGTCCTGCGTGGAACTGTAGTACTTTAGGCTTCTCCTCTAACCCGTAGAGTGTATCCTTTAGCTTGCTGTATACTGGACCACCCTTACCTGGACAGATGCTCCTGTCGACTACTGCAAAGCCGTCTAGCTTTTTAGCCCATTCCTGGAAGTCTGTTACTGGGAAGGGTATGTAGCTTCTTAGCTTGATTAAGCCGACTTTCTTTCCTTCGTCTTGCATCTTTTCAACAGCGGCCTTACAAGTACCAGCAATGGTACCCATTGCGACTATTGCACACTCAGCATCCTCCATCATGTATGGCTCGATCATTCCGTTGCCATAGCGGCGACCGAATGTCTTCTCGAAGCTATCCATGGTCTCCTTGAGTACGTCCTCGATCTTGAGGATTGCTTCATGGTGTGTCTTCCATGGATCCTGTGGGTCTCCTCCGCCCCATCCTCTTGAGAATGTCTCGGGGTCGACCTCGTCTGGGAGTACGCTGGGCATAGCCTTGTTTGGTGGTAGCCATTCATCGACTAAATTCTGGTCTGGAATCTCTACTGGCTCTGCTGTGTAGCTTAGAACGTATCCGTCGTATCCTACTGCGATTGGGATTCTAACTCTCGGGTCTTCGGCGACTTTGTATGCCATTAGTAGTGAGTCTAGGATCTCCTGTGCGTGTTCTACGTATTGGTGACCCCATCCTGTCCATTGTTGGCTCATTAAGTCGCTGTGGTCGGGCTGCATGCCCTTATATCCCCTGTGAACAACTGCCATTACTACTGGGAACCTTGAGCTTCCAGTAGTCTGCATTGGATGGTGCATGTAAAGTAGCCCAGGTCCGCTTGTACAAGTAAATGTTCTTGCACCTACGCGACTTGCTGCCTGGACGACTACCTGGCTGCTGAGCTCTCCTTCTACGTTAACGAAGTCGAAGTCCCATTCACCACCAGCGTGCATCTCTGATAGGTATTGTGTGATTGTTGTCTGGGGGGTAATCGGGAATGCGCTCGCTACCTGAACCTTGGCTAGTTTAACCGCAGTTGCAGCAGCTTTGTTTCCTACCATTACTTCATATGACATTTTATTAAGCCTCCACTCTTACCATTTCAATTGCATCGACTGGGCATTCACTTGCACAGACACCGCAACCTTTACAGGCATTATACCTGATTGATGGTTTGTTAGTATCGTCGTTCCACTCTATAGCTGTCTCGGGGCAGAATATCCAGCAGCTCTTACAACCGATACATGCTTCTTTATCGATCTCTGGTGTGAATACACGCCAGCTTGAGACGTCCTTGAGTACACCGTATCCGCCGACATGTATGTCGACTTTCTCTTCGGGTGCATCAGTGACTACTGCCTTAATTGGGCCCTTTACTTCATTATAGCTTCGCTTAACAGCTTCAACGTTCATCTCACCTATTCGGCCAGGGAACGTTTTCATAATTGCCTTCTCGATAGACTCTAACTTTACTAAACCGGTAATCTTGGCGAATGAGCCTAGAATAGCGGTATTAGTAATGGGTCTACCAAGAGTCTCGAGGGCGATAGTTGTAGCGTCAACGGTGGCGACTCTAAAGTCTCCTCCTAGCTTAACTTCCTCGGGTTCATCTGTAGTGTTTAGTATGACAAGTCCGCCTGGGTTGAGGTTATCAACGACGGCTTGCTGTTTTGCGATAAGTGGGTCGAGGACAATGCTGATGTCTGGGTTGTGGACGAGTTCCCTTTCCCTGACTCGTTGGTCATCGATCCTGACGAAGGCAGTAAGTGGCGCTCCACGACGTTCTGTTCCGTACATGGGGATAGCCTGTGAATACTGTCCTTCCTCGTAAGCGGCAATGGCGATAAGTCTTGAAGCAGTTACTGCTCCTTGACCGCCCCTACCGTGAAGTCGTATTTCGATCAAAGTTTTCCCTCTTTGTGAATCGTTACACTACTCCTTTACGGTTATTAAGAATAACGATTTCACATGAAACAGTCAGTACGCGCTTTTAAAGCATTCTAACCCAATGTATTAATCTATTTACTGTATTTTTTGTCTCTTATAAATGAGATAAAACAAGGGATCATTGACTAATGCTTAAATCATACTATGCAGTTAAGCACTGGAAATAAATATGATGGCGGAGAGGGAACTGGGCTTCCGCAAGATGTTAGAGAAGAGCATCGTCGAGAACATTAAGATAGAGCATCAAGTTGTTCTCAAGGGACAATACCAGAAAGCATATGACTTACTAAGAGATAGCCTAGACACAGGGATAACACCTTGCCTAGTAGGGCCACCGGGGGTTGGGAAAAGCCTGCTAGCCAGAAAAGTAGCTGAGGACACGGGAAGAAGCTTCCACGAGGTCTTTTTCGATGAGAACGTTACTCCAAGCAGATTAATTGGTACATTTGACCCTGCTCTTGTTGTCAGAAATGGGCGAAACATCAGTAGCTTTGAGCCGGGGCCACTCATCAGATCAATGGTAGAGGGAGGTTTATTCGTAGCTCAGGAATTGAACAGGGCTACAGAGTTCTGTCAGAACAGCCTAATTGCACCTCTTGAGGAGCGTCACTATCATTTATTCCCCATTGGGATGGTTAAAGCTCACCCAGATTTTGCTTTTGTAGCGACACAGAACCCCATCGAGACCGCTGGAACCTATAGATTGAGTAAGGTGTTGGTTGACAGGGTTGGAAGCTGGATTAGGTTGACTTATCCAAGTAAGGAGACAGAGATGGAGATAATTAGAGAGAACACACCAGCGTTTAACCTACCTGAGAGTGCCTTAGATAAGATATATGATATAGTTAACGAGACTCGTAATAATCCCAGCCTTGAGATACCTGCTTCCCCTCGTTCAGGAATATTCCTGACAAGGCTAGTGAACAAGTACTTTGAACGATTCGAGGACGAGGATGCCTCTATCAGGTTCTTCGCACCAGCCGTACTCAGTAAAGAGATGCGCGTCAAGGAAGAGGGTAAGACAATTAACATGATCATAGAGGAGATAGTTGAGAAGAGGCTGGCGTAGGTGTCCGAAAACGCCTATATGACTTACCCGTTCCGGTATGCTCACTGGTTTATCCCCGAGTTTATTCAAAGAATGCGCCGTCACCGAGAATGTGAAGAGAAACCTAGCCCAAGACAGGGTATTAACATGGGTAAACTCCTTTTACCACCATACCTTAGACAGGGACATTTAACCTTCAATGATCTCTTGAACGCCGCTGTCATCACAAGCCACGTTAACTGTCAAAAAACAGCTGAGAAAGTTGCCGCCGAGATATTGGTTAATGTTGACCCGGATGAACCTTTACCCGAGCCTGATCTGGAGGGAGATGATTTTCTGAGTCTACTTCAGAAGGCGTCAGAGGATGAGATCCAAGTCTCTCCTTATGGTAAGGGATTGGAGAACGAGATGGGTATAGCAGCCCAAGACAGTGACTTTGAGTTCAAGAGCTACGCAAATAAACCCGATATAGGTGTCGGTCCAGGAGAAGATGAGATTATCAAGAGGGGTATCCGGCAAATGAAGGGTATAAAGAAGAAGCAGAGTCAGAAAGTCTTGCAGGAGATCCTCAAAGAGAAACTGTTGAAGCTGGGTCGCGAATTTGAGCGGAGTGAGGACTGGAATAAGAGTAGGAATCTTATGCCGTATCAACCAGGTGAGGACCCTGATCTTATTGATGAGGAGCGGAGTCTGGAGAATATACTGGATCTGGGTAGGAGTATTGAGACTATTCGCTGGCAAGATTTCTTAATGAGACAGCGTATGAAGAAGAAAAGGCATATCGTATTTATTCTTGATATCAGTAACACTATGTTCTATGATCTTGAGGGTTTGAACAGTATCACTTATAGTGTTATGAGTATGGTACCGCTTTTGTGGGGCTTGAGAAGAGAAAGATACGCACTAACCCTCTACGAGTCCAATAGTCACATTGTCAAAGATTTTTATGATGAGATCAATATTATGCCAGTTCTTGAGGATCTTATCTCCATGATGTTCTGTACTACTACTGAGATGGAGAAGAAATACTGCGGTGGTTTCACCAACATGACTTGGGGTGGAACAGTACCAGGTAAGAGCCTGAAATGGGCTTATGATGAGATAACTAGTATCAATGACCGTAGTGATAGAATGGTTTTCATATTCAGTGATTTTGTATTAAACCAGCCAGGTGAAGAAACACCTCAGAACAATGAGAATTATCAGATACTGGAAAAGATGATAAATCAAGGTGTAAGGGTATGCGCGTGTGTCTCTCCTTTGGCTAAAAAGTCAATTTTTAAGCCTTATACTAATAGATCCCTTACTGATATGAAAAAATTGGGAATCCACATGGCAGATACTTATCGACCTAGTAAATTTTTGGAGCAGGCCACTGAGTTTATTAACGAAACTTAACTTGAACTCACTGTAAATCCTTCTCATTTTTTGAGATTATTCCTCGATCAAAAGCGCATCTTTTTTCAACGTTAATACTCTCATTATATAATAATAACTAGAATCTAATAATAATATCAATAAGGCGTTACTCTCAACTTGTAGGTATTAGGCAAGTTATTTTCTAATAAGTTAATGATAAATTGTTATCAATAATATTTCTAAAACAGCTTCTTTCCAGATAAAATGTTATAAAATAATGGATTACGTTAAAGATAATGATTAAACTAGCGTAAAATATGACGTAATCGTGTCACTAGATTAGATGTTCTACCTTCTGTGCTGAGTTTGTACCTCATCTGGATATCTTATTAGTTGAGTTATTCTCATCTAGTGTTTGAGTGCCGATAATAATTGTTCAGCCTATTCCATAGGGTACCTGTATTCTCTCTCGCGCTGTTGATTAATAGCTGGGGATCTTGATTTTATCAAAATACTTCAAAAGGATATGATCCCATAGTTTCTCAATAAAATTCCCAAACCGGTTTACCGCTGGAGGTATCATGATGGGAGTATCCAAGTTTCCATACGAAGCAGCTGGTTCCACTCATGTTTATTCCATTGGAGATACTGCGCATGGCTATACTGAACTTAAATCGATCAGTGTGACCCACTATCCATTTAGTCATGAAACCAGCACTAACTTCATGGTTTATGGGTGGTATTATCCATCCCTGTATTTTTAGTCCGTCGTTTGCATCGAAATAGAATTCAGTTGGTTTGATTCATTTTCTGAGTCGCTTATCGGGTTCTTGCTGTGAATGCGTGGATCTTGTACTGCTTGAGGGTTTTCATGGCGTCAAACAGGTTTATTCTGTTTTAAAAACTACTCTTCATGCAGATTAGGCCGCCGAACTGGGTTAATCTTTTACCCATGGGTGTATTGGTCTCAACTATCATGCTTTTGATGCCCTTGTTCTGGGCTATCTGAAGCAGCCTATGGCTGCGACGTCTGTGCCTTCGTTGATAATCATTGGTCAACAAGATATACTCGGGCTGTAAATCCTCGCCATACACAGCGTTCTCCACCTCACTGAGGGTAAATAATAGTGTATCAATACCCTTGGGTGTGCCCAACCGTTTTTCAAGAACACCCATAACACGTTTAATATCCTCGCGCGATGCCTCCCTGATGGTATCCTGTAACCCGGATTCCTCTATTAACTCCACCACAGCGTCCCTATCAGCAGCATCTCCCTCCACGTATTCAAGTGTAACTTGGTTGAGCTCGTAACCCCCTATGAGCCAGTGCTGATGTTTCTTTATATGCTGATAAAATTCCTCATAATTGTCCTCATTGCTTGAGGCTATGAGTATGGTCTTTACTCCTTGTTTGATCTTGGGGCGTAAGTTGTCTATTATTGCTTCATAGTAGTTGTACTGGTTGGTTTCCTTCTTGTTGACAGTGTCTGGTTTTATGGATCTGCTGTAAATGTCCCATATATGTGCTTTAGTATCCTCTAAACCGATGAGTACAGCTAATGGATAACCACGTCTTCTACGTCTAGGCACACGGGTTTGAATACGGGAACTGGTTTAAGGATTAGGTTCTCTGGTCATTCTGTACCCGAAGGGAAGTATCATCAAAGAGACGAGAACTAAGATGGAGTAGAGTGCAGTCGGTGAATAATTGTCTGCTATGGTTCCCCCGATGAGGGGTCCGAGGCACATGCCAACGCCGTATATACCTTCATGTATCCCCATGGCTGTTCCCCTGAGTCTGTCTGGTGTCCTTTTACTGATAAAGTCCAGTACCACGGGGGTCATTATCCCTGAGCCTATCCCATAGAGGGCTAATGGGACTGCGAAGCTATATACGGTTTCACCAATTCGCATAAGGTACATTGCGCTTGCTAGGAGCCATGTGGCCAGTAATAGGCTTCTCCATGTACCCCACTTGACGAGTCGTTCCACGTTGAAGAAGACGGCTCCTCTGATGCCGTTTGTGAATGTGAGTAATAACCCGATTATGGAGGCTGTTAGGCCAACTACTTTCATGTGTCCGGGTATTATGGCCATGTAGATGCCTAGTACCATGGTGAAGGGTAATAGGGTCAGGTAGCTAAATATTAGTGGCTTGAGCTCGCTTAGACTGGTCTCTTGATGCCTTGCCTGTCTGGTTAGTTTGATTCTACCGCGTATCTTGAGTAACAATAGGGCTAGACTGATGATTATTATCCCAGATGAGGCTAAGAAGAATACATTATATCCGTAGAGATTGGATATTACTCCACCCATGTAGGGCCCAACTGTGAATCCTAGTATCCACGCAAGGTTGTATCTCCCGAGACTCTTGGTTAACTGGCTTCTGGGGCTTATCTCGGCTGTCAAAGTGCTTGCGGTGACCCAGAAGCTGGCTGATATTGCTCCCAGTAGACCTCTTACGATGACTAGGGCTGGTATAGTCTCGGCTAATGAGAACAGTATCATGACTAGGACCCCGAATACGGTGAAGTAATGGTATAACCTGATCTTCTCAAAGCGGTCCAGAGTATAACCTGCTAGGAGGGTTAGAGCTGTGTATACTATGTTTCCTACTGCTCCAATAAACCCAAGGTCGGTGTATGTGGCACCCAGGGTCTCGGCGTAGACTGGTAATAGAAAAGTAGCTGTCCCGAGACCTGTGGATGTCAGAAAATATGTGATATAGAGTACCATTAGAATGTTAAGGCGCTCAGCGTCATCCATACTTGATGGATATACTCTAGGCGGTTTTATGGCTATGGATTAGAGGCCAGCCATTCTTACTATGTTATCATGGAATATGTTAGAGATATCTTTCTTCGTTATTACTCCCTCGGCTTTTAACTCCCTGCAGGCGTTAACTTGTGCCTTCAGGATGCTAATCCTCCATCCACGGGGGAAGAAAGTACTATCGGTTCCGAATAGTATCTTCTCGCTTCCACCGGCCTGTATGGCTTTCCTGTATATTTTCTTTAAATCTAGGTCGTATGGCAGGTAATTCATCCAGCTGTTGCTACCACTGCTATCCATGTAAACGTTATCTGCTTGATACTGCATCAGTAATACTTCTCTGAACCAACCGGCTCCGAAGTGGGCGATTATGAAGTCTAGCTCTGGGTAGTCTCGGCTGGGTACCTGGATGTCGATAGGGTTTCCGTTTCTTAAATCACCTTGGCTCCCAATGGTTATCCCGAAGTGAAGGAAGACAAGGAGATTGTTGCGTTTACAGGCGTCATAAACGGGGTAGCAGGGGTCATCGTAGACCTTTAGGTCCCTCCAGCTGCTGGGGTAGAGCTTGATTCCCTTGAACCCGTCCTTTGCGGCTTGTTCCACCCGTTGCACAGCATCAGAATTAGCCGGGTCTATGTTCGCGTATCCTATGAATCGATCCGGAAACCGGTGCAGGGTCTCTTTGAATTCATCATATGCTTCTCTACCCACCATGACTCCCATGGATTTTATACCGTACCTATCCAGCTCATCCACCCATTTCTGGGCCGTGTCCCAGTTCTCATCAGGTAGTTCTATACTGGTCATATCTGTGCGTGTGCTAGTTCTCTTGGTAAAGCTCTCCATGGTTCTTCCACGTTTCAGCCAGTTTTTCATAGTGTTGGCGTTGAAGTAATGGGCGTGGGCGTCGACTACCGGTATCCCGAGTTTGCTCATCAAATTAATCCTTTGATGATTCTGCAGCGTGGATTATATTTGATACGTATAATCTCTTCCCATGAGAAACAATAGAAGGGCAGCGCAGTCCATAAACAGTGATCCGAGAGGGTATCCGGGTATGCTGTCTCCTAAATTATTCTCAGTTGAACAAGTATCCGTGAATAAGTCCA
>CAZAQI010000056.1:12478-13634 GCA_964487465.1 uncultured Candidatus Bathyarchaeia archaeon
CCATATTTGGGTCCTCCACAACCGTAAAACTAGCTTCTGTTTTGGCTGTCTTGACATATCCCTTGCTCTTGTTAACCAACAATGAGATCGAGCTCATTTGCACGGTCCATTATCCTATCTCTGATGCATTAATGTTCATCGTACAATGACTATCTAACTTAAGTGTAACAAGGATCACACTGACATATCCCGAGGGGGATGTGAATGTTATATCAACCTAGTGTAAAGGTGCAGCTAGATAATAACTGTAGTTTAGCGGTACATTGCTATTTTTCACTGGCTTAGTGTCGCTGATCTTATCTCACACTCTGGCTCCAGATAGTATCTGTTGCACTGAGTAACCAGAGTTATGGATATGGGGTCAGGATGTCTGATTGTATCGTGAATGTCTCACTGGTCTAGGCCTCAAATTTCCCATAGTTATTACCCCCATAGCTCTTGATTTCCTCCACGTTCCCTTCCCTATATAGAATGTGGCTATGACCTCCACCTCGACGAGGTAGATGTACTCATGGTTGTTGAATATGGTTCCCGAGACCCCTTCATTAACCCCCCTCTGATAACTCCTCCACGACTAGGTATGGAAAATTGGATGCTTGTGTTTTCTTATAGCTCTTCACAAGGAAAGGTGCCTTATCGCCTGCCTCGATTATGTTACGTCTCGCCATGGTAGTGAGAGTATCCATAACCCCTTGTTGATCATAGAGAATAACTTCAACCAACACCTCTATAACATTGAATAGTTTGGTGTTCTTCACCTCACCTTAGACTCAGTACCCGCTACTGGGAAACACCTTGCCTTTCCCGGTGGCGGTAACCTCGTCTAAGATCAGTGTTTCGGATGAAGCTGAGGTCTGCAGAAGGGAGCAAGCAAACTAGGTGCACTATACATCATGGTTACTGAGGGCATCAAGAGCATTCAAGCTTAGCATACTAGATAACACCCAACCGCTTCATCTGTGGAGTTATTGAGGGGCTTAGTGAGAATTTCTTACTCTATGGGGCCCTTTTTCTGTTATGGAATTTAGTCAGGACGGGCTCCAAGCTCAGTATAGGATTATTTCCCTGTTAACAAGCTGCGTCGTTAAACGCTAATCTCTGGATTTTCATTTTTCTAATGCCCGAGTTTGGCTTCATTAGTGTCAACCGGATAAGA
>CAZAQI010000057.1:0-5089 GCA_964487465.1 uncultured Candidatus Bathyarchaeia archaeon
AAAAGATATCAGTGGGTATATTGAGACAAAAAACATCATTACTATTAATTATAATATTATTAACATTATTTCCCTCAATGGTTTATTCACAGACTGAACTAACTCCTGTCTCCCTTACTCTAACCCTTTACAGTAATGGAGTGACGCAGGTAAACTACTTTCTGAAGAGCGATCCCACAAAAGTAAGAGTAGAAACCGGTTTGTTTGGAGAGGAAATAGAGAGTATCGTTGTAAGGAATGAGGATGGCGATCCCCTACAAATAAACTCCTTCAATGAAACTTATAAGATAGATAGTATAGGTTCCGTGGAGCTTCATATTTCATATCAAACAAAGGATCTGACCAGCGTGGAGGATTCAGTCTGGATCGTAAACATAACCTCTCCAGTTAACGTAACAATTATTCTACCTGAGAACGCTGATTTTCTTGACATGAATCCAATACCAGGTGAGATAGGGTCTTTCGGAAAAGCATATTACCTTATTTTCCCCCCTGGAAATAGCTATACATATTATATCCTCGGACTGCCAGAAGTGGAAGATGAAGCTAATATAACTCTCACCCAGGCTTCATCGTATATATCTAATAAGCAATCTGAAGGATACATATTAACAGGAGCGAACGAGCTACTCAATGACTCAATATCTTACTTTGAGTCAAAAAATTATATTCAGGCAAAAAGGGCGGCTGATGACGCGATACTAATATCCACAGATCTGGTTGAATACGCAGATCAAGCGTTAAACTCTATAAAATCAGCAGAGGCAGCTATCAATAAGTCAGTAACGGAAGGAAGAACTGTTGGTATAGATGAAGCAGAGACAACTTTAGATAAGGCGAAAACCCAATTCTCTGATGGGTATTACCGGAACGCAAAGATTACCGCGCTTGAAGCTGTTGAATGTGCTAATGATGCAGAAAAAAAGACTACTAATTATTATCTGATAATAGGTGGGTTTGTATTTTTATCACTTTTTTTACTGTTAAAACAGGGTGTTATACGTTTCTAATTCGTTCATTTTGGTCTTAATTTTACATGTGTTTGACTTTATTTTTTAATTGAATGCGTATGGAACTATGATATAGATTATACCTCTATATCTATGATATTTAGGTGAAAATTCATAAATTGACCATTATAAATGAATATTATATGAAAAAAGGTGTTCCAGAGTGTTCTTTATATATGGGTTTTGGTACTTTTTCTATTAAAGTGCACAACAATGAGATCTAGGTTCACCCTGTTGGCGATAGTCGCCTTGCTGTTTTTCTCAATGTCAACTACATTAACATATGCAGCTCCAGAAAATAGTGAACCTACAAATAACGTATACAACACAATTAAAGAAGCAGCAGAAGCAAGACAGTCCGAACTTTTATACCTTCTAGATAAAGACATCTCCAACACGGTAAGAGATAGCCTGCAGACGGGTCTTCAGTTAATGCAGGAGGCAAAAGACTTGGGGGATACCCAAGAGTCATTGAATCTCTATATGAAGGCGTTACAAACTTTCAGAGCTACATGGAGTTACTACCTGAATGAAGAACACGCGAACACAATTAATGTATTAGAACCCGTGTCCGAAACTAGTTTACCAGAGCATGAATCCGATGAGGAGATCATGGAAGAGATACAGAAAAATAAAACCAAACTTTTAGAACGTTTCCATGAGAATATTGAAGAATCGTACTCCAGCTTATATAATGAGATAGAAGAGATGATGGAGTTATTACCCCCTGAAGACTCCAAAAAAGTACAGTATACTTTCATAAAGGCTCAACAAAAACTGGATCACATAAGAAACAAGATAAAGCACGGAGAAATAGATGAAGCCATAGAGTCACTGGACTCTGACTTGGTTACTCTTGAAGAAGACTTAGATTATCTCAATGACAAAAATGCTTCCAAGACATTGAAGAAAATAGAAAAAATGGATCACGAGGCTCAGAAGCTCAAGATCGAAAAGGAAAAGAAGGAGAAAAAAGGCGAAGACACTACCAGAGAGGAAAAAAAGATCAAAGAGATAAAAGAAGACATAGGAAAAGTCAAAGAAGAACACAAAAACAATAACGGTAAATCAAAAGGAAAGGACAAGAAAGAGGATAAATCATCAAACAACAATAAAGATAATAAACCAAACAGGAATAAAGACAAATAACCGTCACAGTTATCATTAATTGAATGAATTGAATAAGGTTTTAATAATTCAAAACGATCCCCCTGAAACTCTTGGGTTATACGAGAAATACCTAGGAGAAAACTCAGAACTCACTGTACTTCACGCATATGATATGAGAACTAAAGATGTTTTTCCACCTTTACAGCAGTACACCCACTTCATAATTGGGCCAACCCCAATAAGCGCAAATGATGCCCTGAACCATGATTTCCTAAGAAAAGAATGGTCATATCTTGAGGCTATAGTTGAGTCAAAAAAACCCTGTTTAGGGGTCTGTTGTGGTGCTCAGATATTATCCAAGATTCAGGGTGGAAACGTAAAGGAGAGTCCAAGTAAAGAAATAGGGTGCTACACGACGACTCTAACTCCAGAAGGTCTTAATGATCCCTTATTCAAAGGATTTCCAGAGAAATTCCCCGTTTTCCACTGGCACAGTGACATGTTCACATTACCTTCAAATGGAGAACTATTAGCAACTGGAGATCCTTGTCCTATTCAAGGATACAGGAAAGACAATGTGTGGGGTGTAATATTTCATTTAGAGATTACCGTAGAGGATGCTGAGAGATGGGCTTTCGCTTACCCCAATGAACCTAAAGCCATTGGGAAGACACGTAAACAAGTATTGGAGGAGTGCCGTCTATACGAGAATAAAATGCGGGTTTTAGCGGAAAAATTAATGAAAAACTTTCTTCAACAGAAATAACTCCCTTTTTATCCATTTTTATGTGATTTTGTTCTTGTTTTTTCTTTATTATTTTATAAATTGCTACAATACCCTTAATAATAGTGATTGATTATTTTACAAACACGAGATTTCCCTCCAGAGTTCACAGAATTTTGATTAAAGGGAGATTTCAAAGTGGTCAAAATGTCGAATAACATCATCTACGTTGGAAAAAAACCATTACTGAACTATTGTCAAGCGATCATCCAGACGCTTCACGACAATGACACCGCAAAACTACTAGCCAGAGGCTCAGCTATCAGTAGAGCCGTAGACGCAGTAGAGGTAACACGAAACAGGTACCTAAATGGCGTCGAGATAAAATCCATTGAGATTGGAACCGATGAGCTAGAATCATCAGACGGAGAGATGCGAAACGTTAGTAACATGACCATCATACTGGAGAAAAACGATCAATAGCGGAGGTGAGACTTTTGGAAGGTGAAGTTACACGCTGGCTGGATGGAAGAGGATACGGGTTCATCGAGATAGAAGATGAGGAAGACGATGTATTCGTTCACTATTCAGAGTTAGATGAAACACATGCACTAATGAAAGGCCAAAAAGTCGAGTTCGAACTCGAGAGCACAACAAAAGGTCCTCGTGCAGTGAACGTCAAAGTCCTCGGCTAAAAAAGTAGTACCTAATTAGAATTTCCTCCTCTCTGAGGAGCAAAGATCCATGGACGCCCAAAAGGTGTCTCTACGATTAAAAATGTGAGGTGAAAAAATGAGTTCAAAAATCACCAGGAAGAAAGGCCAAAGCGGTAGAGCCAAATCCGTGGAATGCGCCCAGTGTGGTGCCCTAGTACCACGAGATAAAGCCATAGCTAAGAGAAGACATGGTTTACCGCTTAATAGGCGGCTTATCAAGATCCTGAAAGATCAGGGTGCACGTATTCACTCTGGTAAGAACACAGTGTATTACTGTGTCTCCTGTGCTAAGCACCGGAAATACGTCTAATATTTCCCTTTATTAGTTATTCAGGCTCATATTCTTTGCATGTTCTTTTCATTATCACTGATTCTATGTAACCTAGTTTTTTACAGTAGCAGAACTCGTCCAAACTAAACCCCCTGTTTTCGAGTATGTTTAATATTTCCTTGTTTTCCTGACTTAGATAGAAACGTGTCTCTTCATCAATTTTCTTAGCATGTTTGCAGTCTCTGCAGGTAGCCATCATCTTTTATCTGGTTTAATATATTAAGACCTTACTGGAAAACGTTATACCCTACTATAACAACTAGCCCAGACAAGTTGAAGCTAAAAGGCGTAATATTCGATCTTGACAGTACCTTGATACAAACTAAGATAGATTTCGTGGAAATGAAGACACGAATGATTACCCTATTGGAGAACTACGGACACCCTGAGGGAACACTGAGCCCCACTGATCAAACAACGGTACAGATAATAGAGGACGCGCAGCTTGAATGGGAGAAACAATCTAAACCCAAAAATGAATGCGATAACCTAGTGGAACAGATTGAACAGATCATGAATCAAGGCGAGTTAAAAGCAATAGCCAACCTAGTGGAAATACCTGGTGCTAGACAAGCCCTTAAAACATTGAAGGAGAAAGGACTAAAACTAGCTATTCTAACCCGGAGTCACCATGCATACGCTGTTCAGGCTATGAAAAAACTGGGTGTCTATACTCTGTTTGATGTTATTCTAGGTAGACATGAGACGCCTGAGCCGAAACCCTACAAGGGAGCTATTGAGCATACTGTGAAATTGATGAATCTATCAGTGGATGAGGTTGTCATGGTGGGAGATCACCAGATAGACCGTGACAGTGCTAAAAACAGTGGTTGTATCTTCATTGGTGTAGCAACGGGTCGGAGAGGGATGGGGAGTTGGATGAACGAAGAGCCGCCAGAACATTCCATCGGTGGCTGATCTGCCCTCCTATCTAGAGACCGTAGATGTTATATAATCACAAAGATTTTTAACCAAATCATTATCCTATAGACTAAATCCTGCATTATTCAAGGTGTGATGGTAATGAGCAAAGCAGAAGAATATAAAAAGAAACTTGAGCAAGCTAAACAGATTCTTAGCATGATAGCTGATGATAATACGACCCCAAGAAATATTCGAAGAACAGCGAAAAGCGCAGCAGACATGCTTGATGACCCCAGCTTGAGCATCGCGGCAAGGGCAGCTAACAGTATAAGCG
>CAZAQI010000057.1:5099-13226 GCA_964487465.1 uncultured Candidatus Bathyarchaeia archaeon
GTCCTTGAGGAGATCAGTCAGGATCCAAATATGCCCATGTACAGTCGTACCAGAATCTGGAACGCCATTAGTGTTCTTGAGGGCATCCGCGACTAACCCCTTTTCTAACCTAGATAATAACCGTATATTACATATCCAAGATGCTTACTATTCCTTTTTTATACTTCCAAGTCTACCATATTACTGGTGGATTAATGGAGGCATACGCCCTCAATACACCTTGGTCCAAACATTTCACATGGGAAGACCTTTCCACTTTAGCTGTTTGCTTAGCGCTAGATCTACTTGACTATATGGTGCCTTTCCTGGCTACACCAATATACGGGGATTTCCTAGATTTCACAGGTATTGCATTCTGTGTATTATTCTTTAACTGGATTGGCGCGATAACTATTATTGAAATAATACCTGGATTAGATATAGTACCATTTTACAGTATAACCTGGTTGATATGGTATCTTAATACAAGTAGGGAACGTCGCATACGTCTTGAACAGGAACTGGAGCAGTGGAAATAGAATACTAAAACATACCGTGACTCCATAAGAATCTATAAACAGATCACAGAGTTCAACCCATGAAGCTACTGGAGATATTCAAACCCGAGATATGGTTAACCGCCCTCGCCACATTGGTGTTTATACCCATGTGCTGGGTACTCGGAAAAAACAGCAACTTTGCTCTCTTCAGGTTCAGCCTCATGTTCACCTTACTAATCGCAGGTATCTATCTTTACGCCTACTGGGATATGCGTTCAAAGAGACCAAGTTAATCAATTCCTTAGGGGCTTGATTTGTTAAATATAGTTGATAGTATCTACTTAATCCTTTTAATATTCGAATGATACTGAGATGATACAAAATAGAGTGTGTATGATTTGTGTGGGATATTTGGATGTATACTCCGTGACGGGCAGGCTGTCAAGCTAATAACTGACGGATTGAAACGGCTTGAATATAGAGGATATGACAGCACAGGTGTAGCAATTATAGATAAAGGTCAAATGGACATCCGTAAGGATAAAGGAAGAATTGAGAAAGTAGTTTCTGATCTCAATATCCTTGATATGAAGGGTAAGATCGGTTTAGGTCATACCCGGTGGGCCACTCATGGTGCACCCGCAATGGAGAACGCTCATCCTCACACGGATGGAAGCGGCTCCATAGCGTTAATCCATAACGGTGTAATCGAAAATTATCTTGAATTAAAAGAAGAACTATTGGAAAAGGGCCACATATTCAAGTCACGGACAGACACTGAGGTAATCCCCCACCTAATAGAAGAGGAGATGAAAAACAATACTGGGTTACAAGGAGCCATGCTTCGGGTTCTACGTCGGCTTAAAGGCTCATACGCCATAGTGGTGTTGAGTACCCATGAACCGGATAAGATCTACTGTGCCCGCAACGAGAGTCCTCTAGTTCTAGGCGTATCTGATAATGGAACCTACTGCGCCTCTGATGTTCCGGCTCTCTTACCCTATACTAATCAGGTTAACTATATGCGGAACGGGGAGATGGCCATACTGGATATTGATGGTTATAATCTTATCAATATTAGCGATGGATCTGAGATCGAGCGACCAACCACCGAGATCACGTGGAGCCCGGAGATGGCTGAGAAACAGGGATACAAGCATTACATGCTAAAGGAGATACATGAACAACCAACTAGTCTACGTGATGGATTAAGACTCCAGGAGAGATACTTGGATTTATTAACTCAGTTCCTTGACCGTGGTAAAGAGGTTTTCTTAGTCGCGGCCGGTACAAGTTATCACAGCTGTCTCGCTGGTTCATATCTTTTCTCAAAACTGGCTCGGCTAACCACTTTCCCCGTTGTCTCCTCAGAGTTCATGGAGCGGTACGGTTCAACAGTGGGTATCGACTCAATAATATTGACTGTGAGCCAATCCGGTGAGACATATGATACATTAAAGGCTATTGATCATGCCCGTATGAGAGCCTCAACGGTACTGGGGGTCACCAATACGGTGGGTTCAACTCTTACTAGAGTCTCCAGGGCTTACCTTATACAGCAGTCAGGGCCAGAGATTGGTGTAGCAGCGACTAAGACGTTTACATCACAGGTCTTGGTGTTGGCTCAGATGGCGTTAAGACTAGCCAAGAACCGGGGTAAGCTATCCCAGGATGAGCTGGATGACTATGACGAAAAATTACACATGGTGCCAGACTGGGTCGAGGAGACTATAGAGACAACTGAGGAAAAGATAAAGAAACTGGCTAGGGATCATTTGGATGAAGAGTTATTCGTTTTCCTTGGTCGCGGTATCAGCTCAGCTACTGCCATGGAGGGCAGGTTGAAGCTACTGGAGATTACATATGTTCCCTCACTGGCTTATCCCGCTGGAGAGAGTAAACATGGACCCATCAGCATCATCGAGGAAGGAGTAACCTGTGTCTTCGTATGTCCACGAGGAGATACTCACAGTCATATTGTTGGTAGTATAATGGAGATGAAAAGTAGAGGTGCTCGTATCGTATCCATCTGTGAGAAGGGAGACAACGAGATTAAACAGATAAGTGACGAGGTGATTGAGATGCCCAAAGGAATACCTGAGGAATTATCGCCAATCGTATACATTACGCCACTCCAGTTATTCGCATACCACTTGGCTGTAATGAAAGGCTTGGACCCTGATAAGCCGAGAAACCTTGCGAAGAGCGTCACAGTGCCCTAAGCTCACCTTTTTTAATCTCCATCACCACCATTCTTCTGATATAATTTGTTGAACGTCGAATCTATAAGAGAAGATTTTCCTATACTTGAAAAAGGATTGATATATCTTGATAGCGCCGCCAGCAGTCTAACTCCTGAGCAAGTGGTGCTTAAGGAGATGGAGTTTTACCGTGAGTACCGGGCTAATGTTGAACGCGGTGTGCATAGATGGAGCCAAATGGCTAGCGAAGAGTACGAGAAAGCCCACGAGGAGGTAGCCCAGTTCATAGGTGCTCCGGGGAAATCTAACGTGGCTATGCTTCGAAATACCACTGAAGCCATTAATCTGGTGGCTAATAGCCAGGACTGGAAGAAAGAAGATAAGATCGTCACAAGCGTCATTGAACATCACAGTAACTTCATCACCTGGTTAAGGGTAAAGCAGAGACACGGAACAGCTGTGGAGATTGTTCATAGTGATACTGAAGGCATATTCAATTTGGCTGACTGGGAGAAGGCAATCGATGATTCCACCAAGCTAGTTGCGATTACTCATGTCTCCAATGTCTTGGGATGCATAGTTCCCATAGAAGAGATAATCGAGATAGCCCATGAGCACGGCGCCAAGGTGCTAGTTGATGGAGCCCAGGGTATTCCTCACATAGAAACCAATGTACAGGATTTGGGTGTGGATTTCCTTGCCTTCAGTGGTCATAAGATGCTTGGGCCCACAGGGTCAGGTGGATTGTATATCGCTGAACACGAGATACCCACAACCGAGCCCTTGTGCATCGGCGGAGGAACCATAGCAGACGTCAGTATCGATGACTACGTCCTAGCTGTACCACCCATGAAATATGAAGCAGGTACACCAGCCATCGCCCAAGTTATAGGTCTGGGTGCTGCATGTAGATATTTAGACCAAGTGGGTATGAAGAACATCGAGGAATGGGATCTGAAACTGGCTAACAGGCTTCTGGATGGGTTGAGTGAGATAGATGGTGTTGAGATTTATGGACCAAAAGACCCTAAGCAGCGGGTTGGGTTAGCAACATTCAACATTGAGGATATGAATCCACATGATGTAGCATTAACCCTTGACTTGGAGTATGATGTGGCTACTCGCAGTGGTCACCACTGTGCTTTGCCCTTGATGAAGGAGTTATACCACCTGAACCAGGGAAACGTAAGAGCCTCAACGTATCTATATAACACGGTAGAGGAGATCGATCACCTAATCTCTGCCGTCGAAGAGATAGCCACTGGCTAACTCTCCATTTTTTAATACTCGTACAGGTTCTCATATGGTAATATGAGATACATGGACTCTATTCTAGACTCGATAGGAAATACGCCTCTTATAAAGCTGAACAAGGTTTATAATACTGGTAATGTTTTCGTCAAAGCCGAGTATCTGAACCCAAGCGGAAGCCTGAAGGATCGCATAGCTCTTGAGATGATACGCGACGCAGAGGAGAAAGGTTTGCTGAAACCCGGTTACACCATAATCGAGGCAAGCACAGGTAATACAGGTACTGCTATCAGCTTTGTAGGCACCCAGTTGGGGTATAGCGTCGAGATCTATATGCCGCAGGGGATGACTCCTGAGAGGATAAAAATTATGGAAGCTTATGGCGCCAAGGTACATGAAGTGGAACTGGAGGGCGGAGCTAATGGAGCCGTTGCAGGCGCCGAGGTGGAGATTGGAACTAGGGTAAAGTGTTTGGCGATAGAGAAGAATAATAGCGGTGTCTGGTGGGCTAGGCAGTTCAGTAACTCGGCGAACACACGAGCTCATGTAAAGACCGGTAGAGAGATCATACTTCAACTGGCTGAGCCTGTGGATGCTTTCGTAGCTAGTATCGGCGTTGGGGGTACTCTTTACGGTGTCGCTAAGGCGCTTAGAGAGGAGTACCCGGATGTAACCATAGTGGGGTTGGAACCTGATTCAGCTAGGTACCCTATTAGTGAAGGCTTTTACTGTGTTCCTGATGTGGATAAATCCGTTTGTGGTGGTATCATCGAGGAAATGATGAACAGCGGCATCGTGGACCGCGTGGTTAAGGTGTCTAACAGTGAAGCCGTATCCATGTCTGATCGTCTTGTAAGGGAGGAAGGGTTATTCTGTGGTATCTCATCAGGGGCCAATGTGTTTATGGCTTGTAAACTAGCCGAGGAGCTTGGTGATGATAAGAATGTAGTTACCGTGCTCCCTGATCATAGGGACAGGTATCTTTCGGAGAAAAAGTATACAACCTAGTTGTTGATGTACTGAGGTGGGTCAGTCACCATTTTCTCTATGGTGTATGGATCTATATTGATCCTGAACCTGCTTACTCTTACCTTCTTGATTGCTTTTCCTGTCTCAGGGTCTACGTCGTTGAATACGCGGACTATTCCCGCTTGTTCCATATCGTTTATTCTCTTCTGAACCGTAGTGTAGGGTATATCGGTCTCGTTCGCTATCTGTTTCATGTATTTGGAACCGTTTTTTATATTTGCTATTATCTCCCAAGTATACCTCATTCCAAGTATCTTTAACTGTGCATGAAGTTGTTCTTTCTGGGAGTTAATCATCTTTCTTCTCCTTTTCCGGGTTTTTGAATAGGATTGGCTTACCGCAGTATAGGCACCCCATGGTCTTGGGTACTATGTGGTTACAGTGTTTGCATCTGGTCAAGGCTTCGTGGATTTCTTCTTGTTCTAGTTGTGTTTCCGGTGTTTGTATGTATTCTTGTGCCATGATTATTCGTGTATTGTTTTCGTGAAATCGGTTTTAAGATAAACGCAGGGTATTGAAGTGAGGGGATGGGTGAAAGTGGTGGTTTATCATTTTCTCTAATACGCTTAGGTCTATTTTTAGATCAAATTATTATTATAAGATTTTTTAAAAGTCTGGTGTTTGTTAAACGGTATGGAATAAATAATAGATTCACTCTAATATCTTGTTCTGATTACCTTTTCATTCAAAAAATGCTATTACGTAAGCGTGTACTAACCGTGAGCAGTAGTAAGATAAAATAAGTAAACCCAAAAAAGGTGGGTTAATTTTATATTCCTTACTAGTGGTTCCTGAGACATGACGCTTACACCTATTTACCCATACAGCGACTCTAGGAAAATGCGTGTCGCCCTTTTCATATCAGGTTCAGGAACAAACGGGTTGAAGATAATTGAACGATCCAAGAAACCTGACGCAAATTACACTGTGTCCTTGATATTCAGCGATGTAAAAGATGAGCGAATAAGACGAAATGGATCCAAGATGACCCGCGCGAAAGATATCGCATCTGAGCAGGGTATTAGCTATGAGTATGTAGATATACGGGATTTCTACAAGGAGCGTGGATTGAAAAGATCTGATCTTTCCATACGACCAGATTATGATAGACTGGTATTGGAGAAGCTCAAAGATTATAAATTGGATTTGATAGCAAACGCTGGCTACATGAGTATTATGACACCGGTATTACTTGATGAGTATAAGGGCAGGATCGTGAATGTACATCCAGCCGACTTAACCATCATGGATGGCGAGAAACGCAAATACGTTGGCATTCACGTCATAGAGGAGGCTATAATGGCTGGTGAAACCGAGATACGTTCAACCACTCACATCGTACGTGAGGAAGTGGACCACGGTGAGATACTCATAATCTCAGAGCCCGTGAAAATAGATCTTGACGTATCCATCGATAAGCTCAGAGAGGACTCGGAGTTAAGGAAACAAGTTGTCTCGGATTACCAGGATAAGCTGAAAAAGAAAGGTGACTGGGTTATCTATCCCATGACAGTACAAATGATCTCTGAGGGAAGATTTGCATATGGACCAAAAGGCGTCTACTTGGACGGTGAATCCATCCCCCACGGGTATAAACTGGGCTAGCTCTTTCACATATCTCCCCACCTTACCCTCCATGGTTCACTTTAAGTAAACAAACACATTGTTTCCCATTTGCGATGACCCCCCGAAGACATGACTCGGCGTCAACTTTCACGAGCGCCCTCCAAGTCTATGCTAACCGTGCAGAGGTTTCATGGCTTTCAACGGGGAGTCATCGCCTCGATCAATTACTAGGAGGAATTGAGGCCACTCAGTTTTACCTATTATACGGCTCAGAGGGTACACTGGTGCCTGATAGACTGCTCTACAGGTTGATGGTGGACCCCCTCAAGGAACCCAGTGGAGACGTTGTTTATCTTTTATGTGGTAACTATCGACGTGACCGGACTAGTTTTGACCTAGATTTTTTGCTGAGGCTCCTTGTCTTCAATGGATTGGATGTAGAAACATCCCTAAGCCGGGTTCACATCATAGGAGTGTTCTCAGAGGCCCAACTCCTGAATGCCCCCAGCCTCGTGGAAGAGATCACGGAGAATACCGACATCAAACTGGTGGCGGTGCAGCAATTATCAAAGCTATTTTATAGCGAGAACGCCATCGGCTTTGAGAACAGGGCGGAGTTCAAGGGCGTGGTGGCGAAGCTAAAGGAGTTATGTACCATAAACCATGCGCCATTGGTGGCCTCATGTGTTTCCAAGAAGAGGCGGAATCTTTCCCCTGAACCCATGGGTGGAAGCTATCTACGTCACGCCGCTAACGTATTGGTTTATCTACGAGAGTTGAAAGGTGGAGATGTCTCGGCTCAATTGGTGAAACACTTCGATAAGAGACGAGCGGGGAAACGAGTACGATTAAACGATGAGGAGGACGAAGCATTGGGTAGGATAACAAAAGAATGTATGAGGGGAAGAATACAGGATGTTATGAAGGATCTTCGCATAGGATATCGTGAAGCGTTAAAGAATAACTTGATGCAGGAAGCATTTGACAAGGTCTGGGAGGATTGGGGGCAGGAGCAGGGAGTCATGGTATACGAAAAGGTGATCCCCGCTCTTGATCTGTTGAATCTAACAGGGGTGTTATCCATTCGTCGCGAATTGGGCTCGCTCAGGAGCAGGGTTGAGGCATTGGAGAAGAGATATGAGGCTTAACGGTTGGCTCCTAGATGTCAGATTCAGTGACTATGGTGTTCATCTCTGGGTGAAGACAGGGGAAAAACGAACACGGTTTAGCCTTGAATATCAACCAGATTTCTATGTGATCCCAAGAAGTGTATCTTTTAACGAGTTCCTTGACTTATTTGATGAGCACCCTCATATACTCGTACTGGAGAAAACCAAGAGATACACCTCACTAAGCAGCCCTGATGAGCGCCCTGTTATCAGGGTGGCTGTTGATGCTCCGGATTTTTACCGATCTGTGGTGGGTCAGGTGGAGAAATACGGTGAAATATACGATGACTCTCTATCCCATACTCAGCGTTTCCTAGCGGATCACGGGTTAATACCCCTTGGAGAAGTCTTCCTCAATGCGGATGAAAAACATCGAATCCAGTCAATAGAGCCGATACCCCTAAACCGAAGCTTGGAGCCACCGCCATTCAA
>CAZAQI010000058.1:0-13115 GCA_964487465.1 uncultured Candidatus Bathyarchaeia archaeon
TCCACTACGAGGCAACACCAGACCAGCCACCCCATTTTTTCTATTTTTAAAACATTATTATCTTACATTAATTGAAATGAACCAGAATAGGAATCGGATAATAGTAACTTTAATACTTGTTGTAATCATTGGAGCAGGGATTTTCATATACTTGACCCCAGAAGAAAAGGAGCCAATCCAGTTGACCTATGGGTTTGATTATGGACTGGATGATTGGAGTAAAGACGCTGACGTTCCAATGGATCCAAATAACCCGGGTAACAGGGTTGCATGGAATATCACACATGCCGAAGACATGACTGATCCAACCGATGGAGTAGCTAGATTCTATATTGATGGATCACAAGATGATGGAACCATATGGCTTGAACAGGAAATAGTGTTAAAGCCCAACACAGAGTACAATGGAACAATAAGCTTTGAGTTCTACAGCGAGACCGAGAGCTTTAACCAACTTGCAGAGGTAGTTGGCTATATAGGCCCTCAAGACCCAGAAACAGAGATAGATCTAGCACAGCTAGGAGCCGCAAACCAAGTGGAGGGGTGGAAGACTTATAGTCAAAGCGTCGTGTTTTCAACGGATTCAACTGGGTCCACATGGGTTGCATGCGGAATCTCTGTTCGCTGGGAGACTGAGATGATCTACTTGATCGATGATGTTATGATTGAATTCAAGTGATGAGAAATGACAGATACGAAAAAAATTCGTGATACACAAACATGATGCTAGTTCTCTCCACTATGATTTAAGGCTAGAAGTAGATGGCACAGGAAAATCATGGGCAATCCCTAAAGGTCCATCCACAGACCCAAGTGTAAAGAGGTTAGCAATTAAGGTTGATGACCATGACGTGGATTACTTCAATTTTGAGGGTGTTATACCGGAAGGTGAAGAAGGAGCAGGATCTGTTATGGTCTGGGATAAGGGTAGTTATCTGAATCTTTATGAAAAAAAAAGATATAAAACAAGCGATCGAAGATGGAAAAGTCAAGATAGAGTTAAAGAGCGAAAAACTTCATGGAGGTTATACTCTCATTAATACGGGTAAACGATGGTTATTCATAAAAATGGAGGATAATGAGGCAGATGCTCGTAGAAACCCTACAACCACCGAACCTAAATCTGTTAAAACAGGTAGAACTCTGGAAAAAATTAAAGAATCTGGAGACAAAAAAATAGTTTATTGCTGAGGATCTTTACCAGGTCTATCTAGATCAGGCCATGATCCCGGAGGACTAGTGATATCTTCTGATTCCTCTGTCTCTTCTGCGGGTTTAGGGGTGCGATGAATATCAAGATGTTTATGTAATAATTCTCGTGCTTTTTCTTTTGTATCCGCTTCGCCTGTCCATCCGCACTGATGACATTTGGCCTCCCATTTGTCGCCTTTCTTAGTTACCATAATAAATCATATATCACATATAATTTAAACCGATTAATATTTACTAATTTTTATCTAACACTACTTCTTGCTTCAAAAAGGGATGATTTTAGATAAGGTTAAATCGGATATCATAGCACATCTCATCGTTCCTAGGACGGGATACAGTAGCTGTCGATCCATATACAAATTCATCTTGATACGACTATTGTTAAATGATATCTTGAGGGTTTATGAACTTTAGACACTGGATGAAAGTTCATGATCTTAATTAGAAAAAAGAATCGGATAAAAGCAGTATTTACTAGACGTGAGAGGGCTCAAAGAAAACTAATACCCACATATGAAGGAAGTAAAAACATCTGCACAGCCAGAGTGGAAAAAGAGCAGGAAATAGTTCCTAGGAAAAAGTGAGTTATCCCAAGAGAAGAATAGCACATTTTTCGTAAAAAATCAAGGTATAAAAAGGGCTCTTTAAATTCATAAGTATGTTTCCAAATGGAATTAACTCTTATTTAATAGGAGGCATAATAATCGGACTATCAACATCACTTGTATACATATTGTTAGGTATACACGCAACCCAGAGCACCTTCTTCGCAACCACACTATCTTATCTATTCCCAAAGATCCCATACTTTAACCAGAAAAACTACTTGGAGCAGAGAGAGTGGAGGATAGCTTTCGCATTCGGTGTAGTACTAGGAGCACTAGTGTATACAGTGACACTGAGTAACCAAGGATTCTGGACGACAGACGTCCAGTTGTGGAGATTACTAATCGGGGGAATCCTAGTGGGTTTCGGGGTCAGAATGTCAAGTGGATGTACATCAGGTCACGGTATAAGCGGGTTAGCGTCTCTCTCCACCACCTCATTGTATGCGGTTATCACATTTATCGGAGTAGGGATGATAGTGGCAAAAATAGTGGAGCTTATGGGGGTTGTACCATGAATAAGAAAATTCCTGTCCTGTTCATTGGTGGAATAATCTTCGGGTTTGGGCTTGCTTATGGACAGATGGCAAAACCGGAAGTAGTTCTTGATTTCTTAACTCTACATGATTTGGGGTTACTGATATTGATGGCTGGAGGCGCAGTTACAACGGCTATTACTATCAACGTCGTAGCCAAAGCGCTGGGAGAACCTCTATTGGGCGGGGAATTCAAGCCAAGGGAGAGAAATTTTAGCAAGAACACATTAATTGGTGCAGCAATATTCGGAGTTGGATGGGGTCTCTCAGGGCAGTGCCCAGGATCAGTCTTATCCAGCCTCGGTATTGGAAACTACCCTGTTCTAATAGGATTATTTGGAATGTTCCTTGGTGCATACATTTATGGAAAATACTTCGCCTAACCTTTTTTCTGTTTATATAAAGTGATTCCTTTTATTATCTATGTCAATACCTAAAGACGTAAAGAAAAAACTAGAGCAATGGGAAGAAAAAGCCCAAGATCTAATTAAAGAAGCAAAACAGAGCACAGGGAAAAAGAGAGAAGAATTAAAGAAAAGAGCAAAAGATCTACGAGAAAGAGGTAAAAAACAGGTAAAAGATCTTGAAAAAGACATAGATAAAGCAGAAGAAAAAACTAAGAAATCACTGAACGAGCTTAAAAAGAAAGCCAACAAATCAATAAAGGAACTTGAAGATATCTGGAAATAACCCATTTCTATTAGTACATACTTTTTCCATAGAATTTTTCATTAATAGTTATTGATTTATAGGTCTTGGATGATAGAAATATAGATTGAAACCCTCAGATCTCCCGGTTCAAAGACCTGAGAATCTAGATCAGGTTAAGCAGACTAGACGTGAATTTCAAAATACAATAAATGACATAATGCGTTTAATAGCTAATGATGCATACCACGCAAGACAGGATCTCGATAAATATAAAAAAATTAATCATGGATGCTCATGAAAGGTTTTTTAGAAGCATGAAAGGAGCGACAAATATCCAAAAAACAGATGCCTTTGAATTTGTTAAGGCGGAGGTAGGTCACCAGAAAGCCCGGTACAGGGGCTTGAAAAAGTTAGGTTCATTTTTTGATTCAGTTAATCCACTGGAACCGGGAGAACTCTATGTTTATTCGTACTGGGATCATGGACCAAGTACAGGGATAAATGTTGAGATAAATGATACTAGATTCTATGCGTTACCCAAGGTCCCTTGCAGCACTGATCAATATATAACCCTCAAACAAGACCCAGTACCAGCTACTATAGTACTAATAAACAGTGAGATAATCCTCATGTTATCCTACAGGGAGAATCCATCCTCTAAGACGCGTAAACAGCTAAACGAGTTACTTGGACTATCAGGTAAAGTAAACGAAGAAGAAGGGGTACCAAGCTCAATTCATGTTAAGAGAAACTATCTATCGACCCATTCTAAGGAGAAAATAGATGAACGGGTAATTTATAGATTAATCGAAAAATATCGTGTTGATGCTTTCATGGTTGGGTACCCGGATAAGAATATTGCATTAATCTATACGGGTTTAGAGAATAAAGTGGATCGACTCTGGAAAACCATCTATTTTGACTGGAATGGGATGTGGAGAAGGTATTAGCTGAGATGAAAGAAGAAGAGATACTTGAAAAAATAAAGAACAGACTTGCACATGAGGCTGGTGAAAAAACAGGTGGAAGCGGGCATCTAAGTCATGTTTCCATATCTGATATCAAGATAGAGTCAAGTGATGAAGTTATCAAAGAAGGAAAAAGGATTCTGAAAGTAGAATACAGCTACATGATTAGTATAGAATCCGAGTTCACCGTAGCTGAGGAAACAGATAAAAAAGAGGCTGAGACCTACGATCCATACCATTACAGAAAAAAAGATGAGATGTGGGTATTTCTTTAATCAGCGTAGCTGGGTTTAATTTTTGAACGTCTCAATAGGTTCGCGTTTGTGACTACGGAGATACTGCTTAACGCCATGGCTGATTCCGCTATAACTGGGTGAAGCAACCCCATTACAGCTACGGGTATGCTGATTACGTTGTAGAAGAAGGCCCAGAATAGGTTCTGTTTGATCTTATCAAAAGTAGCATTACTTAAGTTAATAGCAGTAACTAATCCAGTTAAGTCACCTCTTACTAAGATAACATCACCAGATTCGATAGCCACATCAGTTCCCGTCCCTATAGCTATACCGACATTTGCCTGAGCTAGAGCCGGGGCATCATTAATGCCGTCTCCCACCATAGCAACCATTCCGTATTCATCCTGGGCTCTTTTAACAGCCTCTACCTTTTCATCAGGCATTACTTCCGCATAGACTTCATCTATGCCCACTGTTTTCGCTACTGCCTCAGCTGTTGCCTGATTATCACCTGTAAGCATTATGGGTTTCATCCCTAGTTTTTTCAACTCTTGTATAGCTTTCACAGAGTCTTCTTTCACAGTGTCAGCGATTGCGATGATTCCTGCTTCTTCGCCGTCTATGCCAACAACTACGACGGTCTTGGCTTCTTTCTGGAGCTTAGAGAACTCTACCTCAAGCTTTTCACTTAAATCATCTAATAGATTGGGTTTACCGACGACAATCCGTTTCCCATCTATAACACCCCTAACCCCCTGTCCCTTTACGGATTGGAAGTCATCTGGTTGAGTTAATTCTACTCCCTGATCCATGGCGCTACGGACGATTGCACTGGCTAATGGATGCTCTGAGCCCTGCTCCAAGCTACCCGCATAATATAGTATCTGTTCATCGCTTATTACATCGGTTACCTCTGGCTGCCCCTTGGTTATAGTCCCCGTCTTATCCAATACTATGGCTCTCACTTCTTTCATTGTCTGGATGGCTTCTCCTCGCCTGATCAATATCCCATTACTGGCACCCATACCTGTACCAACCATCAAAGCGGTGGGTGTAGCTAATCCAAGACTGCATGGACAAGCGATTACAAGTACGCTTATCATTGCACTGATAGCCAGCATCAATTGTGGTTGATTCACGTTTACCCATGGAATAAAGGTACTACCCCAGGCAAGCACACGATTAAAGGGTCCAGGTAACAATATCCAACCAATAAGGGTTAAGAAGGCTACAGCTATCACAGTGGGTACAAAGATCGCGATAACCTCATCAGCGAACTGCTGTATGGGAACCTTGGTTCCCTGAGCTTCCTCCACCATTCTGATTATCTGGGCTAGGAAAGTATCCTTACCGATGCGCGTTGCCTCAACATGCAACAATCCTTCCTGATTTATAGTGGCCCCAATTACCTCATCACCAACCTCTTTA
Source organism: uncultured Candidatus Bathyarchaeia archaeon (assembly GCA_964487465.1). GTDB lineage: Archaea > Thermoproteota > Bathyarchaeia > TCS64 > TCS64 > RBG-16-57-9. Next base: position 5,637 of record CAZAQI010000058.1, read on the forward strand.
TGGACGGGCATTGATTCACCTGTGGCAATTGACTCATCAACACTGCTATCCCCACGAACCACAACACCATCGGTTGGGATTTTCTCACCAGGTTTTACGATCATAACATCCCCCTCATTCACCTGCTCAACTGGGACCTTTTTTTCATTCCCATCACGTAGGATAAGAGCGGATTTTGCCTCCATCTTTAACAGCTGTCTGATGGCTTGACTACTCTGTCCTTTGGCTAATGCCTCATAATACTTACCTGTAAGGTTGAAACTGAGTATCATGGTACTGCTACCAGCATAGTTGAAAAGAGGTGAGATGAAACTAGCTGGACCAGTTAACCACGCGATTATTGTGCCCATCGCAATCAGTACATCCATATTGGCTGTACCATGTATAACAGCAGCCCAAGCACTTTTTATGGTGGGCCAACCCACCCAGAAAATAGCTGGCGCGCTGATAACAGTAACGCCCAGATTGAATATGAAGTGGTTTGGCCACGCTACACCATAGAGCATATGAGGTATCATCCATAGCATGATGGGAACAGTAAACACCCAGCTCCGTAGCATACGTCTCCTTGATTTCTCAAGCTCCTGCTCATAGATATCAACCTCCTCCTCTCCAGCCACATCGTAACCCTGACTCCTAACAGCTTCACGAAGATCAACAATACTGGCTACAGCCGGGTCATATCTTACAAAAGCCTTCTCTGTGGCTAGACTCACGACAGCATCCTTTACCCCGGGTACACGCTCCAGCGCCTTCTCGACAGCTGCTACGCACGCCGCGCAGGTCATCCCAAGGATACGCATGTTTACCTCTCGGGTCTCGGATTCACTTGGTAGAACCGGTTCGTATTCAAGGCTTCGGATAGTGTCACCGATCTCATTTAATGTAATCTTATCGGGATCATACTCGATTAAAGCCTTCTCTGTACCATAGTTGACGTCAGCTTTCTTGACGCCTTCCCGCTTGTATAGGCTTTGGGATATGCTCTGGGCGCATGTGGCGCAGTGCATGCCCTTCACGGGTAATATAAGGGTCTCTGTTTTTTCTTTTTTAGAGTTACTCACATATAGGATCCAGACATGGTATTGTATAAACAATCACTGATAGTTTATTATCCGCGGCTCAAAAGAGATTCTTTGAGGATCAAAGTTGAAGAAAATCGAGTTAAAAATATCGGGAATGAGTTGTGAACACTGTGAGATGAGGGTAAGGAAAGCACTGGAGGGCGTTGAGGGGGTAAAATCCGCTAAAGTTGATCATAAGAAAGGCGTTGCAGTCATAGAGACAGAGGATAACGTAACCAAGGAGTCCCTTGTCAAGGCAGTTAACGACACCGGGCTCTACGAGGCTCAAGTTTAATTCTTTTTTATTTGTTGCTCAATCAGTGCCCGTAACTGGGTTCTTATTTCTTCGTGCATCTGTTTAGTCTGTTCAAGGTTCTCTGCGTATTGTTTGTTTTTCTCTTCCCAGAGCTGCATTTCATCGTTACTCACTAAGACGTTCTTGAACTCCTCTAGCATCTGGGGATTCACCTGATAGACATAGATATGTTTGTACCGGCTTTCCTCTTGTGAGAATTCTTTGAAACATGCGTTACACTTGTAGGCGACCTTAACCTTGGAGAAGGTTTCTCCACATCCGCTTAGGCATCTTAGAGGCTCATCGCCGCCTATGGTATTTTTCACGAATACTTTCCCCCCACATTTGGGGCATACAGGGGCAGAGACCACGTTATCGCTGTCACACCTTGGACAGGTCACCTTGACGCCTACAGGCTTCTTCACCATCATCTTGTTAAGGGTCAGTATCTGAAGTACCTTCTCCAGTGTTTCTTTCTCGGTTTCTAGTTCGATGTGCCCGGGTGAAAAAGTGTATTTTGTGCTTGACTCTGGTTTTAACTCTAGTTGTTTATTGGAGATCAAGTACTGGACTAGTTTTCTTACATCGTTGTTTCTGAGAAGGTTTCGTCGTTTTAGCTTGAATACATCGTTGTTTGCTAACTCGTTTTCGTAGTCGTTGACGTAGGCTAAGATTTTCTCTGGTAGGTGCTGGAAGTTTTCCTTGGTCTTGATGACATAATCCAGTGCCCCCATCTTCATGGCGTTTATAGCTACCTCTGGGTCTTTCTGCTGGGTAACCATGACTATGGGCGTCATGACTTGGAGTTCATTCAGCTTCTTTAATATATTAAGCCCTGTGTACTGAGCCAAGTTATAGTCCAAGAGTATCAGGTCATAGTTTTTAGCTAGGAAGACGTTGAAGAACTCGTGGGCGGATACCACATGGTCTACTTTTAGGGGTTTTTCTGATTTTTTTATGAAGCGTTGAAGTATCTTGTAGTGGTTGGGGTTATCTTCCACCATGAGGATATTATAAACCCTCTCATCATGTACATTACCTTCTACATCTACGGGCTTCATATACGACTGTCTCAAGCCATTTTAAATAAAAAGCATTACCTCTTGATACTATTGAATACAGTTCTGTATTCTGGATATGGAGTCACTAATTTTCAACCCTTGTTGTCTCTGCTGTGGAAGGGTAATCAGGACTCTGTGGTGGATCCACGGGTATGGTGAAGTTAAATACGCTGCCATATCCTTCCTGACTCTCCACCCATATCTCCCCACCGAGGGACTCGATGATTTTTTTACATATACTTAATCCTGCACCTGTTCCCGGATATTTTTGTGTGTGCTCCAACCGCTGAAAGAGCTTGAACAGATGCTGCATCTGATCCTCTGGAACCCCTATGCCATTATCCTGCACCTTGAAGTGATAGTTTTCATCGTTTTCCTCGCAGTATACCTTAACTCTTGGTGGGTTTGTCTCGTTAAACTTAATTCCGTTCCCCACTAAGTTCATCAATACCTGTTTCATCCAAGTCCGTTGAGTATGAATGGTTCCTAGGTTTTCTCCCATTATTACCGCTTGCTTCATCTCTATTTGGGGTTTGAGCTCAGTTTTGACTTCATCCAGCAATCTACTCATATCAACCCGGGTGTATTCAGTATCAAGGCGACCTACACGGGATAAGGTTAGAAGGTTGTCGATTAACGCTCGCATATTGGTTGACGCCTTAATAATAGAGTCTAGATATTCTTGACCGGTCTCATCCAGTACATCAAAATAGTCCTCCAGTAAAAAGTCGCTGAAACTCTCAATAGTCATTAATGGTGCCTTGAGGTCGTGACTTACTATGTGGGTGAAGTCGTTTAGATCCTTATTGGCTTTCTCCAATTCATCGAGGCTCGTGTATAGAGTGTTCTCTATTTTTTTACGCCACGTTACGTCATTAACAGCGCTAACCACATGTTTCACGGCTCCATCAACTATCACCGGTGCCCAGCTGTGACTCACCCAGTAATTCTCCCCGTCTCCACCCTTGATTCTGTATTCATTGATCTTGCCTTTCTTCCCGGAGAGGGAATCACTATAGAAACTGGCTACCTTCTCTAGATCTTCTTCAGACACCAGTTCTTCCCACATCTTTCCGAGAAGACTCTCTGGAGCGTAATGGAATACCTCAGCCGAGGGGGAGATATAGTTTATTGCTCCTTCAGGTGTGGTGAGTAATATCACGTCTTGGACGTTCTCGACTATGTTTCTGAACTGTTTCTCGGACGCGCTTATGGTTTCTACCTGTTTAACCCGGTTAATTGCTTGGGCGATGAGTAAACTTAACGCCTCTAATATGGGGTAGTCTCTGTGGTTGAATGTCTGAGGCTGGTTGACGGTTATCACCCCGTTTATTTCATCCATCCTCAAGGGAACCACAAGCACCCATTGATCATCTAAAGTTCTCTGAAAGATGCCTTCACTCAGATCAGGGAAATTTATGGAAACCCTGGTAATATCACCCATTGACTGGACGGGAGTTATTTTCCCATTCTCTATTAACATGAATGAGCCATTCTTGTATCCCATAACGTCTTTTAGGATCATTAAACTGGTTGAGGCAACAGAGTCTATATCCTCAGCATCAGCGAATAAATGAAGGTTGCTTCTAACTCCCTCCAGCCGTGTCTGGTACTGGTGTTCGTCTCGTTTACTGCGATAGGACTCGGCGTGGCTCTTGATTCGTCTTGCTAGTAACTGGTAGTGGCTAGGATCTACTTCCTTGCGTACATAATCATCAACGCCAGATTTGAAAGCTGCCTCAGCTACCACCTCACTGCCCCTACCTGTGTACATTATAAACGGTGTATCATGGTGTTTCTTTATCTGTCGGCAGATCTCCATCCCGTTTACTCCGGGCATGACATAATCAGCCACTATACAATCCACGTCTTTGTCTAGGCTCTTTAGGAGCTCATCCATGGAATTCACCGAGATTATCTCCAATGATGGGTCTGATTCCTCTAGGAAGGTCTTAGCGAAGAAGAGTTGCTCTTCTTCGTCGTCGATGTGTAGTACGGTGTACTTATCACTAGGGGAGTTGCCGGTTTTGGTCAATGCGGTATGGGCTTTGATTCTGGGTATTTGAGAATTATAGAGTAATAACATATGATATGAAAATGATTTTAGCGCCAAGAGAGGGATCATTCATCATGAATGATGCATTAGATGAAAAAGAGTACATGTTAAGGCGTATCAAACAGTTATACGGGGCTCGATTAAGCGATGAGCAGCTGGATGCTGTGGAAAAGAAACTTGATCCGATTTTATCTGCGTTAAAAGACGTAAGAGAGGTTCCATTGGAGAATGGAGATGAGCCTATGATTGTATTCAAACCATATAGAGAGGACCGGATATGATCTTCAAATCCATAAGGGAGTTATCAGATGCCATCCATCAGGGATGGATAACCCCCACAGAGTTAACCGAGATAAGCCTTGATCGACTCAGAGAATATGGACCTAAGCTTAACTGCGTTGTGACCATCACTGAGGAGAGAGCCTATAAGCAGATGAAAAAAGTGGAGAAAGAGCTAGAAGAAGGAAAATGTAGAAGCCCGCTGCATGGAGTACCATGGGGTGCGAAGGACCTTTTGGCGACATCAGGGGGTATTCCCACCACGTGGGGCGCGTATCCATTACGGGGTCAGCGGTTCGATTATGATGCAACAGTTGTCAGGAAACTGGAGGAAGCCGGTGCAATTTTGGTCGCGAAACTTGCTATGATTGAATTAGCCGGGGGGATGGGTTATAAGCAGCCTAACGCCAGCTTCACGGGACCTTGTGCCACTCCATGGAGCCTAGATCACTGGAGCGGGGGTAGTAGCAGTGGCTCGGGTTCAGCTGTTAGCGCGGGGATTGTGCCTTTTGCCATTGGATCAGAGACATGGGGTAGTATTCTCAGCCCCAGTAACAACTGTGGTGTATCTGGTCTTCGTCCAACCTATGGTCGGGTTAGTAGATATGGCGCCATGGCGTTGAGCTGGACTCTTGACAAGCTTGGTCCACTGTGTTTGTCTGTTGATGACTGTGGATTGGTGCTTGAGGCTATCTCTGGACCGGATCCAAATGATCCAAGTGTAGTTAATGCGAAGTGGAACTACGAGCCGGTTAAGGTAGATTTCAAACTAGCGGTAATCAAGGATGGATTAGAAGGGAAACAGAAAGCTGTAACGGATAACTTTAAGGATGCGGTCCGTGTGCTGGAGAAATTCTGTACAGTTGAGGAGATCGAGTTCCCCGATTTCCCTTATCAATCAGTTACGCGAACAATTCTAAATGGTGAGGCTGCAGCTGCCTTTGATGACTTTACGGAGAAAGGGCTGGTAGCCGAACTTACAGCCCCAGAGGACCGGTATGGACCCTATGCTCGGAGCCTTGTACTGGCCAAGGATTATCTACGAGCGTTAAGGTTACGGAAGAAGATGTGCCATATAGCTGATGAAGTGATGAAGGATTATGATGCGATCATTGCGCCGACGAGTGGAACCACTGCACATCCTATCGATGAGCCGTTCCCAACACGCAGACCTTGGGCGCATAAGGATATAATGGGAGCCGTGGGTAATGGAGCCGGTTTACCGTCCATAAGTGTTCCCAATGGCTTCAGTGATGAGGGGTTACCAACGGGTATCCAGTTCATGGGGCGCCCATATGATGAGAACATAATCCTAAGCATCGCTAAGATGTACCAAGAGTATACGGATTGGCATCTCAGACACCCTGAGATGTTCAAAAACTAAGTCTATTCTTCCCGTATAACCACGGTGTCTGAGAGGTAGTTGAATAGTCTCTGATTCTTGTCTCCGTACATGAAGTAGCCGATGAGGAAGTCGAAGGGTAGAAGGAATACTTTTCCGAATGACTCTATGGCGGCGTCTATCATGGTTAGTGGGGCTCCGCCTTCCTTGGTTATTCTGATGTTCATTACTTTCTTGCCTATGCTCTGACTATAGTACTGGTCCATGAACATGAAGTATAGGAATTCCAGTATGTTGTTGAGGCCAAACCGTAGGTTGACTCCTTGTATTACCTGGTATCCTGGGAGTTTGATTGCAGATAATACGATGCCCAGTATTATTCCATCTATTACTAGCGCGATGAACCTCTGAGTCCATGTAGCTAACTCTATGTAGGCGCCACTAGTTGGTCGAGCTAATTGGGCTCCACATTTGGGGCAGTAAATATCGCCCTCCTCGTACTCCGAACCGCATTGATCACAATAGAGGGTTATAACTCCGTCATTATTGTTGAGTTCCTTGTCTTCCTCAGCACCCATTTTATTATTCGATAGAAATGTTACGTCTTAATTCTATAAAGGATTCTATTCAAGAAAAGTTAGAGATAGTGTAGGGGAATTAAAAAACAAGAGTAAGTACAGGCGTAAAAAGAATAAGTAGAAGCCCTCTCTACGAGAAAATATGAAACAAGGTTAAGGATAACTGCTTGTTACAGTAGAATCATATTTCTCCAAGTTTATATGCTAATAGGAATGGTACCGGATTTACTGCTTCTATGGGGGTTCTTTATCTACTCTGTTTTCAGTAGCTATTTCGCGGTTAATTATTCCCGGAAAATGTTTGAGAGATATGATCTAGGCTTTCTACAGACATTGCTATGGATTATCGGAATAAGCGTCCTTTTCCTGAGTATTGCGTACTATGGGGAAGTTGTTCTATTACGTATAGGAGATAATATGCCAAAAAATGGAGGCGTAGACTCGTTACATATAATGATATTCTAAGTTTTTCAATGATTGTGATCTTTCAGTTAGGCCTTTAATCAGAGCTGTACTATGTTGCTGAATTAGAGTTCTTTTCATAGCTCATACATTGTGTTTTAACTATTTTAAATAAGAGAACTCGAAGAAACCATAGCATTTTTCCGGAAGTGTTACCGGTATAACCAACAGTAACAAAATCAGTGTTATTGTTTTTTATGAATTTTTTCTCTACTTTTTCCAACCCTTATCCTCCTACAATTATCTAACACTAAATTCATGATATTATTTATTTGAAAATTATAATTAATTACAGAGAATTTTTATTTACCTGTGTTTTTTACCTGTTTTCCAGCCCCCTCG
>CAZAQI010000059.1:0-12961 GCA_964487465.1 uncultured Candidatus Bathyarchaeia archaeon
ACAGACGGGGCAACAATTGTTCAGCTAAGGGGTTAACGATATGAAGAACCGTAGATCCAAACTCGAAATCTATTTAGACGTTCTGAAGGTAATCAAGAATGGCACAGAAAAGCCCACACGTATAATGTACGGGGCAAACCTCTCTTGGAAATTATTACAGGGTATCCTAGGAAGTATGGTTGATCAGAATCTCATAGAAGAGATAGATGTCTCTGATTCACGTGATAAGAGGACCAATACCATTTACCAGGTCACGACGAAGGGTGACAGCGTGATAAGATACTTTGACCGAGCCAAGGGACTCATCGAGGTTGATGAGCCAGGCTTCAACCCTCTTCAGATCGCTAGAGGAAGATAAAACCCCTATTTTTTCATCTTATTTTAAAGTTCTAGGTTTTTACCATATTTCTCAGAGAAGAAAAGCTCTTTGAAGGGCTTCCTATCCCTAGGTTCTGGTTTCTCATCTGGTACTCCTATTGGTAGTAGGTTAATTACAGTCATCTCCTCTGGGACATCCAGTAACTCTTTGATATCATCCTGTTTGAAGGCTCCAATCCAACATGTTCCATACCCCAGCTCCCATGCAGCTAAAACCATGTGCTCGACAGCAGTCATCACATCCCTTTCCACCCATCTCTCATAAACCGATGGATCATTCGGGTCCATGGCCAAAGCAATCACCACGACCCCCGCGTCACCTATCCAGTGCTGTTCACGGGCTTTCTCAGCCAGTTTCCGCTTGGTATCCTCGTCTCTTACTACTATGAATCTCCACGGCTGCTTGTTACCTGCACTGGGTGCTAGTCTCGCGGCTTCAAATATCTGACGTAGATCATCCTCTGGTATTGACTCTTTTTTATATTTTCTAATGCTTCTGCGTGTCTTGATAGCCTCTTTAACATTCATATTATTCACCTATAAACGAGCGGATATAAACCATTCAGGGTTTAATCTTTAAAGCCATATAAACAATAATCACCCCATGAAAAAGCATCGAGTAGCCGTGGCGAGTTTCAGCCATGAGACCCTAACATTCTGCCCCGAACCCACAGACCTGAAAGCATGGGAAGAGGGCGAGATCAAATACGGACCAGACACATTAGACACAGAGGGAGAAGGAAAAACCTACATAACCGGCTTCAAGGAAGCAGTAGAACCCCTAGGAGACTTTGAACTATTAGGAGTACTGAGAACAGGTTGGCCTAAAACCATAGGTTATGGTAGCTGGGTAAGCACAGAGGCTTTTGATGTAATCACAGGCAGGATTACGTCACGTCTAAAAGAATTCAGAGAGATAGATGGTGTTTACCTTGCACTTCACGGGGCGATGGCTGTTGAGAATATACCGCGGCCGGAGGCTGAGATCGTTAGACGAGTCAGGAAAGTAGTTGGCGATGTACCCATCATGGTTACATTTGATCTTCACGCAAACGAGGATATTGAGATGGCTCACGCAGCCACCGGAGTATTCATACTGAAAACATATCCACACCTAGACAGCCATGACATCGGCTATAAAGCAGGGGAATGCATGGTAAAGACACTGAGAGACAAGTTTAAACCCACCATGGCTTTCAGGAAACCAAAAATAGTTTCAGCAAGCGTATTCCAAGCATCAGAGTATCCTCCCATGAAAAAAGTCTATGACCGGTGCCGTGAATGGGAGAAGAAAGGCGTATTCTGTGCATCTGTTGCACCGGGCTTCGCCTACGCTGATGTTCCTGACCTAGGGGCCAGCGTCTTTGTAGTAACTGATGATAACCATGAATTAGCTGAGGAGTGTGCACAGGACCTTCATGACCTAATGTGGAACCTTAGGGATGAATTGACGAGAAAACTACCGGGAGCCAAGGAGGGAGTAGCAGAGGTTTTAGAGATAATTGATTCTGGTAAGAAACCAGTAGTAATCGCGTACCATGATGACCGTCTAGGAGATGGCACCCATGTTTTACGTGAATTACTGGAGCAGGACGCAGAGAACTGGTGCAGCGCCGGTTTAGCGGATCCTGAGGCATTGAAGAAACTTGCTGCTAAGAACAAGGTTGGTGATAAAGTGGATCTTACTGTGGGCGGATGGCTCCATGAGGTCAGCGGCAAACCCGTCGAGATCTCAGGCACCATCGAGTACTTGGGCAGTCTTGAATGGGTTGAGACCGGTCCCATGGGGCGGGGAGCAACCCGGGAACAGGATTTAATCTCACACATTGATCTGGGAGATAACAGGCATGTGATTTTAACTGAGAGACTTTTCGCCCCAATGAGCGCTGATCCCTTGAAAGCCATGGGGATAGACATGGATGAACTTGATATAGTGGAACTCAAGAGCAGGGTACATCATCGAGCTTATTGGGACACGTGGGGAGAAGTGGATTTCCCAGTTGATCCACCTGGACTTGGGCCGGCGGATTTGAGTTTACTGGAATACAAACATCTTCCATGGGACATCTATCCTATTGGAGAAAAATATATTCAAAAATAAGATAATACCTATAATTTTTTATAATCTTACACTAACTGATCAATTGTGTCTGAACAAGAGAACCTCATATGGCATATTCAACTCTCTCCCTTTAACAGGTACTTTGTACAGGACCTCGCAAAGATCCTGGGATTATCAATTATAATCCTAGTATTGCTCTATTTTCATCCGCTAATTAATACAACACTTTTCACTGGGGGATTGATTATTTCATGGTTTTTACTTCTAATCTTCAAGCTTTATACTTCTTTTAAAGGTCATAGAATTAGATACATCCTTGATGATGAGGGCATCACTGCCTTAAATGATGAGGGTAAAGTAGGTTTGAACTATGTTACTAAGCAGATATCATCTATAAGATGGACTCCAAGACAAGGAACACATGAATCGAAGGTAAAACCCAGAAAATGCTGCATCAATTGGTCAGACATCAGAAATATTTCCGTGGATGAAGAGAATAAGATAATAACTCTTCAACAAGATCAAGGGGTGTTTAGAGTATACTGCTCCATGGAAAACTTTGAGGATGTAATAAGAGGAGTACATAAGAGAACCTGACATATTTTATTGGTTTTCTTTATATCCCGTGACGATATTGATTCCAGCATGCAGAGTTTCGTGGACCCTTATAGAGATGGACAAACCGCTGAAGAAGTAATCCAATACATCAAGCGTGAAGCAGGTGACAGACGAATCAGAATCGTACACGTCTGTGGCACCCACGAGGATAGCATAATGAAAAACGGCATCAGAAGCATGCTCCCTGAGAATGTGGAGGTCCTCATGGGTCCAGGGTGTCCAGTATGTACGGTACCACCCAATCGGATAGACTACGCCATAAAACTAGCTGAACAGGGCGCCATAGTCACCACCTTCGGAGATATGATGCGCGTTCCAGCTGGATTAGGTAGTCTGGCGGATGCTAAAGCTAGGGGGCATGATGTGCGTATCGTGTACAGTATTCACGATGCTGTCAAGATGGCGAGGAAAACGGAAAGAGATGTTATACACTTTGCTGTGGGGTTTGAGACAACAGCACCCACAACAGCTAGTGAACTCTTAGCAGGTCCCCCGGATAACTTCAGCGTCTACTCTGCTCACCTGTTAATCCCTCCAGCCATGGAGGCGTTACTTGAGATGGGGGTAACACAGGTAGATGGGTTCATAGACCCGGGGCACGTCAGCACCATCATAGGCGAGAAAGGATACTATACAGTTCAGAAAAACTACCCTGTTCCTCAAATAATCGCGGGGTTTGAGCCCATTGACATCTTAATCAGCATCGCGCTCATAATCAAACAAATAAATGAAGGCCGCGCAGAGATCGAGAACACTTACCAGAGAGCAGTTAAACCAGAAGGAACACCCAGAGCATTAGAGATGATGGACCAGGTGTTCAGGAAAGAAGACGCGCCATGGAGGGGAATAGGCACCATCCCCAGATCAGGTCTCCAGTTAAACCCTGAATACAATGAACACGACGCCTCAAAAAAATATGATATACTCGTAGAGAAAGACTACTCCATGCCACCGGGGTGCAAATGCGGTGAAGTACTCAGAGCCATGATCTACCCTTGGGACTGCCCCCTATTCAATAAAGCATGTAACCCGGATAACCCCGTGGGGCCATGCATGGTTAGTCATGAGGGAAGCTGTTACATCGCCGCAAGATATGGTGTTGAAGAGCTATGAAAAGGGCGCACATCTATGTTGAGGGTAGAGTACAGGGCGTCGGCTTTAGAGCGAATACTAGGAGAACAGCTAATAGATTAGGGTTGACTGGCTGGGTTAGGAATCTACGGGATGGACGCGTGGAGATTATCGCTGAGGGGGATGAGAACATGATAGACCGATTAATACAGTGGTGTCACAGGGGCCCCACTATGGCCCATGTTACCAATGTAACGGTGGAGAAAGAAGACACCACAGGTGAATTCAACTTATTCAGGACAAGAAGCACCGTATAAACTATCAGGCTATTTCATTCGATTCTTTTTTACATCCATCTGAGAAATACATGTGAATTATATGGATGAAAAAGAAAAAACCAAACCACAGACGATAACAAGGTTCACACATAAGATGGAGAAACATCCAGGATACTTTACATATTACTGGGACAGTGAAGAGGGAAAACTCTGGCTAGAGATAGACAAACTGGAGACAGAGTTCCTATATGTTAATAGTCTGAAAGCTGGACTTGGAAGCAATGATATTGGACTAGACCGGAATCAGTTGGGCAGCACCAGGGTGGTAAAGTTCCAGAGATCAGGGCCTAAGATATTGCTCACACAGATAAACTACGAGTACAGGGCTCTCAGCGAGAACCCCAAGGAACGTGAAGCGGTAGAGGATGCCTTCGCTAAATCAATTATAGGCGGCTTCAAGGTGGAGTCCGAGGAGGGAAACCGGGTGCTAGTGGATGCCACGGATTTCTTCCTCCGAGACGCTAAACAGGTGGTTGAGCGGCTAAAAGAAAAGGAACAAGGTGAATATGAGTTGGACAAGAACCGCTCAACCATACACCTTCCAGCCACCAAGAATTTCCCCAAGAACACCGAGATAGAGGCTATACTCACCTATCAGGGTAAGGAACCCGGTGACTGGATTAAGAGCGTCGCCCCAGACCCCGAGAGCATCACTGTCAGGCAGCATCACAGCTTTATCGAGCTACCTGATGACGAGTATGAGCCCCGTGTATTCGATATCAGGAGCAGTTATTTCTGCATCAAGTATAATGACTACTCGACTCCTGTGACTGAACCACTTGAGAAACGATTTATATGCAGACATAGGTTGAAGAAGAAAGATCCAACCGCAGAGGCAAGCGAGGCCATCGAGCCCATCATATACTATGTGGATCCGGGTGTACCTGAGCCTATTAGATCCGCTTTAGTGGAGGGAGCAAACTGGTGGAATATCGCCTTTGAGCACATTGGCTACGAGAACGCGTTCAGGGTTGAGATTCTACCCGAGGAAGCTGATCCTATGGACATTCGGTATAATGTGATTAACTGGGTTCACAGGAGCACAAGGGGATGGAGCTATGGGATGACCGTAACCGATCCACGCACAGGCGAGATAATTAAGGGACACGTAAGCCTAGGCAGCCTGAGGATAAGACAGGACTACCTGATAGCCATGGGACTTAAGGGCGAATACACCGAGGAAAAGGATAACACCGAAGAGGCCTTTGAGATGGCTCTCGCGAGGATCAGACAGCTCAGCGTACACGAGGTAGGACACACCCTCGGTCTGGGGCATAATTATGCCAGTAACATCAACCAGCGTGCAAGCGTAATGGATTACCCAGCTATGCTGGTCAAGGAAAAGAATGGAGAACTGGACCTCAGCGAGGCATATGAGACCGGTGTAGGAGAATGGGATCTGGTAAGTATCGAGTACGGTTACCAGGACTACCCAGAAGAATTCGACGAAGAGGAAGAACTGAATAAACTACTGAACGATGCCTTCAAACAGGGACTATTATATCAGCCTAGCAGAGACGCTGGACCCGGTAGTGCAAGCCCCTATGCGGCCTACTGGATTAACGGTGTTGACCCTGTAGAGGAGTTAGACCGGGTGATGAAGGTTAGGCGAATCGCGTTGGAGGGCTTTGGTGAGCACAGGATTAGTCATGGTACACCAATGGCCAAAATGGAGGAACCTTTAGTTACTACGTATCTCTTCCACAGGTTTCAGCTGGAGTCAACAGCCAGCGTCGTGGGCGGGTTATATTATCACTACAAGGTAAGGGGAGACGTACAGGAATACCCCCAGATAGTACCCGGTGAGGTACAGGCCGAGGGAGTGGAAGCACTACTAAGAACAATAACCCCAGACGTGCTAGCCTTACCCGATGAACTAAGAGACCTGATGCATCCACGACCCCAGCAGCTACCCCAGACACGAGACCTATTCCCGGGTCGAACAGGGCTAACATTCGACCCCATAGTGGCAGCTGAAACCGCAGCATCAATGACCGTGAAACTACTATTACACCCTGAACGCGCTGCTAGACTCATAGAGTACCATGCAAGGGACCCTAGTGTACCCGGTTTAGGCGATATGATTGATAGGGTATTAGAGTCAACATGGCTAACCTATTATGAGGACAGCTATCACCAAGAACTCCAGCGTATTGTGAACCACATGGTTCTCTACTATATGGTGGAGTTAATCAAGAATAAGGAGGCGCCTCAAGTGGCAAGGAATCTGGCACACCTTAAGCTATTAGAACTCAATGAGCAGGTATGCGAGATTGAGACAGATGACGAGATGCAGCTAGCCCAGTACCTTAACCTAGGAACCGTCCTGGATTTACTTGAGGATAACCCTGAGGCACTACAGCTTACCCCACCCGCCGAACCACCGATGGGGGCTCCCATCTAACCTTTTTCAACACAATTAAAAACAGTATATCTATCATATTTCTCATGTACTCTACCCCGAATCTGTTGACTGTTTTACTGGTTTTCAGTCTACAGGTTTCTATTTCCTCCAGCTCGGTGGTGTTGAATTACAGGAAAAACCGTTTACTTAACCTAGGGTTACCCGGTTTAATGTATATTGGTGCCTTAGCTGTTAAAGCAGCAGCCAAGGTGTTTCACATTAACCCATACTGGAGTCTATTATTCTGTATTTTTTTCGGCGGCTTAGCTAATATAATATTTAATTCCATATATTCTCGAAACGATGAAAAGGGTTATCCAAACTGGATGACACCTATCGCATCAGTGGTATTATATTGTTTTCTCCACCTATCTGGTTGGGGAGTTTATTCAATTCTAAGGGAGAAATATACAACCAATTGGATTATGAGCGTTAATCTCAAAGACTACGATTTTATCCTCTTTAACACCCCGGGGGTAATAATTGTCAGCACCGCCTGGTTGTTATTCCACACATTATTCCACCATACCGTAAGACCAGCCATCCATAGCGACAAAGTACCGAGTAAATGGAGGTTATTGGTCTATTTCCTGGCTGGTGCATCCGCTTGCTCTTCGGGTGCCCTGTACGGGATATGGTTTAACGTTGGTCCAACATCCATCCTACTACTGCTTCTGGTTACAGCGTCATCCCTATTCGCTGGATTCAGAAACTCCACTGACTGTATAATAGGTAGTTTCATTGTAACAGTTTCTATGATCTGGTTAACCAATCATGCTCAATCAATTATCGGCTCATTGGTTGGTGAATATCAATTAATTATCCCCCTGCTGTTTTCCCTAGTCTCAATTCCCTTGTTTCCCCACGGAGTAATTGGATCTATACTCAGTTTTCTAAGCTACAGGGACTAGTTGAATCCTTTTGGGGGGTTTCTATGCATTGTAGTCTGTTCATAACCATAGGCTAATTCTATCAAGGTAGGTTCACTGAATAGTTTACCCACAATTTGAAGACCAGCAGGTAAATCCCTGTGACTATATCCCATGGGTACAGTGAATCCGGGTAAACCTGTATGTGGTGGGATCTTCTGGCTGTTATCTCCTGCTGGGCTCTCCATGTCGCCTATTAATCTGGGTGGGTTACTCCATGTGGGGTATACGAATGCATCTAATTCATGCGCATCCATCTCGCACAGTATCTTTTCCCTGAGCCGGATATTCTTGGGCTCGGTGAAGAGATCTCCGCAACCAGGATCAAGGTCCGATTCAGCCATCCGTTTAAGACGATCCTCAATGTAATCAGAGTATAATCCTCTCTCATACACCTCCTCAACTGATTTAATAGGCGGATTCTTCAGTGATTCTAGATATTTCCTGAGGTCCCGCTTGAAGGTGTTACACCATATATCTTCTGTAAGTTCATCGAAGTCAGGTATAATGAAGGGGTCTACAAGTATCGCACCGTTTTTCTCCATATCGTGGAGAGCTGTGTTGAATATTTTCTTTATCTCCGGATCCGTAGATTGCTTATCTGTGTAGTACCTGAAGACACCGATTCTCTTATTTTTTAACCCATTATAGTCAATGTATTTTAGATATGAATCAGGTAGTTTACCGCTGGATCTCTTTGTGATTGGATCCATTGGATCATATCCAGAGATTATATCAAGTACACGAACTGCATCTTCGACTGTTCTGCAGATGGGACCACCTACATCATTCCTTAGATACAGTGGAACTATACCATCCCGACTAGTCAAACCCATGGTAGATCTAAAGCCCACGAGACAGCAGTGACTACTAGGACCCCTAATACTATTACCCGTGTCAGTACCTAGGCCTATCAAACCAAGGTTGGCCGCAATAGCCGCAGCCGTACCACCGCTACTACCAGCAGGCACTCTCTTGAGATCGTATGGGTTTCTAGTGGTTCCAGCTATACTACTAACCGTCTGATAGGGGCTGAACGCCCACTCAGACATGTTACTCTTGCCTAGTACCACTATACCTGCTTCCCTTAGCTTCTTAACCTGATAGGCGTCATCTGGAGGTAGACTGTTTCTTAGCGCGATGCTTCCGGCCGAGGTCTGGAGATCCTTTGTATCATAGTTGTCCTTTATTATCGCTGGCACACCGTGAAGAGGTCTCAATTTCCCTGTCTCGCGGAGTTCCTCATCCAGTTCATTGGCTCGTTCGGCTGCTCCTGGGTTCAAAACCACCATAGAGTTCAACCCAGTGGATTGATCAAGACGTTCTATCCGTCCAAGATAGATTTCCACTAATTCCTTGCAAGTGATCTCGTCTCGCATAAGAGCCTCATGAAACTGGCCGATAGTTAGCTCGATTATATCTAAGCCAGGGGTCATACTCTGTTTTTCTCCCCCAGATATTTATGGTCATCGAGAAACCGGGAGAAATATATTTATGGAACGCTACAAGGCTGTGTAGCTGATTCTTTTGAAGGAAGAGGAAAAGACTGTAGAAAAGAAACCATTAATGAACATGGGAATAATGGCCATGGTGGTCACCCATGCCCTCGTTCACGCTGCAGGGGGTATGCGTTCAACAATAATGCCTGAGATAAAAGAGGACTTTCTGTTAAACAATTTTCAAATTGGAGTAATCTCAGCCGTACCACCATTAAGCCAGGCAATATTCAGTATACCAGCAGGCTGGATAAGTGATAGATTTGGCGCTAAAAAGGTAATTGCAGGAAGTATATTGATGGCTGCCATCGGAGCATTGATCGCTGGTTTCAGCATTACTCCATGGATGTATGTGGTATCAGCCGTATTATTAACCCTCACTAGCACCTTCTACCATCCCCCGGCTCACAGCTACTCAGCTCGATCCGCTTCACCAGATGACAGATCTAAAGCCATGGGTTTCCTGAACGCCGGTGGAACCTTCGGTATAGCCATTGGACCTCTAAGTGTATCGGTTCTTATTGGATTAGGTTTAGCTTGGAGACAAACCTATCAGTTCTGGGTAATACCCATAATACTTGGACTAGTATTGTTATATCTAGTAAAAACCGATCCACGTGCAGAGAGAAACGCAGTCCCTGACGAAGGCGCAGAGATTGACCCAGATGAACCCACTAGTCTACTAACCCAAGAGTTCTTGCTATATATCGCATCCCGTGGTGTTCGGATGTTTGGCTCATGGATGGTATCCCCTTTCCTTAGCATTTATCTCACAGAGATCCGGGGATGGAGCGTTGTACAAGTTGGTTTAATGCTTGGAGTATCGGGTGTATTAGGTTTGGTTGCCTCTCCTCTCGGAGGTTTCCTTGCGTCTCGTTTGGGGGAGAAGCGGTGGGTAATACTTAGTCTAGGTATTGCTACAACTTTCTTCTTGGCGGCTTTCTTCGTTCCAGGTGTATATCCCTTTATGGCGATGTATCTCTTCTATCGCTTATTCGGGATAATGGCTATGCCAGGTCAGGCAAGTATTACTGCTAGGCTCTCTCCTCCTAGCCAGATCGGTATGGGGTATGCACTTACATTCATGCCCAGCAGCGTCACAGGGGTTGTCGCCCCCATGGTAGGCGCATGGATAGCTGATTATTATGGATATCTACCAATCTTTATCGTTGCGGCGGGGATAATGTATCTGGCGGTAATCCTATTTGGTTTAGCCGTCAAGGATTGACCAGTAGAGACGATTGTCTCTTATCGTTATATCCGCTTGTTTAGAATCGTAGAGATACCCTAGGTACGCCATTATGGTCATGTGTATTAGATAATACTGTTGCACAACACTGAGGTCTATCCCATATTTAGCTCCAAGCTCTGACTGAACACCCTCCGTTGTCTTGGGTTCACACAATATTTTTTTGATATCTGTGAGGATAGAGTACGTTGTCTTCATGTTTAGGTCGATGAGTTCCGAGAGATCATCTGTGGGCTTGGTGTGAGCAGGGACAAATAACCTGTACTCCATATTCTTCAGTTTCTCCAAAGTTTTCAGATGATTACCAACATCCTGAACCACAGGGATCTTGTATTTCTCGATAACTCTTCTAGAGAAAACTGTGTCCGCGCAAAATAATATATCATCAATCTGTACGCCTACTTGGTTGAAACTATGACCCGGGAGAGGAATAAATTCTAACGCTAGTCCTATTATTGATAATTTTCCGGGCTCCAATATGTGGTCTACTGGGGACGCGTCGGCTAACACGAATTTATTATGTAGATTGCTAATGGGATTTGCTCCATGGAAGAGGTAGACTGGTTCCAGCAACGGGTTCTCAATGATTCCCGACTCAAGACTCGGGGCATATACAATTGCATCAGTGTTTCTGGTCAGGTATGCGTTGCCACCGAAGTGATCTGCATGGCTATGGGTGTTGATAATCGCCTTTAATTCAAGTTCTTCCTCTTCAAGAACGCGTAGGGTTTTCCGCCCATTATCCTTATCCAGCCCGGTATCTATCAGAACTGCTTCATGGTTGTTTGTGATTACCCCCATGTTCACGCCGCCGAGGATATATCCGGCATTATCTGTTACTTTTTTAATCTTCAATAATCTTCACCGTATCTGTGAAAGGTTATTTGTGTCGATCTATGCGGTTCTTTTTCTGTTGCTTCTTGCGGTAAGCGTATTTTCGCGTGGTGTTGATCTTGCTTCGATGGAACCTGTATCTATCATCTGTCTCCTTGTCTATTATGCTGTAATAATCTGGGTAGCTGATGTCTTCTGAGTATAGCTGGGTTATGGCTTCATTTAGTTCATTTCTTCTCTCATCTGTGTGTGCAGATTCAAATTTCTCAATGTATTGGCCATAAGCGGCCTTGAACTTGAAATCCATATCCTCAAAACTCAGTTTTTTTACCGTTTCACTCATACTCTTCAGTCCGAACAGGGAATAATGAATCTCAACAGCATTTATGGATTCTGTTTTATGGTGCTTGTCAGGGGATTATGACAGGTTTCACTTAGCTGGGTTCTAGGTAATAAACTATATTTGGTTCATTTAGTTGGATTCATTAAACGGTGATAGAGCTTGTTTAACCTAGGTAGGTCTAAGTTATGTTTCATCGATATACCCATCCCTGTGTCTGTACCCGTATATGTGAATCCAAGGTGTTCGTAGAACTCCCTGAGTCGTCTCCCCTTCTCATCCTGCTCCTCAGTGTAGAGAGTTATTATTTGATAGTTTAAATGATAACAATAGACCAATAAGAGAAGGATAAGCATTTTTCCTACGCTTTTTCCCTCTATCCTTGTAGCAACTTCATCTAGGAAAAAACAGTTTGGGTCTAACTCGTCATCGTAGCCATATAGGAATGCTATGGGTTCACCTTGTAACTGAACAATTAATATGAGGAAGTTATTCCTCCTTGATTTCTCCACTAGGTTTTCTTTAGTACTCCATAGTTCAGCTCTGAAATTACTGTGATCGATTTCTGTGATCTTTGTTATATTTGAATCATCTAGTGTGGTTCTGAAAATGATGGAGGTAGTGTATCCGAGTTTTTCTGTTAGCCTTTCTTCTCCAAGCTTTAATGCGTCCATAAAAAGAGGAATTGTGTTCTGCAACTTACCTAGACCAACCCATACCGCCTTAATGCAGCGGTTATTACTTCACGTACCATGTCGGGGTATTTCTTACCCGTAGCATACCACATCATGGGATAGAAGCTTAACTCGTCCCGCTTCACATCATAGTCGATTCCTGGAAGGGTATTAACCTCCAAGAAGTATAACTCATTCCTGTAATCTAAGCGGTAATCCATCCGAGCCCAGTCTTTACAATTTAAAGCTTTAAAGGACGCTTTTGCATGACTCTCTAGTCTCCGCCTTAGTTCGGGTTCTATATTTGCGGGACACCGGTAGTTACTGCTATCGTCAAATATGCTCTTGGCTTTCTGCCCCAGTACTTTGCCTAGTTCCTCTGGAAAGCTACTGAAATCTACTTCCAATATCGGGAGAATTGTTGGTGTTTCGGCAGAACTGTAATTTCCCACGAATCCAACGCTGAACTCCCGGCCATCGATATACTTCTCTAGAAGGATTGGCTGCTTGTATATTTCATGCATAGTTCTGAGTTTAGTTCTAAGAGCATGTTCACTGTATACCACGT
>CAZAQI010000060.1:0-12246 GCA_964487465.1 uncultured Candidatus Bathyarchaeia archaeon
GTCTAGATCGTATTCTGTGAATGGATATTTTATTCTATAAAGCAAGTAGAGGTGCGTCATATCGTTTTTTGCCCAGATTTCTGTCTCAAGAAAAGGTGGGCTTCTACCATAGTTAGTGCCAATTTTTAGTTCCATGTTATTCGCGTCGATCCATTCTTTTGAGTCGGTTACATCGCCGTCTATGTAAACTGGATTGGTTAGCCAAGCTGATGTTAATTTATTTGGATGCCCGCAGAGGGAAACGTAAATGGTTTGGGTGGTTGCGAGCATCAACAGGGTCAGGGTAACCAGCTTCTTGGCGTTCATCAGGACTGCTTATATCGAAAGATTTGAAAAACACACGAATCTAAAAAACGGTTTTCATATGCATTTATTTAAGTTGTATCTCTTGGGAATTAAAAGAAGGATATTTTTAGAAAGATAAAAGAATATTAGAGGCCAGCTTTCTCAAGAAGTATCTCCCAGCGATGATCAATACCATCTTGGATAGCTTGAATTAGCTCCTCATCTTTTTCAGGTCTAAACAGATGCCTAAATCTACCCTGTGTCTTCAAGTATTCTTCCACAGGCTTCTTAGCATCTGGACGTCTAGCTATTGCTGCGCTTGCAGCGCTGAGCCTATAGACGGGTCGTCCTTTCTCTCGTTCGACCTCGTATAGAGGGAATATACACGTCTGGGTAGCTAACCTAGCGATGGTTATAGTATCTGCCGTTGGATATCTCCATCCCCTTGTACAGGGAATTATTGCGTGTAGGAATTTTGGTCCATCCATGTGGAATGCTTTTCTGCTTTTATCTAACACGTCTTGAGGATATGCTGGGCTCATCGTTGCTACGTAGGGTATCTCGTGTGCCACCATTATTTCGTCGATGGGTTTTTTCCACTCCATTTTTCCAGGAATCACTTTTCCTGCTGGACTCGTTGTTGTGCTCGCTGCTAACGGTGTACCTCCACTACGCTGGATACCGGTATTCATGTAGGCTTCGTTGTCCATTAGAATATAAGTAAAGTCGTGCCCACGTTCAAGTGCCCCGGATAGAGCCTGGAACCCAATATCATATGTTCCACCGTCACCGCCGAAGGCGATTACATTTAGTCTTTCATATTGTGATAAAGGTCCATTACCTTTTCTTCGATGGGCTTTCCACGCTGCTTCAATACCGCTTGCGTTAGCAGCGGCGTTTTCGAAGGCATTGTGAAGCCAGGGTACTTTCCAGCTGGTGAAGGGGAAGATTGTCGTGGCGACTTCAAGGCATCCGGTTGCGTTTGTTACGATAGTTGGTATATCTGCTGCAGCCTTCATTATTATTCTACCAACTATGGGGTGAGCGCATCCAGCGCATAACCGATGTCCGCTTGCTAGATTATCTTCTATCTTTGATGCTTCTTTTAATGTAAGTCGTTCAGTCATTTTAGTCACCTCGTACTCCTATGTATGTCATTAGTTTCTCCACCTTTCCGGCTTTCTTTATTTTTTGTAAGCTGTCAAACGCTTCTCGTATCATATTTGGTGATACGTCTCTTCCACCTAATCCTACTACAAAGTTTGTCATCATGGGTTTTTCGGTGTCATGATAATAGGTGGTCATTATTTCCTCCATTAATGGACTGGCTGGTGCTCCGAAACTGATAGCTTTCTCCATAACTCCAAGGACGGGAACATTTCCTACTGCTTTTTTTATGTCTTCAGCGGGGAATGGTCTGAATAGCCTTAGCTTGATCATACCAGCTTTTACACCCTCTGATCTTAGCTCGTCAACGACATGGCGTATAGTTCCGACCATGGATCCCATACCAATTAACGCTACTTCTGCGTCTTCCATCATGTAGGGGTCAACATAATTGTATTCTCTTCCACTTAGTTCAGCCCATTCAGAATCTATCTCTTTAATATGTTCCAGAGCTTGTTCCAGAGCTTCTACTTGGTGCATTTTATGCTCATAGTAGAAATCCTGTAAGTCTAGAGGACCCATAGTAAGAGGCATCTCAGGGTTGAGCCTAAACTCGCCTTTACCCATGTGGCCTTCTACTTCAATGAATGGTCGTTCGCCTACGAATTTTTTTATTTTTTCGTCTGGTAGTGTCATGACGTTTTCCATTGTGTGACTTAAGGTAAAACCGTCCAAGCAAACCATAACCGGTAGCTGTACATCTAAGTGTTCAGCCATTCTCCATGCCTCAATGCTGGCATCGTATACTTCTTGTGAGTTCTCACAGTAGATTTGTATCCAACCGCTGTCCCTTGCACCCATTGAGTCACTGTGATCATTGTGGATGTTTATAGGTCCACTAAGCGCTCTGTTTGCCACCGCCATTACAATGGGCAATCTAAGGCTTGATGCAATGTAGATTATCTCCCACATTAAGGCCAAACCGTTTGCAGCTGTAGCTGTGAAAGCTCTTGCGCCTGCAGCTGATGCACCGACGCTACAACTCATGGCACTATGCTCAGATTCTACGGCTACGAACTCGGTATCGACTTCGCGATCTGCTACATATTCGCTAAAGCGCTCAACAATTATTGTTTGAGGAGTGATTGGATAAGCAGCAACTACGTCAGGGTTTACCTGTTTTGTTGCGTATGCTACTGCTTCATCGCCGTTTAATCCCATTAATTTTTGCTTCATTTTTTCCTCACCATTGTAATGCATTTAACTGGACATTCACTCGCACATATACCGCAGCCTTTGCAGTAATCAAGATCAACTTCTGTGTACCCATCTTCCTTCATCTTAATAGCTCCTTCAGGACAATAGAAATGACATAAAGTACATTTGGTACATTTTTCACGATCTATCTCTGGGGCTTCTACCCCCCAGTCACCTGTCTTGTATTCTTCGCTACTTTTGTAGCTGACAGCACCCTTTGGAAGTTCTCTCCACTCTCTCTTACTCATCCTTGCTTTACCTCCTCATATGCTTTCTTGACAAGTTCTGCATTCATCTCTCCAATCTTACCTTCAAACCGTTCTTTTACAACCTGAACAATACTATCCAGTTTTACTATTCCCGTAGCTTTAACAATGGAGCCTAGCATAGCCGTATTTGTTATAGGTCTGCCAAGCATATCTATAGCTAGAGTAGTGGCATCCACTGTCCAAGTATCTATATTTTCTAAGCCAAGGGTATCTAGTACCTCTTTGCTTGATTTCTCGGTGTTTACTAGAAGAATCGTGTCTTCATTGACACCTTCAGAAACACTTGGTCCTAGTAGTGTTGGATCCAGAACTACTACTGCATCTGGTTCATAAATACTGGAATGCAACTGAATCTTTTCATCGCTGATACGTGTAAAGGCCGTAATTGGTGCCCCGGCACGTTCAGGTCCAAAGGCAGGAAAACTCTGTATATTCTTCTCCTCAATTAAACCTGCTTGAGCTAGAAGAAGGGAGGCAGTCCAAGCTCCTTGACCGCCTCTGCCATGGAACCTTACCTCGTATATCTTAGTGGTCAACCGTTTAAACCTCTCATATCGTTATCCTGTGATATATTAAACCCCTACGGTTATATCATTTAAACAAGTTTTTTCGAATACTGTTCAACGCATCGCGCTTCCTCTTAGCCATTTGGCCAGCAGCTTCTGCAAATCTATTAAAACTCCACCCCAAGGTCTCGTATGCGAAATCAATACTTCTTGAGGAGGATACAATCAATCCTTCTCCATTAGCATTTGTACCATAGCGTAGTGCAGTCTCTGGATCTCCTCCTTGTGCACCAAGGCCGGGAGAGAGGATTAATGTGTCTTCGCCTATGATGTCTCTAATGTCACGTAGTTCTTCACTGGCAGTGCATCCAACTACATATCCATTGGACCCGTGTTCAAATGCATCTCTTGCTAAGCGTTTATAGAACTGCTCGCCTTCCATAAATCGGCTTTGATAATCGTGTGTACCTTGATTGCTCATCCGACATAGTGCGAAGATACCTTTCTGCTTATCTTCACACCACTTGTACACAGCATCAACCCCATTTTCATATCCCGGGAATGGGCTGAAAGTAACAGCATCAAAACCAAGTCTATCAATCCAGTAAAGTCCAGCTTCAATGGTACTACCTATATCACTAAGCTTGATATCCAATAATGCAAGGCTATTTCCCTCATGTATTTTATCAACAATCTCCTTAAGACCTGAATAACCTAAAAGATATACCAAGAACTGAGCGTTCGGCTTAATTATCGGAGCATAAGGTGTTGTAGCATTTATTAAAGCTAGACAAAAAGATTTGATAGCTTCTGACTCCCCTTTTTCTTCCAAATAATCAAGAGGTATAATGAATTTATCACGCATTTTGCTAGTTGCAGGGTCAACGCCGACGCATAGAAAACTATTTTTCTCCCTACTTAGTTCTAGATATCTATCCACGAATTTACGTCCATACATCGATTATACCAGATCGCGTTATGCCTTTAAATCCCCTCTCACTTTACAATAAGGAGACACCTATGAGTAATGAAAAGGAGACCAAAAAATTACTTGGTTTCAAAGAAGCTATGGAGAGAAGAGCAGTAGAACTTGAACAAGAGTTAGAGAATCTTAAGACAGCCATGGAAGAAGTAGATAAGCTCATAGTTAATACTGGTTTTCGCACCTTCAAAACGCCAGAACTGGTTGAAGAAGAACAAACCCAAAAAGCAGATGAACAAAAACAGGTAAATGATGAAGATGAAGAAATTATTAGCATAACAAGTAAAGATGGAACAATACTTGGAACCATGCAAATAGAAGACCACGTTATTCAATTCAAGCCTTCAGGTGAATTTAATTTCACTAAAGACATACCACCATTCCAGAGTTTTCTAATTGAACGAGTTCTTGATAATATGAAAGAAACCGATCAGAAGAGAACCACAAATGGAGAACTAGACCCGGAAGAAATATTATCATATGACGTAGAGGAAAAAGCGGGAAAGATACTCGCATTAAAGATTAGTAATTATGGTGGAGAGAGACGATTGAGAGAGATAAATAGCAGTCTGAGATGGACTTTTGATAAGATGTATGATAAGTTAACACAGGGTTAATCTTTAATTCTTATAAACAATTCACTAAATTATGGTCAATAAGTATAAGGATAACCCTCTTTGGCATATACTTATTGAAACCGTTCAAACACTGCCTATGTACAACGCGCATCTCAACTACACTAAAGATGTGATATTATTAGAGAAAAAGAACATAACTCCACAAGAACTCAGTCAAAGGCTTGATATTCCATTAGGAGAAGCTATTGTAATACTGTCAGAGGTTTCTCAAGATTAAACCACGTATCTGTAGCCCTCGTATCGACCCGCGGTCTGGCTCTTTTGAATTACTTTGACGACATCGCCGGGTTTAGCGCCTATAATGATACTAATGGGATCAGCTGCTTTAATCCACGGGAATTGGTAAGGTTCAGCATGATATTTCTCTGCTACTTCTTTTCTTTCTTCCTCTGTCAATATTTTGTGAATAGGGATAAAGGCGTGTTCAAATACATCAAAAGTAGGAATACTAGAGGGAATTAATTCTATGCTCATTTCAGGAGCATTGCTTCGTGCACTGTAAGTGTATTTACCGTCACCCACGATAATACCGCCGTCTACCCCCTCTTCTTGTATTCGATCTCGTAGTTCACGAATATATGCGATACCAATTGTCTTCAAATCAGGGAAAATATGCATAAGATAGTTTTTACCCTCCTTACTGAGCCAATAGGTAATTCTATCTTCTTCCTTTTCAACAGAGTCTACAGTTAGATCACGGTACTTTATGATCAGAGCGGCTCTTTTTTCTACAAGGGTTTTAGCTTTCTCTAGTGTAGCCATTTATCTCGCCTTTACTCTTTTTACTATTGGTGCTCTTACTTTTCGGAAAATTCTGTATCCACAATATGGACACCTGAAGCTTATGTACCGCTGCAGGTCTTTATGGGGCACCCGTCTAGCGCATTTTACACATTCATAGACAGGTCCCTCTGTGTTCATTGTATCAGTACCATTATCGGCAGACATATTGATGACCCTAAGACTACTCTAAATCCTCTCTTTTAAAGGTAATATTTTTTTCGTAACATAAACATCGTTTTTTTAATGATTTTATCTAAAAAATGAGGTTTGAACGGGAATTATTTGACGCTCGATAAATTTTATCATGTTCAACTAAAAATCCAAAAACTCTCCTTTTAATTCAGAGTAAAAAACATCAAAAACATAAGTAAAAAGTGAATGTACTCAGAAAATCGTTAATTTATTGTAATAAAATTAGTGCTTTTTCCCGTAAACCATTCTTTCACTCGCAATGGAGGTAATCTTAACTGAAACTATGTCTCCTGATTCAAGCTTGGAGCCTTCCAATAAAACCACGGGTCCATGATATAATGGATAAGCTATGTAGTATCTTGAATCTCTCTCATATTCTTCGGCTACCACAACTTTTATCGTGCGTCCTACAAGATCCTTTTTACTATCTAGGTTCACCTCTCTAGCAGCGTTAGAGATTCGTTTACTCAATGGGTTTTGTGTAACGGGGGGACCTGATGGATAATTCGTAAAGGTACTCAATGGAAGACTCTGGAAACGGTATAAAATAACTCTTTCAGCACCTGCTTTTACACTATTTTTGATCATGTCAACTGTTTCATTAACCGTGTTCTCGGTTTGACCGGGTAATCCATGAATGAAATATACATATGGTTCCATGCCAGCTTTTTTTAAGCGTCTAAGTGCTACAAGCGTCTCTGAAGGAGTGTCAGGTCTCCCGAGTAAGCGGCTATGTTTTTCAGAACCTGTCTCAAATCCAACACTGACAGGGGTTCCCGATAGGTAATGACCCAGAATAGAAGCAGAACGCTCAGTTACCAAGACGGCTTTTATGTTTTCAATCATAAGCGAAGCTTCATCATTCTTCACTTTTTCAAGATCACTTAATTGAGCGAGTAAGTTTTCTATCGCTTCATAATTTGGTTCAGGGTTTCTGGGATCTGTTAATGGTTCGGGCTCCACTAATACTTCTCGTTGATAATCTAGAAACCCTGGGGCGCTCAGAACGATTCTATGTACTCCGTGATCAAGGAGATTTGAAACTTCGTTCACCAATAGATCTACAGGTTTACTCTTAGGCGGTCCATATAGACTGGGTACACTACAGTATCCACAACCAGGTGGTATGCCAACCGGACAGCTATATCTCTCGACTAGTTCACCTTCAGTACACTGTTCACAGTTTATACATTTCTCGCCAATTGTTCCAATACGTGCCCTGTGATAATTGCTGCATCCTCTTACTGTTTCTACGTATACTCGTGCGGATTTATAGAGGGGGTAACCGGTGATTGTTTTGGTAGAAACAGGGTATTGAGAGTATATTGTTTTGGGTTGTACAGGTCTTAAGGGATTTACCTGAATTTTTCCCGCTTTTTTATAGCTAATGCCAGGAATATCACTTAGATCACCAGGGATTCTCCCCTCAATTAAGCCGTTATCAAATAACTCAACTAGGGTGTACTCACCCTCCCCAGTAACCGCGATATCGCCACCTGTTTTTCTGAGGATTCTCCGTGGCTCTGATGCAGCGGGTCCACCAATTATTACAGGTCGTTTTCTCTCTTTTCTCCATTTACGGGATACTTTTCTGATTGCCTGTATATCGCTGGTCATACCACTGATGAGGATTAAATCATATTGTGTTGAACAATAACCAGCCAAGTACGCTTCAACTGGTATAATATCAGGCTCCAGACTCATTGACTCAAGGACACCTGCAACAGAGCGGGGACCAGCTCCTATTACGTCTCGTGTACTGTGTCTAGTGCCCTTACCTGATGCTAGGGTATCAACGATGAGGGTTTTCACATTGGCTATGATGCTGCTGACGAGGATAAACCTTGGGGGTAATTTCATAAACTGTTAGGGTGTTTGGATATTATCGATGAATGATATTCCCTTTAGTTTGATTGGGGCTGTTACGTTAAGCTTTGCTATTTCTTACATCATTATTCCATATTTCAACAAATACATGCATATATTAGGTATAGTTGGAACCGATATAATGAAGAAAGATAAGGCTCAGGTAGCGGACATGGGAGGACCGGGAGTAATTACTGGTTTTCTAATAGGAGTCTTCTTTTTCATAGGTCTTGAGATATTTATTATCCGTAGATTGAATGGTCTTGTGTATATTCTTGCTAGCCTGTGTACTGTGTTAATTATTACATTGATCGGTATATTTGATACATTAACTGCTATGGCAAAGAAACGTGAAGGCAAGGGAGAGTTTGAGCAATATAAAAAAGCAGGTATTCCAAGATGGCTTTATTTTTTTATACCAGTACCAGCCGCTGCGCCACTAGTTGCAGTGAACGCGGGTGTTAGCACACTAGCTGTACCGTTTATTGGTAGAGTAGATCTCGGAATGTTATACCCGTTATTACTGGTACCTTTGGCTATTTTGTGTTGTAGTAACGCCACTAATTTCCTTGCTGGGTTTAATGGTCTTGAGGCGGGTATGGGTTTTGTATTACATCTAAGTATGGGGGTTTTTGCGTACAGGCAGGGAAGGTTTAACGCCGCTATGATTGCGCTTTGTTTTTCTTTTTCTTTGCTGGCTTTTTTAAAGTATAACTGGTATCCTGCTTCTGTTTTTCCAGGGGATCTGAATTACACTATTGGAGCAGTTTTTGCTAGTGTTACTATTATTGGTAACATGGAAAAGTTTGCGTTATTATGCTTTATTCCATATATAATTGAGGCTTTCTTGAAGGCTGCGTCCTTTTTTGAGGCTGAAAGCTATGGTATTCTTCAACCTGATGACACTGTAAAACCGCGTGGTGAAAAGATCAGGGGTTTGACTCATTTGGTTATGAGTCTAGGTGATTTTAAGGAGCCTCAAGTTACCATTATTTTAATTGGATTTGAAGTTTTTATCTGTTTAATTGGTTTTATGGTAATAGGGTATATTTAAGATGATTAATCGGTGTCTTTAAATCACTGGTCTTTATGATGGATTTATTATGACATTAAGAACGTTAGATGGGAAGGAGAGGGTGGTTTTATTTGCATCGATATTATTATTGTTATCTGTATTTGGTTACGCAGTTTATTATCGTTATAATCCTCCTTTAAGGGTTAAAGAGGCTAAGGTTTTTGATGTTATATTGAATGAAGAGCATGATACCACGCAGATCTGGACTTATGGTGAAGGTAGGATTACGTTAAAAGGTATTCACGATGTGGAAATAGGCGAGGTTTACAGGATTACCTATAAGGGTAGACGAGAAAGCTTTGCTGATGAGTTAATAAGTTTAGAGAAGATTAGCTAAGATTTGTTTTCTATGAGGCGTTTAGTCGATAGTCATGCGCATATGGAGAGTTTCAGTGATCCGGGGACCATTACACGTGAGTCAGTAGAAGCGGGAGTAGATGCTGTTATCTGTGTAGGATCCGATATAGAATCCAGCATCACCGCTCTTGAATTAGCAAAATCGTTCCCCGAGTTCTATTATCCATGTATCGGGGTTCACCCAGCTGAGGTATTAAAGACGAAACTGAATGAAGCGAAGGAATTTGTTTCCAGTCGTCTCTCTGAATGTGTCGCGTTGGGAGAGGTGGGTCTTGATTATTTCTATGATTTCGCTAGACCAGAAGAGGTCAGGTCTCTGATGCGGGATGTTTTCAAAGGGCTTCTGGGGTTAGCCGCTGAAGAGGGGGTTCCTGCTTCGGTTCATAGTAGGTCGGCTTATGAGGATGCTTTGGAGTTGGTAATGGAGGCGGAGGTGGAAGCAGTTTTCCACTGGTATGATGGACCGATTCATACGCTTCACAAGCTGCTTGACGCCGGGTTTTATGTTTCCGCTACCCCCGCTGTTAAGTATAGCAAGGGGGTACAGAGGGTGATGAGGGAAGCTCCCCTTGAACGAATCTTGGTAGAGACGGATAGCCCCGTTTTTCTTAGGAGTCTTGAGCGGAATAGTCGACCTATGGATGTCTTGATGGTGGTGGAGGCGTTGGCTGAGTTGAAGGACTTAGACGCGGAGGATGTAGCTTTGGCTGTAACCCGTAATACTGAAAGGTTATTCGGTGTTTAGTTAGTTATGTCGAGTGGGGATCGTGTTGTTTTCAGGCCGTTTAGCCTGTTTTATTTTAGTGTTTTATTGTTTCTCTTGTTGCTTGTTTTCCCTGTTTTGATGGGTTTTTATCGTTCTATTATGGTGGAGGCTTTGGGTTTACCTCCGTGGTTTTTTGGCGCGATTCTTGTCTTGAGTTTGTTTGGTAGTAACGTGAATATTCCTTTGACTACTTTGGAGAGCAGGGAACCTGTCCGGGTTTTTCGTAAGGTTAGGTTTTTTGGAGTTACTTGGCGTGTTCCCCGGGTGGAAATGGGAGTTAGACGTACTTTTGTTATGTTGAATCTGGGTGGTGGCGTTGTTCCCGTTTTGATATCAGGATATTTGCTTGGATTTGGTATTCCAGGGTGTTCAAGGAACCTAATAGGTAGTTATATGAATGTTTTACTGGTTTTTCTCTTGGTTACGTTCAGTACGTATCGGAGTAGTCGTCTGGTCAAAGGGTTGGGGATTGCGACGCCTATGTTTGGGCCGCCTTTGATGACTGCTTTGTTTGTCTCGTTTTTGTCTTTGTTTAGGGTGGTTTCTTGTCCTAGTCAGGTAGCGTATGTAGGTGGAACGCTGGGTGCTCTTGTGGGTGCGGATTTGTTGAATTTACGTAGAATTCCTGATCTTGGTGCTCCTGTAGTGAGTATTGGAGGTGCTGGTACCTTTGATGGGATTTATTTGACAGGTGTAATTAGCGTGGTCTTAGTTTTGTTGCTTGTTTAGGGATAGTTCTTTATTTTATGCTCCGGTTTTTTCTTGGTATGAGTGTTTGTTTTACGGTTGAAGGAGATCCTGTTTCAAAGGCTAGGCCACGTACTGTTCGAAAAGGTGGACGTACTTGGAGTTATACGCCTAAGAAAGTGAAGCGGTGGGAGGATACTGTGAGGGAAGAGGCTGCCAAGTTTTTTGATGAACCGTTTAATGGACCTGTAGGGGTTAGTTTGGCGTTTTATTTGAAGAGACCAAAGAGTAGGCGTAAGGAGAATTTTGTGATTACGACACCGGATATGGATAATTTGGAGAAGGCAGTGCTTGATGGGTTGAATGAGGTGGCTTATGTGGATGATAAGTTTGTGGTGGTTAAGAGTGCGGTGAAGTTGTATTGTAGGACGGGTGTGCCTCGTGTGGAGGTTCGGGTGATCCCGTTGAGGAATCAATTGAATCTGGATGGTTTTGTCTAGTAAGGTTTATGGGTGGGTTGTGGGTTATGGGTTGTTTGTGCAGGGGTAGCCAAGTGGACTACGGCGCCAGTCTTGAAAACTGGTTCCCTTCGGGGAGCATGGGTTCGAATCCCATTCCCTGCGCCACACAACACATTCCCTGTGAGTTTGATTGTTTTACCGAGTATCTTACTGAGGTTAAGGGTAACAAGCCTATCACGGCTAAGAAAAGTAGATAATCATCAACGCCTTAGCCAAACGTGTCTCGAACCTGTGGAACTTGGATGAGGTTCACGAGTACATCAAGGATTGTAACCTGTCTAATGGATGTAAGAACCTATACGGTCAGGCTTACCGTGACTGGTGCAACTGGAAGGGTTTCGACTGCAAGCCCCGTTTCTACAAGCGTGTAGAGAAACTCCCATATATCCCAACTGAGACTGAGATAGATCAGCTTATAGCGTGTCAGGGACCAAAGCCGACTCTCTTTATGCAGATAATGAAGGAATCTGCTTTCAGACCATCGGAGACCCGGAGGCTTACACCGGATGACTTCAACCTAGCTACAAAGGTATGCACCCTTAACAAGCCCAGTAAGAACAGCAGACCTAGGTAGTTCAAGATGAGTGAGAGGCTTGTATCCATGATAAGGCCTTACATGTACGAGACAGGGAGGGATGAACGTATATTCGGAGTAAGATGAAAACCATCAGGACCCAGTTCATCAGGAAGCGTTACTGGCTAAACCTATCATCTGTAATGAGCGAATAGGTTCTTGTGAAAAAACATCATGAGCTTTTGGGGTTCTAATACCTTGCATAGCACCCGCAAAGATATGTGTATATCCTTCATATTCGTTTTTTTTTCTGTTAATGTTTCCAAATTATTCCAACATAAAATTGGTTGCTTAATATTGAACACCTTTCTCATCAGCTTTGTTGTAGATAAATCTTGAATAGATTTAATCTGTTGGAAGGTGAGTTTCGTTTTAGTATTT
>CAZAQI010000061.1:0-12051 GCA_964487465.1 uncultured Candidatus Bathyarchaeia archaeon
CAGAGCGTCATCTACACCCGGGTCTGTATCAAGAATAATGTGTTTCAAGAGGTTCACTAACTCGTTGCTGGTTCTCGGGTTGAAAAAACCTTTGCTACTCTTCCTGTTTTAGGTTACGCTGGTATCTCTTCGCTAGGTATGCTAGACGTTGACTCTGGGTTAATCCTCTTAGGCTTTGCAGATCTCTTTGTTTTTTCTCGGCGAGTTCCTGCATTAGCTCAGGGTTTTCTCTGTGCATCTTCTCCTCAAGTGCACGTTTTATGGCTAGTTCCACCAGAAGGTCGTCCGATATAGGGCATTCTCTTGGATATTTGCCTTTTCCACCTAGTGCTTTCAATACTCTACTGGCTGGATATGATCGGCATATAGATGGCCTGTAGTTGTATATGGTGCAGCCGTCCTTATAGAAGGCGCATGGTTTCCGTGAGATCGTGAATGTGCCATTATTATTGGGGCGTGCATGAATCTGTTTCTTGAGTCTCTTATAACTAATGTTCTGTTTCTCGGCAATCTGTTTTAGTTCGATCTTGGTTAACCGCATTGACCTGTTTTCTGTACAGCAGACACCGCAATTGGTACATAACTTGTCTTGAAGAGCATACAATAAAGCGATCTCAGTCTCCAGCAACACCCCAAGGCTGCTAACAGCCTTCAATAAATCATCTTCCTCCACCTTATCCATGTTAAGCCTCTCACGAGCCTTCCCATAGACCCTGATAGCATCAGATCCACTGAAGGGTTTGAATCCATCTGTCTGCATTAACCGCATTAGAGGTGATTGCTGCTCGTCCATAACAGATTTGCAGAGATCATTGTTTTTAAGAGTGTTGAAAAGTAATTTGTTGATATTTTTATTCCTGTCCCGCGTTAGACTTATATTGGATGACGTATGCGATTGGTTGACTAGGTGTCATCAATGCGCCAATTTTAATACGACGATACGAAGCCGAGGACCCATCCTTAATCGGTCCTCAAGAAAGTTCCTATAGACTGCTTCTGAATGAGGGCAACCTTAGCCAGTTATACATGCCCAGAAGCGTTAATAAACAAAAAACATTGGAGGACTCGGCATGGTGATCCATTTGTGCGACCTCCCGATACCGAAAAAGATCAGACTAGCCGTCAATCACGGCGAACAACGGAAGACCACGGTGAAGGTTAATGGTGTATCCATAGGCGGTGATCAACTTGTTGTTATGGCTGGCCCCTGCAGCGTAGAGAGTGAGGAGCAGATGCTCCAGGCAGCTCACGCAGTAAAGGAAGCCGGCGCCCAGATACTACGTGGTGGAGCCTTCAAACCTAGAACACTTCCCTACAGCTTTCAGGGATTGGGTGAACGAGGCTTAGAGCTACTGGCAAAGGCTCGCAGCGAGACTGGTTTACCCATTGTCACTGAGGTTATGTCCACTGAGGACGTAGAACTCGTCGATGCATATACCGATATCTTCCAGATAGGCGCCCGTAATATGCAGAACTTTAGTCTGTTGAAGAAGGTGGGGCGCGCCAATAAACCTGTTATGCTGAAGCGGGGGATGTCGGCTACATTTAATGAGTGGCTTGGTTGCGCTGAGTATATCCTCAGTGAGGGTAACCCGGATGTGATCCTGTGTGAGCGTGGAATCAGGACCTTCGAGTCTATGACACGTAACACATTAGATATCTCAGCGGCGCCCATTATTCATCAGATCAGTCATCTCCCTGTGATTATTGACCCCAGTCACGGCACTGGGACCAGATCATTGGTGGAGCCCATGGCCAAGGCCGCTATAGCGGCTGGTGCTGATGGCTTGATGATAGAGGTGCATCCTCACCCCGAGGAAGCGTTGTGTGATGGAGCCCAGAGCCTGAGCCCAGAGGATTTCAAGAACGTGATGAATGGGATCAAACCCATTGTAGCAGCAGTTAACCGAAGGCTGTAAAAATGCAGATGATTCCTGTTGCCCTTGGGGCAGACTCATATTCTATATTAGTCGAATCAGGCATAGGGAACCGGCTGGAAGAGTATTTACCGGAAAACACAGGCACGGTATTAGTTACATCTCCCACCATCCATGAACTGTACGGTGAAAAAATAGCTGGACAGGTGGAGGAGGTGATTCAGGTACCTGATGGAGAGGAGGCCAAGCAGTGGAACATGGTAGAGAAACTATTGGGCAGATTCCTTGAAGTCGGACTGGATAGAGACTCTGTTGTGGTAGCGTTTGGAGGTGGCTGTGTCGGTGATCTAGCTGGATTCGCTTCCTCTATCTATATGCGAGGAATCAATCTAGTTCATGTACCTACTACCCTCTTAGCTATGGTTGACAGCAGCATAGGTGGAAAGACCGCGGTAAATCACCCACTGGGGAAGAATCTTGTAGGATCCTTTCACCAGCCACACCTTGTGCTAATTGATCCCGTGTATCTCCAGACGCTCCCCCCCCGTGAGACTCGATCCGGGTTCGCTGAGATCATCAAGTATAGTGTCATCTCTGATCCCAAATTATTCGCGAAACTAGAGTCAAACAAGATTGAGACTCTATCTCAAGATGATCTAAAAGATATCATTTCAAGATGCGCCTTTACCAAGGCTCGTTATGTTGAGCAGGATGTAGAGGACAGATTAGGTGTCAGAGCGGCTCTTAATTACGGTCACACGGTGGGACATGCCCTTGAGTTATTATCTCATCATGGCTTGAATCATGGTGAAGGCGTCGCGGTTGGTATGATTGCAGCCGCGTATATTGCATGTGAACAAAATCTACTAACTAGGCGTGATTATCAGAGGATCACTGAATTAATCGATGGCTACGGTCTTCCAACCAGGGTTCCAGCACTGGATCTAGATGCCGTTATTGAGGTGATGCACAGGGATAAGAAGGCCCAGGCAGGAGAGATATACTTTATCTTACCCACCGGGATCGGCTCGGAGCCTGTGATGAGAAAAGTGGATGATTATGGCATAAGGACTGCCTTGGAGGCTCTCACGTGACCCGGGTATGCGTCTCGGTAAAGGCAATGTCGACTAATCAGGTGATTAATCAGATTAATCAAGCCTGTGAAGCGGATCTAATCGAGGTTAGACTAGATTATAGAAGAGAGCCCATTGATCTGGATAATGTTAGGACCAGTACAGGTAAGCCACTGATAGCCACCAATAGGAGGAAAGATCAAGGTGGACAAGCAGATGAACCGGAAAAGGATAGGGTACAGCTACTCTTGAACGCATTACGTTCTGGGTTTGAGTACGTTGATCTAGCCTACACCACCAGTGAACTAGAGAAGACCATAAAACGAATCAAATCCATTGAGGGAAAGGTTATTGTTTCCTATCATGATTTTGAGGAACCGCTCAGCCTTGATCACCTCATGGAGATACATGATCAATCATCCAGTCTGGGCTGTGATATGGTTAAGATCATTGGCTGTGCTCATGGTTACATGGATAACATCTCATACATGCAGTACAATAAAGCGAAGCCAGGTAACATCTCATTCGCAATGGGCGAGAAAGGAGCCCCGTCGAGGATACTGGCTCCTTTATCTGGGGCAGCCTTCACGTATGCGTCCCCGAGTGAGGGATTGGAGGTTGCACCGGGTCAGATCTCCTTACGTGCATTACGCGGAATATATGGGGTTTTATCAAAATGAATTATTATCTCCTCGGTTACCCGGTGGCTCACTCTGTTAGCCCAGCCATGCATAACACCGCCTTCCGGGAGCTGGGATTACACCATCATTACAGCACATATGAGGTACCCCCCGGTAAACTTGGTGATATAATTGAGAACCTCAAAGGTGATGAATTCGGTGGAGCAAATGTAACCATTCCCCATAAGATCAATGTAATCCAGTATCTGGATGAGCTAGCTGTATCAGCGAAGAGAACAGGCGCTGTAAACACCATTGAGTACAGTGATGAAATACTAATTGGCCATAATACTGATTCAACTGGGGGAGTAAGGGCATTAACTGAAACATACGGGGATCTCTCCAGTGCCAAGGTCGTATTGCTTGGAGCCGGTGGAGCCGCACGAGCCTTAGTCGCTGAGCTTGCTTCAAGGGTGGATGAGTTAATTATACTTAATCGATCACTGGAGAAGGCTAAAAAACTCGTAGACTTGGTTGAGGGAACCAGCTATGACTCTATTAAAAATCAGGAAATCATCAAGACAGCGGATATGCTCATTAACGCCACACCGGTGGGCATGCACCCTAACATAAATGACACACCAGTTAAATCCACAAACCTCCACCGGGAATTACTGGTATTCGATATAGTCTACAATCCACTGAGAACCCGGCTCATGAAGGAAGCCGAGAGAAAAGGAGCAGAAACCCTTGGGGGGCTATGGATGCTGGTGTATCAGGGTGTCGAGGCTTTCAGTATCTGGACCGGGGTGGAGCCCAGCCCCGAATCCATGTATAAGGCAGCGCTAAGCGCATTGGAGGCTAACCAATGAATATTGCATTATATGGCTTTATGGGAGTAGGGAAATCCACCGTGGGTAGACTACTTGCCGAGGAGCTTGGCTACGTTTTCATCGATATGGATAAAGTGATTGAGAAAAAAATGGGTATCTCCATCAGTGAGATATTCAGGAGATACGGTGAGTCAAGGTTCAGGGGGTTAGAATCGGATCTGGTCAAGGAGCTGGCTGGGGAAGACGGTGTGGTTATCGCCTGTGGTGGGGGAGCAGTATTGGACCCGGGTAACGTTGAGACACTAACCGCATCATCAAGATTGATTTATCTCACAGCCACCATACCAGAGATCATTGAGAGAACCAGTAAAGGTGGGAATAGGCCGCTTCTAAATGTACTGGACCCAGAGAAGAAAATAGTCAACTTGATTGAGCGGAGAAGACCGGTCTACGAGAAGTACGCCACGGTAACGGTGGATACAACGGGTTTAACACCCCACGAGGTTGTAGATGAGATGCTGGAGGCACTCAGATGAGTGTAAAGATTAAGCCTAGTCCCCTCAATGGAGCCGTTAAAGCACCCCCCAGCAAGAGCGTCACTCATAGATATTTGGTGATCTCTGCCTTGGCAGAAGGGGAGAGCATGTTAAGGGATCCGCTTGTCTGCGTGGATACATTAGCAACTGTAAATGGGTTACGTAGACTTGGGGTCCTTATTGATGAATGTGAATGTGGTTGGAGGGTGAAGGGTGGTGGGTTATACGCCCCAGATGATGTTATTGATTGTAACGAGTCGGGCACTACTTTGAGGTTGCTCACAGGGGTGTCCAGTCTGCTCCAGGAAGCCGTCACATTGTCGGGCGCCCCCTCACTCTTACGGAGACCAAATAAACCATTGCTGGACGCATTAAACCAGTTAGGGGCTCAGACTAGTAGCGTTGATGGTTGTCCCCCGATAACCGTAATGGGAAGAATCCACGGGGGGAGAGCGGAGATACGTGGTGACGTCAGCTCCCAGTTCATCTCCGCGATATTATTAGCAGCCCCATACGCGGTGGAGGGCGTCGAGTTAACAGTAACTGGTGGGTTGGAGTCGTGTCCGTACGTTGAGTTAACCATGGACACCATGACTAGAGCAGGTGTAAAACCAATCCACTCCGATAACATGGATCGGATAAATGTGCCACTTGGAGAATACTCTCCTATTAATAGACGCGTAGAGGGTGACTGGTCCAGTGCCGCCTATATGTTGGCAATGGGAGTTATCGCGGGTAAAATCCATGTAGACAACCTGGACCTATATAGCAAGCAGGCGGACAAAAAGATATTATATATTCTCAATGAGATGGGGGCATACACCAAGATCAAGGGCAACCGTGTTACAGTTGAGAAGAGCAGATTGAAGGGAGTGGAGGTTGACCTGAGTGATTCCCCTGACCTGTTCCCAGTTGTTGCATGTCTATGCAGCGTGGCTGAGGGAACAAGCATGCTCACAGGGTTGAGACGCCTCAAGTATAAGGAATCAGACCGGCTGAAGGCTACTGTGGAGGGATTGAAGAAAATGGGTGTAGATGTTAAAGGAGACGCGTCAACCTTATCAATAAAGGGTGGAATCCCCCATGGAGCGGTTATAAATCCCCATAATGATCACAGGATAGCCATGAGCTTCGCCGTACTGGCCCAAGCAACAAGGGGCGAGACAACCATAATGAACCCAGAATGCGTAACCAAATCCTACCCGGGTTTCTGGCGAGAACTGGAAAAGATAGGTGGAAGAATAAATTGAACACATTAGGTACGAACTTGAAGATCACGAGTATAGGAGAAAGCCACGGGGAGCTAGTGGGTGTTGTAATCGATGGGTGCCCAGCTGGACTCAGACTGGATCTTTTAAGACTCCAGCATGAACTGGATAGACGACGCCCAGGACAGAGCAAGATAACCACACAGAGACAGGAACAGGACAAAGTCGAGGTATTAACCGGGCAATACCATGGGGTCACCACCGGTGCACCTCTGACCATGGTGGTGCGAAACAGGGACCGGGACTCATCCAAGTACCTTGAGAACCGCTGGACGCCTAGACCTGGTCACGCTGATTACACAGCTGGACTCAGGTATGGGGAGAGACAGGATCCGCGGGGTGGAGGTCGTTTCAGTGGTAGGATTACAGCTGGCTTTGTGATTGCTGGCTGTGTGGCTAAGCAGTTGCTGGAAACCCTAGGTACACGAGTTACTGCTTACACGTATCAAATAGGAAGCGTAAGGACTCAAGGCGACGTGGATCTGGATAAAGTGGAGTCTAACGAGGTAAGGTGTCCTGACCCGGTTGCGGCTAAGGAGATGATTAGAGAGATAGAGCGTGTGCTGGCGATCAATGATAGTATAGGGGGTAAGATAAAGTGCATCGCCCACAATCCACCTAGGGGTATAGGGGCCCCGGTTTTTGACACCCTTGAGGGAGACCTAGCTAAGGCGTTCTTCGCTATCCCTGCGGTAAAGGCCGTGGAGTTCGGCGCCGGGGTAGCGGTGGCTGATATGCTGGGATCAGAGAACAACGATGAATATAGAATAGTGGATGGTGAGGTGGTGACCTTGACCAATCACAGTGGTGGAATACTGGGTGGAATATCCACAGGTATGCCCATAACATCCACAGTATCAATCAAGCCAACCCCCAGTATTGCCCGGAGCCAGAGAACAGTGAACCTACGAGAGATGAAAGAGACCGATATCAAGGTGGAGGGACGTCACGACCCCTGCATCGTACCTAGGGCGGTTCCTGTGGTTGAGGCCATGATGGCGTTTGTACTGGCTGACCACGCGTTGAGAGCTGGTGTGATACCGAGAGTAATGGGTGAAGGACAATGACATATAGGGATGAGATTAGACCACATAGAGAGACCATTGATAGACTCAACGCAGAGATAATGGAGAGAATAGCCCTACGCCAGATAGCTGCATTAAAAATAGGGGCGATAAAGAAGAAATATGGTAAACCGGTTCGGGATACAGGCCGAGAGAAAGAGATTCTAGATAGAATAAAGGCGAGGGCTTCGGAACATGGCTTGGATCCGGTTGCAGTGGAACGAGTATTCAAGGAGATCATTCGGCTCTGCGTGGAGGCGGAGGAAAGGCAATGATAGTAGCTTTCCAGGGCGAGAAGGGAGCTTACAGCGAAGAAGCCATTATGAAACACTATGGCAAGGTGGAGACCCTGCCCTGTCCCTATCTGAGGGATGTCTTCGACGCGGTGGAATCAGGTAAAGCCGACTACGGATTGGTCCCCGTGGAGAACACCATACAGGGTAGTATAGTAAGAGCTTACGACTTGCTTAACGAGCGGGAGCTCAAGGCCAGTGGAGAGGAGATTCACAGGATCCAGCACTGCCTAATCAGTCACCCGGATGTAAAACTAGAGAATATCAGGAAAGCGTACAGTCACCCGCAAGCCCTTGGCCAGTCACGGGAGTGGCTGGAGGCGCATGATATCGAAGCCGTGAATTTCTATGATACCGCCGGTGGAGTCAAATGGATCAAAGAGAATGATCAGCGTGAAGCCGCTGGTGTGGCCAGCGCCCAAGCAGCGGAGACCTACGGGATGAAGATACTGGCACGGGGTATCGAGACCAACCCGGAGAACTATACGAGGTTTATTGAGATCGGTTACGATGCGCCTGAGTCCAGTGGAGAGGATAAATCGATTCTTGCCTTCATAGTCCAACATAGACCGGGAACCCTGGTAGGGGCTCTGAGAGAGTTCAGTGAGCGGGGTATCAATTTGGAGAAGATCGAGTCCCGTCCACGCGTGGGTAAGCCCTTTGAGTATGTTTTCTTCGTGGAGATAGCCGGGCATATTTTAGATGAGGTGGTTGCCGGTGCCCTTGACGGCCTCCAGAAGCATACACTGTATCTTAGGCACCTAGGTTCTTATCCCCGGGCTTAGATGGTTTCACCTGTCCAAAACACCTTTTATCCGAGCTATTTTATGCGGGTATATGCTGGCCACAATAATAGGTGCTGATGGAGGTATGGGGCGTTGGCTAAGATGTCATCTTATTGAGTTAGGTTATGCGGTGCATGGTTTTGATACTCGAAGAGATGATGACCCAAGTAGGCTATGTGAATCGGATCTTGTGGTCATCTCGGTGCCCATAGACGTAACCCGAGATGTGATCAGTTCGATCAGCGACTACATTAGTCGAGATACTATCTTGATGGAGATCACCTCTCTCAAGAAAGGGATACACGGGGAACTGGTGAGTCTAGCTGAGGAAGGCGTTAATTCTCTATGTGTTCACCCCATGTGGGGGCCATCCACGGATAGCTGTATTGGTAAGGCTTTGGCGGTGATCCCTGTAGCGGATACAGATTTGGAGACCAGTATAGCTAATCGGCTTTTCCCCGGTGCATCTATTATCGTGGTTGATGCGGGTGAGCATGACCGGTTGATGAGTATTATATTATCGTTGCCATACTTGGTTAACCTAGCCCTAGCAGGCTGCTTAGTTGACGAGGATCTCGTGCTCTTACGGCGTTTATCGGGCACTAGTTTCGCGTCTCAATACGTATTGACCCAGAGTATCGTTAATGAGGATACCGAGTTAGTTGAATCATTACTAGGTAACCAGTATCTAGACGCTGTATCTAAGAGGCTCACCAAGAACATCTCCTATCTACTTGACGCCCATGGTACAGAGGAATTTATCAATATTCACGAGGAGTTACGGAGTTCTCTAAACAGGGATCCAATAAGTAATGAGATGGATAAGGCTAGAAGGGATGCCTCCGCGGCTATCCAGCGTCACTGGGAGTAACAAGCTTATCGGTAGGTAGAATTATATAATGAGCATCGGGTTATGTGTCCTGCGTGGTTTATGTGAGCGTGTATCACTTGGACTGGAAATAGAACCAGCATCGGCTTCAAGATGCAGAGAGAACACGCTGAAACATTCTAAGACACTCATAGATCATGCTATAAAGGTGATTTTTTGAAGGATCTAAAAGTAATTGTGAAAGAGATTAAGGGATACTGCGATACTATGCAGGAAGGCGACTACTTTATCGTAAGTGGAGGTAAACTATCAATCCCAGAGGGGCATTTCTGCTACTGGGCGCTCAACTCCATACTGCCTCTTCTACCCACGAAGCAACGGAATATGGATGAGCCGGGTGACTGGATGGAGAGAACATGGATAGTGGAGTGTCCGGACCCAAATGGACAGGTAATGATGGAGATAATCGAGCTAGACTAAGAATGAGTCCCTAAGATGAAGCGTATAGTGATTCAGGCGGAGAAATGCGCTGGTTGTAGGCAGTGCGAGATGGTGTGCAGCTATCACCATACAGGCGAGTTTAGCCCAATGTATGCCCGGGTAACCGTGTACAAGGATGACCGTGATGGCTTGGATTACCCGGTGATGTGCCACCAGTGTAGCCAGTGTCCACCCATGGAGGTTTGCCCAGCAGACGCTATAACGAAGACAAAAGAGGGATTGACCAAGGTTGACTCCTCTGCATGTATCGGTTGCGGTGCCTGTGTTGAGGCATGTAAATATGATGCGATTAAACTATCTGAGAAAGCTGTAATCTGTGATCTCTGCGGTGGAGAACCGGAGTGCGTATCGCGTTGCCCTACAGGTGCACTGAGCTATATTGAAGTCCCGGAGTCCATTGAGACCCCGGAATCTGCTTTCAAACGATTAAGGGAGAGGTGGAGCTTTGAATAAGCTATACGGTTACGCTGGCAGGGTGCTCAGGATCAATCTATCAGAGGGTACGGTATCCACGGAGCCACTAGACGTGGATGAAGCTCGATTATTCCTGGGTGGGAGAGGATTCAACGCCCACAAGCTCTACAGGGAGCTAGATGCTGGCATCGATCCCCTTGGACCCGAGAACAAGTTAATGATCGCCACAGGGCCAATAGTGGGCACCATGTTCCCCACGGCTAGCCGGTTTAATGTCTCTGCTAAGAGCCCTTTGACCGGAATATTCGGTGACACTAACGCTGGTGGTCACCTCGCCTCTGAATTGAAGTTCGCTGGCTATGATCAGGTGATAATCGAGGGCGCGGCGGAGAAGCCGAGCTATATCATGATCAGGGACGATGTGGTGGAGATACTGGACGCCGGGAGACTCTGGGGCAAGACCGTGTTCCAGGCAGACGGCTTGATCAAGAAAGAACAGGATAGATGGACCCAGACATTGATCTGTGGGCCAGCCTCCGAGAGAGGCGTACTCTATGGTAGCTTATTCGCTAATCAGGTGAGGGCGGCTAGTAGAACAGGCATGGGTACCGTAATGGCTAGTAAGAACATCAAGGCTGTAGCGGTGAGGGGAAC
The DNA here is from genome assembly GCA_964487465.1 of uncultured Candidatus Bathyarchaeia archaeon. Lineage (GTDB taxonomy): Archaea > Thermoproteota > Bathyarchaeia > TCS64 > TCS64 > RBG-16-57-9. Next base: position 10,748 of record CAZAQI010000061.1, read on the forward strand.
TGGTTCGATAAAGGTCGCTGACCCGGAGCGTTTCGAGGAACTGGTCTTACAGCTGGAGAAGGAGATTAGGGAGCATGAGCAGTACCCTGGTCGACGACTCATGGGAACCACTCGCATACTTATGATGGCGAACAGAGCAGGGTTTCTGCCCACTAGAAACTACACTGAGGGAACCTTTGAGGACGCGGAGAGGGTGAGTGGTGAGAGATTGGCGGCTGAATATAATGTTAAGAGCCGGGGATGTTTTGCATGTACTATTCCATGTAGTAGGATATACACGGTTAAGAGTGGGCCATATAAGGGGCTTCATGGTGAAGGCCCGGAGTATGAGAGTCTGGGTAGCTTCACGTCAAGAATAGGGAACAGTGATATTGAGTTGGCGTTGAAAGCCAATGATCTCTGCAACCAGCTGGGGCTGGATATATTGAGTACTGTGGGGTGCATCGGGTGGGCTATGGAGCTATATGAGAAAGGATTACTTTCTAGGGATGAGACAGGTGGGCTGGAGCTCAACTGGGGTAACCCGGAGGCGGTGATCACGCTCATCCACCAGATAGCTAACCGGGAGGGATTCGGTGATAAACTAGCCGATGGATCGGTAAGGGCCGCCGAGAGGTTGGGTAAGGGCTTGGAGTACACGGTTCAGGTTAAGGGAATGGATTTGATTATGGCGGATCCCCGTGGACTCAAGGGATTCGGGCTGGGGTACGCGGTGGCTACGAGGGGTGGTGATCATCTTAGGAGCGAGCCTTTCATTGAGCTCAGTGATGACCCTGGGATAGGTGTGGAGATGTTCGGTGAGCCCGGGGCCACGATGCGCCTGAGTGACCGTGGTAAGGGGAAGCTTATTCATTACTTTGAGGACTGGTGTGCTGTGATTGATGCTCTTGAGCCGTGTAAGAATATTATGCAGAACATGATGTTATTGGAGTACCCCAGGGCAGCTGAGGTATATAATGTAACTACGGGAATAGAGCTCAGTCCAGGGGAGATTAGAGTAGCTGGGGAAAGGATAACCAATATAGAACGCATGTTCGGGGTGAGAGAAGGTATAACCCGGGAAGACGATACCCTGCCTAGGAGATTCACGGAGACGCCTTTAACCCGGGGAGCCAGTGCGGGTACAGTGATAGATCTGGATCAGATGCTGGATGAGTACTATGAGGCAAGGGGGTGGAGTCTGGAGACAGGGCGCCCCACAGCTGAGACGTTAAGGAGGCTGGGGCTGGGTTACGCGGTACAGGACTCATCCTAGTTTTTATTTAACTATTCATATTCTAGGACTGCCCCGTCTACGCTGTATC
>CAZAQI010000062.1:0-11971 GCA_964487465.1 uncultured Candidatus Bathyarchaeia archaeon
GAAAACCGTAAAACGGGATACAGTCATTCACAGCCCAGCCAAGATAGTGCATTGCTGGTACAATGACTCAGATGAGCCCCTCAGGGTATTAGTTATTAAGACGCCGCGTCCCAAGGATCAAACAGTACTCTTATAGGCGATAGACGTGAGCTTCATCAAGCGTCCGGATGAGAACTATTGTCCCGGTATAGATGATTTTGTACGCCCAAGTGTTGAGTATGAGGTCTGCAAGGAGTGCGGTGGCAGGGTTGAGGTCTGGAGTGATGAGGAGGAGGGGGAGTGTCTTGACTGTGGTGCCAAATGGGAGAAGAAAGAGGAACTTCCAAGCTGTCTAGAATACTGTGATTATGCTGACCGCTGTAAGGGCATTATTATGTCTAAGCGGCGCTAATTTTTTATTATGTTCTCTATCTTCAACAAGTTTATAAACATATACTGCTACAGAAATGTGTAGTAGTTGAATTCTATTTTGTATATCAAGATGTTTACTCCTAGGGGCCCTCACAAGTCGTGTGAAGGTAGAGAGCGTATACAGCACCTGAAACAGGTATAGACAACCATGAATACGAAAAGTACTCAAAGGACCAAGACCAGTATGCCTAGAATGGAACTGGATAAACGTGCAGTATTAGTTACTGTCATACTCAGCAGTTTTCTCACCCCCTTCAGTGGGAGCAGCTTTAACATAGCCTTACCAAGTATCGCGGCTGAGTACACCTTAGACGCTATATCTATGAGTTGGGCTAGCTTAGCTTACCTTCTTGCATCAGCTATGTTTTTGATTCCTTTCGGCAGGATCGCTGATATGTATGGACGAAAACGGGTCTTCCTATATGGAATAACCCTATTCAGTATCTCATCAGTCCTCCTCGCATGTTTCCCCACATCAGGCACCCTGATACTCTTCAGAGCCTTACAGGGCGTTGGGGCATCCATGATTTTTGGAACCAGCCTAGCTATCCTTGTATCAGTAGCTTCCCCGGAGGAACGTGGAAGAATGCTAGGTACATCGATAGCCGCGGTATACGTTGGGCTAAGCGCCGGTCCTTACATTGGGGGCTTTTTGACGAAAAACTTTGGGTGGCGAAGTATATTCCTAGTAAATGTGGGCCTAGGTTTACTTATAATCGGGATGATTTTAACAAAACTAAATATGGAGTGGCGCGAGAAGGACACAGGTAAATTCGACATAGTTGGTTCAGTCTCTTTCAGCTTGATGCTTCTGGCTCTAATGTATGGTATGTCCAAGCTGCCATCTCAGTCAGCCTATCTACCCATAGCCATCGGCTTGGTGCTCCTAGGTGTATTTATCTATATCGAGGAGAATGTAGAGAACCCTGTACTGGACCTCAGCGTATTCAGGACCAACAGAGCATACTCTTTGTTCAACATCGCCGCCTTGATAAACTTCAGCGCCACCTACAGCCTTACATTCCTTCTAAGCATGTATCTCCAGTACCACAAGGGACTGGACGCACAGGCAGCAGGCACTATCTTGATGGCATCCCCCATCATACAAGCAATAATGTCCCCCATCGCTGGTAGGCTCAGCGACAAAATAGCTCCATCACGGCTAGCCTCACTAGGCATGATGATATCAGCAATCGCGTTGGCCCCACTCGCAATCTTAAACGCTGATTCATCCATCATATATATCACAGGTTGCTTACTGATTCTAGGTGCTGGTCTTGCCTTTTTCAGCAGCCCAAACACGAATGCTATCATGGGCAGCGTGGATCGAAGCCTGCTAGGTGTGGCTTCCTCTACAGTTGGGACAATGAGGCTGCTTGGTCAGATGTTCAGTCAGGGCATCGCCATGACCCTGTTGGCGATAAATCTTGGCGCTGCATCGATTATACCTACGCTTTATCCAGAGCTCTTGAAGAGTATTCAGAGTACATTCATGGTGTTCTTCATCCTATGTATAATCGGCACAGGGGCATCTTATATGGGCAGTAAGATGGCTTCAAATAAGAAAGGAGACAAACAATAATTATGGAGCCTAAGGGCTTAATGGTCATTAAAGACCCCGAGGTCGCTAAGCTACTAAGCGATGAACTACGACGAAATATACTCCATCTAGTTACGCATAAGGAGATGAGCGCGGCTGATCTAGTGAATGAACTAGATAAGAATTATAGTAGTATCATGTACCACTTGAGGCTCCTAAAGGAAGCGGGCCTAATCGAACAAGTAAGAGAGGAAATAGTCCAGAACAAGATCCAGCCTTATTATCGCGCCACAGCGTGGAGCTTCCATGTATCGTATTATCTCGACGAGACTATGATAAATGATGAAGAGTATCAGGCATGGCAAGAAGACTTAATGAACAGGCTCATGAAGGGTCTAGAAGCATATGGCTTGAATATACCAGAGGATAAATCTTCAAGGGTAAAAGAACTATTGAAGATTTTGTATCTTCAGCAGAAGAAGGAGTTTGAGGAACGTAGAGAGATGCGGGTGCCAAAAACCCAGTTAGAACCTCATATTGGCAAGTCTATCTCACATATCCTCTCCAACATACGATTAACACGCGACGAGAAATACAGAGAAGCAGCAATGGAACTATCAGATATACTAGAATTATAACAATACGGGTAATAGCTTCTCGCACCGAGAATAAGACTTATTTTAATGTAAGAATCGCCCGAACAGTTATCTTTGATTATGATCTACGCAAAAATACGCATTTTATTCACCACAATTTTTTTCATAATATTTATTGGATAGCTTTTTGTTTATTTTATCTTGAAAAATGTCCTATCGTAGCGTGAGGAGGGATGTATGAGGATAAAAATAAATGTGATGGGTAGATGAGGAAACACGATAATGATGAGGGTTTTTTCGAAGAATTAGATGGAGCAATAGTGGATGCAGTACAAAAAAGACAGTTTTTAACTGCAAGAGAAATCTGGATGATTCTCAAACGTAACTATATTGATGTTAACCCCGGGTTGGTTCAGAGTCGTATAAATGAACTGGTTGAGGAAGGAAGAATCGGATACCTTGAACAAGAGATCGGCGACCGGGTTCTACGCAGATATCATTGTTTCCGGGATGAGGACAAAGGAATATATAGAGATAACAAGTTATCTATTGATGGGCTCTCGTCTTAGAGTGCGTAAATCACTGCTTTTTTTCTTCTCTTTCCTGTCTTCTCTCTTCCTGTATATGCTCCGCGTTAATCTTGTAGTTTTCCTCATCTAGCCCGGCTCTAAGCTTCTTTTCCAATTCAATATGATCCTCCCTGAGTGTCTTTCCCTCCTCAAGGGCGGCGTCAAGATCATCTATTACTTTATCTATCTCCACTTGTATTGAGTCAAGATCCGTGCTTATCTCTTGCTCAAATTCTCCACTTAGCTCGGCTGCTATGATGGATGCCTTCCTTGCCTCCTCATTGGTATTCATAAGCATTTTTTTTCAACCTCTTCAGGATGATGAATAACTGGTTAATATCCTGACTCATATTTAATCCAAGGAGTAGCAGTCAATAAACTAACCGAAAAACATGAGAATATTATAAGAGAATGCTCTCCCAGCGATAACTACTGCACCCACAGCTATCATCATCTGGATCCAGTTCCTGTAACGCCATTAGAATAGCCTCCGCAGAAGGACGACTCCACTTCTCTTGGAACTCCTTGAACGCAGTATCCCCATGCCACCTGGGATCAATCAAACCCTCACCATAGTTACTCACAAGCTCAATAGCTGCATAACATGCCCCGATCTCACGCGCAAAAAAGACCTCAGGCACAAAATTCATGGTTACAATATCAGTACCCATATTATGCCATCTAAGCCTTATCTCGGCTGGGCTCTCAAGCCTAGGCCCCTCAGCTACGCCTACAATCCCCCTCTTGAAGACTCGTGGAAAACCAGCTTCCTCACAGCTCTTCACGAGGCTCTCTGATAACTTAGGGCAAGTAGGTTGATTCAGTCGATAACTGTATCGAGGTACATCGAGTCCTTTGTCTTGTAGGCTTACCATGAGCATCTGGGGGCGCTTGGTGGTGAAATCTACAAAGTCATCAGGTATAACAGCATCACCCGGATCAAGCAGTCTATTCGTTGATCCACATAAAGCCGTACCAATGATCTTCTTTACTCCCGCTTTCCATAATACGTAGAAGACTCTCTCACCGCTACTATTGGGCTCCGTGTTCCTGATCTCCTTGGTTATCCCGTGGAAATCCACGTATAGAAACTCTTTTCCGTCTACTTCTGCGTGTGTAAACGGCGCCGTTGACCCAAATGGAGTATCAAACACCAAGTCATCCTGGATTACCTTTGCTCCTTCATATTCGCGGGGGAATCCTGCTCCAATAGTAGTGCTACCCCCCAGTACAGCGATCTTAACCTCTGGTATCTCACTCATACCCGTTTTAACCTTTTTTCTTGTTAAAAGAGCTTCTAAAAGGACCGTCTAATTATCTTTGATGAATACTATGTATCCCTTTGTTGGATTATATACAGGATAATACCTGTAATTATCTTGGTTCTATAGTAAATATAGACGATAAGCTTAAATAGGTCCTTGTTGGTGTATCGCTACTCTTCACGTGAAACCGTATTCCAAGAAGAATCAACGGATTCTCGTGACTCACAAGGTGAAAAAATTGCAGAGATCAAAAATGGATAAAAGCCCAGACGTCTGCCCTGAATGTGGCAGTAGGCAAATTGTAATAGATGGCAGGTCTGGAGAAAGAATATGTGGATCCTGTGGCCTCGTTATGTCCGACACTATGATTAATGAAGGTCCAGAATGGAGAGCCTTCAGTCAGGATGAGCGTGAGTCACGAAGCCGCGTAGGAATGCCCCTCAGCTTCAGCGTACACGATAAAGGACTGAGCACCATGATTGGACAAGTCGGCAGGGACGCCTTCGGGCGAAGCATCCCCACAAAGACCATGTTCAAGATGCTCAGACTCAAAAAATGGCACATCAGGTCCAGCTACCAGAGCAGTGTAGACCGGAATCTGAGTCATGCCATGACGGAGTTAAGCAGACTCACGGATAAGCTACATATACCCAAACCAGTAAAGGAAAGAGCAGCAGTAATTTACAGGAAAGCACTGGAGAAAGGCTTGGTCCGTGGTAGAAGCATAAACGCTATTGCTGCAGCCAGCCTCTATGCCGCCTGCAGGGTAACGGGTACACCTAGAACCCTCAGGGAGCTAAGCGACCAGAGCACAATAGACAAGAAGGATCTTGCGAGATGTTACAGGCTTCTACTCCGGGAGCTGAAGATGAGCATGCCCATACCCAGAGCAAAATATAGGGTACCCAAGATCGCGGCCAAGGTTGACATCAGCGAAAACACTCAACAAGCAGCAGTAGATATACTACGAAGAGCTGAGGAACTCAAGAAGACGGCGGGTAAAGACCCCATGGGGTTGGCAGCGGCGGCGTTATACATCGCGTGTGTGATGAATGATGAGAAGCGTACTCAGAAGATGATCGCAGACGCGGCGGGTGTGACCGAGGTCACTATCCGGAACAGGTATAAGGGCTTAAAGGAAGCCCTTCACCTAGAACTCTAGGATTTCCATTACCTTTTTCTATTATCTAGCATCAAGTCTAGGCATCTAAGTGGTTATTATGTCTGAACCAGTGGATTATTTAACAGAGAATACTTACAGGCCAGCATGGCTGAAAGACGGTGTTACAGAGACAACGCTTCAAACGGTGAAGGAGAAAAAGTCTCAGTTAATTAAACTAGGCGAGAGACTCGCGGAAGCCAAACGATTCTACATGATCGGTAGCGGGGGAAGTTATAGTGTTCAATTACCTCTTGTTTATATCGCAGAGAAGTACACGAAGGTTCCAGTGTATGGATTCAGTGGTTGGGAGTTCCTTGAGAGGAAACCTGAAGCAATAGACAAGGACTCCGTAGTTATACTAATCAGTCAGAGCGGCAAGACGAAGGAGATTGTCGAGGCACTTGAGTGGTGTAACGAGAAGGGTGCAGTCACCTTTGGGTTAACTCAGAAGAAAGACTCCGTGATCAATGATAAAGCGGATATAGGCTACGCATGGGAGGGTAGAGGAGTCACTTTGGGTAAACTAATGAGCATGTACTATCTGTATGGCTCCATATTCCAGGAGAAAGGGTATTCCATAGGGGAGAAAATGATATACGAGGTGGATAAGCTACCAGAGCTACTACCCGAGATGGTGCCCAGAGCTAAGGAAGTAGCCAGAAAGCAGGGGCTTGCTTTCAAGGATTATGAGAAGATATTCGTGCTGGGCGGTGGAATCAACTGGGGCTTAACCTACCAGTTCGCCTTATGCACCCTGATGGAGATGTGTTGGGTACATGGTATCTCGGTAGACTACAGTGAGTTCAGGCATGGAGCACTGGAACTATTCACACAGGGCACAGCGGCTATCTTCTTGAGAAGTAGATCCAATATGCGTGATATCGAGGAAAAGATTCTGGAGTTTTCAAGGAATAACGGTGTAGATATAATCGAGTATGACTCACAGGGTATGGATGTGGATAATCTCCTAACCCCATTTACATTGTTTGTTGAATTAGAGTGGCTTAGTTACTATCTGAGCCTAGCCCGAAACAGGCGAATGGGATCATGGCGATTCTACGATAAGGTAAAGTTCTAAGTCTCTCCACCCCACGCCCCGAGTCGCTTACAGATCTCGGTGGCGAAAAGGTGTCCCCTCTCTATTGATTCTCTAATTGTTTTTCCCTTTACCTTGTTTACTAGGAACTCCGCTATGTATGCGTCACCGGCTCCCAGTGTATCCACAACCTCGACGGGGATAGCCTCACCCCTGAGCATTTTGATACCATCATAGACAATTGATCCATACTCACCCAAGGTCATCACTACCAGTCCAGGCGTGTTCTCCTTGAGCTTCCTTAAGACTGGTCCAGGGTTTTCATTATTCTCTATTAGGTGGCTTCCACTGAAAAAGGAGACGTCTAGGTATGGCATTATCTCTAATCGGGGGTCATCCAGTTGGCTGCTGAAGTCGCAGCTGATGATAATATTCTTGTTTTCCCTGAGTTTCTCAACGTGTTCTCTTCCGAATCCCCATATAGTGAAATGGATTAAATCATAGTTAACTGGATCCGGAACCTTCTCGAATGCTAATTCAGCGTCCTCCTGCACGCCTTCAATGTATTCATCGAATACCCTGTCCCCGTCCCTAACCAGTATCTTGGTGACAGCAGTCTCTCCTTCCTCACGTATTATATGTTCCGTGGATATTCCCTGTGCCTCTATCTGATCGATCATATACTCTCCGTTATCATCGGTACCGATTATCCCCACGTAATCAGCCTCAACGCCTTCAACTCTGGACGCGTAAACCGCCACATTCAACGCGTTACCCCCGGGAAACCTTTTCCCGAGCTCAGAGTAATCATCTATACAGTTATCACCAATCGACAGGACTCTCATGTTGAATCCTTAACCTTATCCAGCTTGGTACTGTTAACTATAACGGTATGGAACTTATTGAAGCAATTAAGGGAAGGAGAAGTATCCGTAACTATAAACCGGATCTAGTGTCCTTGGATCTGATAAAGGACGTTTTAGAGGCTGGTAACTGGGCGCCAAGCGCTAAAAACGGTCACCAGTGGAGATTCACTGTACTAACAGGTAGAGCCAAGAGAGAATACAACGCAATGTTAAGGGAGACCTTGGATAAATTCATCGAGGAGAAAGGACGCAGCGCGACTGGATCGGCACCAAATACCCACCTTATAATGGAGCAGGCGCCAGTAATAGTAATTGTGTGGAATGCAGGGGAGAATAACTGGACTACGGAGGAGCATAGCGTAGCAGCGGCAGTCCAGAATATCTGTCTTCGAGCCCATGATTTGGGGTTGGGTAGTCTCTGGATAGGTGATGTTTACTATGCATATGAAGAGACCCGGGAGTATTTCGATAAACCATGGAAGCTATCTGGGGCAATCGCTCTAGGATACCCTTCCAAGGAGGGCATGGTGCCAGAAAAGAAGACCTTGGACGAGGTAGCTGAGTTTCTCGAATAACCTAAATTTCACCCTGTTTATTTCTCCGGGATAACTTTGAAGCTAAGCGAGGCTATACTTGGTAGGCGTTCATGCAGGAGCTATAACAGGGATAAAGAGGTTTCCGTAGAGCAGGTTAGGGAGATTCTGGAGTACGGGGTTTGGGCACCCAGCGGTACAAACAGTCAGCCATGGAGATTCACGGTCTTAATGGGTGAGAACAAGACCGAGTTCATCGAGATCATGAAGCGTAATATTGAAGCAAAGAAAGATGACTTCACTGAGAACCAGCTGAATATATTCAACTGGTCAGCGTTGAGCCTGGAGAAGGGGTCAGCTGTCTTACTCGTTTGGGATAATAACAAGATATGGACCAGCCCTCAGAGCATCGGGGCATGTATACAGACCATGATGCTGAAAGCATATGGCATGGGGCTCGGCTCATTGTGGGTCGCTGCGGTACGAGTCGCGAAGGAGGAGCTAAAACAGCGCTACGGTAAGATGGATATGAACCTCATCGCCGCAGTAGGCATAGGTTATCCCAGCGAGAAAATGATTGGTAAAAAGGGACCGCCTAGGCTCCCAGTTGATGAAGTAGCAGAGTTCCTGATTTAACCATTTATCGGTTAACAAGTCTTATATTCCCATATATTGTATGGAGGGCACCTAGCTTGACTAGGAGGCAAAGAAGCGTGTATCAATTGGACTGGAAAGAACTATCCTCTTAAACGAGGATCAAATACCCAAGAAATGGATTTCTATAACACCCGATCTTCCAGCGCGTCCGTACCCGTTAATCGACCCATCCAGCGGTGAGCCTGTTAACCCGGAGGCACTTGAAGCCATATTCGGCAAGGAACTTTTAAGACAAGAAGTATCCCCGAAACGGTATATAGACATCCCCGAAGAAATCAGAGAAGCATACTTGTTATGGAGACCTACTCCTGTTATCAGGGCTACGCGACTTGAGAAATTCCTCAAGACACCCGCCAAGCTCTACTATAAATACGAGGGAGTCAGCCCGACAGGCAGCCATAAACCCAACACAGCGGTTCCTCAAGCCTACTATAACATGGTTGAGGGCGTGGAGAAACTTACCACCGAGACCGGTGCCGGACAGTGGGGCAGTAGCCTAGCTTTCGCCGGAAGCCTATTCGACATAGATATCGAGGTCTACATGGTTAAGGTAAGCTATGAACAAAAACCTTACAGGAAGACGATGATGAAGCTCTACGGAGCCGATGTAATCCCGAGCCCCAGCACCAGAACAGATGTAGGTAAACGGATTCTAGAAAAGTATCCCGACACCAGCGGTAGCCTTGGCATCGCCATAAGCGAGGCAGTGGAACGCTGCCTAAGCCTAGAGAGCACCAAGTACAGCCTAGGCAGTGTACTTAACCATGTGCTCCTCCATCAATCCGTCACAGGACAGGAGGCAATGGAGCAACTCCGAATGGTGGAGGAGTACCCTGACACCGTAATCGGTTGTGTAGGTGGGGGAAGCAATTATGCTGGAATAGCTTATCCCTACCTCATAGACCAGAGACACGGTAACCCTCCTAAGAAAACAGAGTTTATCGCTGTAGAGTCAACGGCTTGCCCAAGCATCTCCAAGGGTGAATACTTGTACGATCACGGTGACACGGGAAGAATTACTCCTCTAATGAAGATGTTCACATTGGGTCATGACTTTATACCTGACCCGATCCATGCAGGTGGATTACGGTACCATGGCATGGCACCGAGTCTCAGCATGCTGGTGAAGCATCATATGATTCAGCCCAGAGCATATAACCAGAATGAAGCACTGGGAGCAGCCGTGACCTTTGCTCAGCACGAGGGCTTAATACCGGCGCCGGAGACCGCCCACGCTGTGAAAGCAATGATCGATGAGGCGTTACGGTGTAAGGAGACTGGTGAGGAGAAGACCATACTGGTCTTGATGAGTGGTCATGGATACTTCGATATGAGCGCCTATCAGAGCTACCTCAACAATGACTTAGAACCGTTTATGCTACCCCAGAAACGGATAGACAAAACAGTTTCAAACCTAAAGAAACTCTATCCTTTCGCCTAGGGGCTTTCTCTCTTTCTTTCTATACTATTCACTATTTCTTTATACACATCTGATACAATCGTATCAAAGAATCGATCCAGTTCAGGGGTTTCTTCTTGGCTCTGATACTCGTATGCCTGTAGAAGCATCTCGATTTTATCCACTTCATGGACGAGACACGCTTCAGGAGATGAACCATTCTGATACTCCTGCCAGGTCTCCCAATACTTTTCTCGCTGATCTCGACTAAAATCCTTGAGAATTCTCTTCATAGTCGTATTCTCCAGTTCTCGGTGATCGGGTTTCTTTCTTTGGGGTGTAATATCCCCCATCTCTGCTTCAGCAAGATCATGTAGTAACGCTATTCTCATAACCTTACAGGTATCAAGACCCATGTTGTCGCTGAGAATCATAGCGGCTAACGCTGTACGATAGGAGTGATCCGCTACTGATTCAGGGTTTTCTACCCCCGAGTCCAGCCAACCTGTCCTCGGGATTGATTTGAGTCTACCAGCAATTAATAAAAACTCGATGAAACTATCAGGGTTCACATTGAATAATAGATGTGATGAGATATAGACTACTCGATTCCACAGACTTCTCTGATGGCTGCCAACATCTTATCGTTGTTGGGTGGGCATCCCTCCACGTAGCATCCTAGGTCCCGGTTCTTGGCTTGACACGTTCCCATGATCACGGGTTCTATGTGCAAGTCTTTTGGTACCTCGGCGTTACTGCCAACAACTATAACTAGGTCTCTTATTTCTCCCATCTTCTGCATTTGCTCTAGGTCATAGAATACGCTGTGAATGGTTCCATGACAGGCGCTGCACGCTCCCTCAGTGATCACCGTGACTCCTTCAGCGAACTCTGTTCCCGTCGGCGCTCTCTCAAACTTGTAGGTATAGTTCTCTATGGATTCTCCGACTACTTCTAAAGGTGTATCTAGGTCAATGATTCCCGCTTTATCCGCCTCAACAAGGTACTCCAACTCCTCCGCCTCGAAACCCATTATCCTTGAAGCCACTCTATCTAATGAGTATACATCCTTGCTAGCTATTATGGTGTTTAACTCTACTTTGGGTCCGAAACTTGGTCCAAGTCCTTCCATGGCTACAATAGCGTCTAGTATAGTTAGATCAATTGACACGGCTTTATTCAGGTCTAGTATCCCCTTTACTACGCCGATCTTGTGGAAGTTCCGTTTCATATACTTGGGGAGCACACCTTTGAGGTTCTTCACTCCTAGGGTCACCTTCAACTGGTCATGCGTCTTCATCACCGGAACGTTAATTCGTACATCTGCTTCCATGAATGCCTCTGAGACCTCAACTTCATCAACTAGTAATGCACTAGGAACATCAACTTTAACAACTGGGTTCTTATCGACATCCACGATCTTAACCCCATATTTTTCCCCGAGCTTCATGTATCCGCTTATCTCAAGGGCTTTACCGGTCTCAGTGAAATACCCTGCCCCCTCAACGACCATTATTTCCCCGGCACCAGCCTCCTGAACCAGCTTAATCAGAGCCTCAACTATTCTTTTATCCGTGGTTACCCCTGGTCCGGATAATTCGCCAGTAACCACGTTAGGCTTCAAAGCAACCGTATCACCCTTATTTATGATGGATTTTATTCCACCTAGATGATCTATTACTCCTTTAACCATCTCAAACACACGTTGATCCGAGGGCTTCTCCTTGTTTCTAACTATCGCGACTCTATTCAATATAATCAATATATCTTCATCAAAGAGATAAATAACCTAATTGGGTAAAACCCAATAACCCTAACGTTTATTGAATAACTATGGAAACTGGGGAAGTCAGGTTCATTGGACACGTAACAAAGGTAGAAAAAGATATATCCACGATTGTGATTAAACCAGAGTACTGTGAGGGACTGGATCGACT
>CAZAQI010000063.1:0-11963 GCA_964487465.1 uncultured Candidatus Bathyarchaeia archaeon
AATAGTATGAAGCAGCCACCCAATGTCATCGATGAATGCCCCCTGTGCGGAGCCGACAACATACTCCAAGACCCGATAACAGGCGAAGCCATATGCAAGAGCTGCGGATACGTATACCAAAAAGACACACTTAGCAGAGCCCCCGAGTGGAGGGCCTTCACCCCAAAGGAAAGACAAGATAAAACCAGAACTGGTTCACCCTTAACACAGATGATACATGACCGGGGACTAAGCACAAACATAGGTTACCAGAACAGAGACCACACAGGGCGAAAACTAGCACCTGAACAAAGAAACACCTTCTATCGGCTACGAAAATGGAACAGAAGAAGCAAAAAAACAAATAGCTCGGATAGAAACCTCACCCAAGCACTAGGTCACATATCCCAAATAGGCAACGAACTGGGGGTGCCCAAGAACGTAAGCGAGACCGGTGCAGCTATCTACAGACAAGTACTGAAAAAAGACTGCATCCAAGGCAGAACCATCAAAGGAATCGCAGCGGTAAGCCTGTACATAGCCTGCAGAGTATGTGAGACCCCTAAGAACCTATCAGACATAGCAGACGCAACCAGCACGGATAAAAAAAGCCTGAGCCGAGACTATAGGTACATAGTCAACCTGCTAGACAAAGATATCCCTCGAATAAACACGGGGAAGATCATATCCAAACTCGTGCAACAATTAGAGCTCTCAGGCAGCGTAGAGAAAATCAGTCTGGACATCTTGGATGCGGCAAGCGAGTTAAAAATCACCAATGGAAAGAGTCCCAGTGGGATGGCTGGCTCCATAATCTACATCTCATGCGAGGTAATGGGTGAAAAAAGAGTACAGGAAGACATCGCAGAGAGAGTCCAAGTAACCTCAGTAACTATTAGAAACAGATACAAAGAACTAGTATCAAAAGTAAACATAGATATCAAACTATAACAATGAAAATAAGTCATAAATAAATTAACCAAAAATTAATCTACATTTAAAACCATAAAAAAACTATAGAAATAAAATCGAGAAAAATACAGGGTAACCCCTGATCTTACTCAACTATCTTAACATTAGCAGCCCTTGGACCCTTAGGAGAGTCCTCAATATCAAACTCTACCTTCTGGCCTTCACGAAGCTCAAAAGCTCCCTCTATCGCTGAGTTATGACAAAAGACATCATCTTGGCCCTCAACCTCAATAAAGCCGTAGCCTCTATCAAGCCATTTCTTAACTATACCTTCCAACTGTCTCACCTCACCTTAGAAATAATCCTAATACTAAATACCAGCCCAACCATATAAACCCTCACTATAAAACAAGGAATCAACCGGAAACATAGCCTACACAGACACTCCTTTTAAGCCACCCCTAATACTACGCCCTCCCTTGCTTCGATTCATGCTAGCCTCAATGGAGAACTACTCCAACACCACATTCCGTACTCTGGCCCATCGCCATGGAACAGGCCTAACATTCACAGAGATGAGCCACATCGAAACAATCAATAGAAACAACAGAGACACCTTAGAAAAGATACTCACAAAAGACAACACCCTCCAGATCCAGATACACAAGCAACACAAAAAACTCGACCGCTTACTAACCAATTTCAAAACCTACCCCGGTTTTAAAGGATTCAACCTAAACCTAAGCTGCCCCAGCAGAAACATCATAAGACACGGCAAAGGCCTGTTAGTTACACCAAGAAAACATGGAGCACCAGGGGTCATCAGACTAGCAATAGACCTATGTTACGAATACCTAGAAGCAGGAGACAAACCTGATGCAAGGGTAAAGGCGTCAACAGAGTTCCTAGAAGGAAAATTAATCTGTAAAGCCAAAATAGCCGAGAAAACCATTGAGGCACGCGGGGGATTCGATGTGGGCTTAATGAATCTAAAATCAGGTTGAGAGGAGTGGGAGCTCAGCTATGTCAAAGAGTTTATGACATTGGAGAAAGACGGAAGGATCAAATCATTTACCTGGGCAATGTATCCAAGGAGAAGATACCAGTAGGAGACGGGAACAAGTACTCTGACGCCTATACACCCATAGAAGAAGCCCTAGGGAAACCAAGGGTTGAATACCTGAGAGACCCCCCTCCTAGACTAACCACTATTCTTTTACCCTTCTCCTACCATTACAGACATGGTGGAACGATTGTCAAATGTCGAATTAACCCCAGCGGAGCAAAAAGTCTACGAAAAAGTCTGCAATGGGGACGTGATGTGTAAACAGCTTCCTCCAAGGGAGAGCGGCGCAGTACCCGGCCTAGTCAGAAAAAGCATAGTAGAGATCTATAAACGCACTTTATCGCCTAGAAAGGGAAAAAAGTTCAAGTTTCTAAGACTTAAAACCTAAATTTTTTTCTTCCAATAGCCGGGTTTAAACCCTCAATATTATTTTTAAATCATCTAAAAGCTTTTCTTCATACGGTAAATTATCTGGATCATATTTTATCGCATAGATCGACTCCAAAGTATACTTTTTTGTTCGATAGTTCTCATCTATTGACTCATCCGCTAAACCCTCAATAAACCATGATGATGCTGTAATATGTTCTCGAAGCTCCTTGGAATTAGATCTAAGTGCACGAAGACCTAACCTATCAGTTCCCTGGTTTAAGGATAAATAAACTGCTCTGTTTGTAGAGGAGTAAAGGTAAACAATATATACCCTAACTATTTGTTGGAGCCATACGTGTATCTCTCAGACTAACCCATGGAACTGCAGCCCAATCGCCGAAACCAATTACTCTACTGAGATTCATAATAATACCCACAGTTTTATTTTTTATAAATAATTTCTATATTTTTAAATAATCTTTATTGCGAAACAAGATCACCCTAATAGACCCTACCTAAATATTAGGATTCAATCTTCAGTTGATTATTCTTGTATTAGCTTATCGTCGAAGACACAAATTATTATGCGAATTACTCTTTTATTGACCCACTCATTAACTTAAATCATGTCCCATGAAGAATACATGAGAAGGGCAAACCAATTAGCAATCCAGGCAGCAGAAAAAGGAAACCATCCATTCGGAGCCATCCTCTTATACGCTGGCGAGATAATAGCCGAAGCGGAGAACACAGTCAACACAGACTTGGATTTCACCCGCCACGCAGGGCTAAACCTATTAGTAGAAGCCACAAAGCTATTCGACCGAGAAGTCCTAGCAGAGTCCACCCTCTACGTCAGCACAGCCCCCTGTCTCATGTGCTCATCAGTCATCAAGGACGCTGGGATAAGACGCGTCATCTATGGCGTAAGATACGAGACATTCGCCAGCATCATCCTAGGAGACTATAAGTACCTGCCCATAGAGGAAGTGTATAGATTACATGATACCCCACTGGAAGCCGTTGGAGGTATTCTAGAGGAGGAATGTCTAGAATCATACAGGTACTGGCCAAAGGATAAATAAACTGACCTCCCCTCAGACGCTCCCACCCATTTTACTAGGGAGTAAAGTATAAAACGATCAAAAAGGTCATCTCGTTACTGGAGCTAGGTAAAAGTTGAACTCCACAATCTCCCCTAGCTCCACATTGTTACCCGATCCGCCCCGTTTCCGGGACTCAGTCGTCCAGTTTCTTGCTAAATTACCTGTACTGGTTTTTCTCTGTGATCTGGTCTTTCACGCGCTCTACAAACTTTCGTTTGCATAGGTCGTTATCGTTGAATATCATCAGTCTACGACATAATAGTACAGGGTATATTATCGTTGCGTTTATGTATAATTAAAGCGCAAACAGGTTACTGGGATCAATTATTTTTTCTCCACCTCTTATAAACCTATGAAAGAATGTAATACCACAACAACAATAACACTGAGACACAGGTAAAACCCCCAGTACCCGGGGGTTATAGAGAAGCAAGGAAAATGGTAGACGAGGCATATTGCAGTGAATGCGGATGCACTAAGATCTATGTGGATCCTGACACCGGGGAACATACATGCACAGCCTGCGGCCTTGTACTACAGAAACACGGCGTCAACCGTGGACAGGATAAACGGGTCTTCGACATCGCGACAGAGGGTCATAGAATACGATACGGTGAGTTCATCACACCCAGCAAAGTGGGTCACGTAAAAGGCAGCTTAATCAGAACACACTGCATGAAAGGCAAGGCCTCCCCCGAGAAACAGAGACAGTTCTACCGCTTGAAACGGGCACAGATGAGAACAGTAAACAGAAGCAGCCAAGCCCGTAACCTAAACCAGGCCATGAACATCCTAGCGATAATAACCGATAAACTCAGCGTACCCAACTACCTGAAAGAGGAAGCCGCCCTATTATACCGGAAAGTGTTGAAAGCAAACATGGTGCGGGGCCAGAGCATAAAGAGCATGATGTCCGCGTGCATATACGCCGCCTACAGGATCCACGGAGACCCAGTGATATTAAAGAAGATAAGCGAAGCCGCTAACCTACCCAAGAAAGACACGGCCCGGTGCTACCGCCTCATACATAAAGACCTCCGAGACAAGAACGATAAACATGTACTAGACGTTAAACTCGATAAAGCCGTGAACCATATACCCCACTTCGCTACACAGCTGAGACTCTGCGGAGAAGTGGAGAAACGGTGCCGAGAGATAGCTGCACTCGTTGACGAGAAGAAACTGGACCAGGGGAGAAGACCCACCGGGATGGCGGCCGCCATAGTCTACATCGCAGCCGTGGTGGAGCATAACATCGACGTAACTCAGAAGGAGATAGCGGATATAGCCGGTGTAACCGAGGTAACGCTGCGGAACAGGTATAAGGGCCTCGCCTTGAACTTACCGGAGCTAGGGTTACGACCCGGACAATCCACCAGGGAGGGTAAAACCTAGATGGTATGCTACGCGACTGGGTTAGAGCTTAAACTTGGGGAAATCAAAGTTAGACCTCCATCGAGTATACAGGTAAGAAAAGCTGGTCCAATGCTGTATTCAACTAGGCACTCAGTATAAGTATAGAGATAATGATGCTGCTACGGGTAAATATTATTCTAACCGTAACAGCAGTTCATATACTCAGCTGGATGCTGTATCAAAACCGTAAGGCTTCGTAAACCCTTTTCTGTTTCAAAGGTTAAGAAGTCAATAGACCATCAAATTGTATCCGTTTACGGGAGAAGGGGATGCTCCAATGACTAAATCTATTATTAGAGATCCAGATGCCACCCATCTGTTTGACGCTCTCGTTAACTCTACGCCAATCAGGTTTCGATAACTCCTTTGGGCTTATGGTGACGTAACCTGAATCTTGAGACAATACTGTGACTTCGGTGAGAAGGTCTTCCGGGAGATATTTTTCCACCTTTGCCTGAATGGATCTTGAACCGGGTTTCCTATCTCTTTTTCCCTCCTCTTTGATTTGATTCACTAAAGTAACCTCCGTCACTACAGTAAAGCATGTTACCGGTGCTATCATAGTCAAAACCCATACCAGACGCAGAAACAAGCCGACATATACAGTCATAGCTATACGTTAGTGGGGGGTTTTATTGTAGATTAACCTAATAAGCGGCTGTGAGGTTTTCTTTTTTATTGTTTATGTGGACACTTTCCTTGGTTATAGGGGTTAAACTCCTCTGATGTCAGTTAAAATGTCATGTGATTCAAGGATTAGTTCCTCTGTTGTTTCCCATGAGATACACTCGTCTGTGATAGATACCCCGTATTCTAGGCTGTCAAGGCCCCCGGTTAGTTTCTGGTTTCCTTCATGGATGTTGCTCTCCAGCATGAGCCCCATAATGGAGTCATTTCCTTCTATTCTCTGTTCGATGACGTTTCTCCATACGTGGGGTTGCCAGCTATGCTTTTTCATGCTATTGTTGTGGCTACAATCAATCATAATGTTCTCGAGTTGCTTCATCTCACGTAGCTGTGACTGTGCATACTTTATGCTCTCCTTATCATAGTTAGGGCGTAGTCCTCCACGAAGCACTAAATGGATCCATGGGTTGCCTAGGGTGTTGACGACGCTGGTGCGCCCGTTCTCGTCTATTCCTAGGAAGGATTGAGGCGAGATTGCTGCCTTCAACGCGTTCAATGCGACCGTCAGGTTTCCGTCTGTACTGTTCTTGAGCCCAACTGGCATGGATAAACCACTTGCCATCTCCCTGTGCGTCTGACTCTCGATGGTTCTGGCGCCTATTGCTGCCCAGCTGGTGAGTGTGGAGATGTACTGGGGGGTGATGGGGTCAACGTATTCGGTTGCCGCAGGTACTCCCATCTCGTTTATCTTGAGTAGGATGTGGCGAGCCATTCTGAGGCCCTCGATAATGTTGTGTGAATCGTCTAGGAATGGGTCGTTGATAAGTCCCTTCCATCCTATGCTGGTGCGTGGTTTCTCCATGTATGTCCTCATAACGATGAAGAAGGTGTTCTCCACCTTCTCTTTGAGCTTACTGAGTCTATCCGCGTAGTCTATCGCGGCTTTTTTGTCATGAATTGAGCATGGTCCGGTGATGAGTAGTATTCGTTTGTCTTTCTTTTCCAGTATATCGTGAATGGTTTCACGAGCGGTTAGGACTGTCTCGTTTGCCTTATCGGTGTTTTGCTGCTCCAGTTGAAGCTCCTTTGGGGTGATGAGGGGAACCATGTTTTTTACACGGACGTTATCAATTTGTTTCAAGCTTATTTCACCGGTTATGGGTAGGTCAACCTCCACGGTTTGAATAAAAAGGGTTCTGGGCAGCTTGAGCTAGCTGTTACTAGCTAGTATTTACATGGGTTTATTATCCGAGTTGTTATGGTGTATTACATGGTGAATGTTTCGGGTTCACCTGTGATTAAATTGAGAGACAACATTGTATACGTAGGAACGAAACCGGTGATGACTTATTGCACTGCGGTGCTCCGGGTACTGGCTAACGGGAACTCTG
The DNA here is from genome assembly GCA_964487465.1 of uncultured Candidatus Bathyarchaeia archaeon. GTDB lineage: Archaea > Thermoproteota > Bathyarchaeia > TCS64 > TCS64 > RBG-16-57-9. The sequence continues at coordinate 6,870 of CAZAQI010000063.1, forward strand.
TTAGGTTAATGGCAAGAGGTAACGCCATCAGTCAGGCAGTGACTGTAGCTGAGGTTACCAGAAACCGGTTTGTAAACGATTTACATGTTAAATCCATTGAGATCGGTACTGAGGAGCTGGTCTCTGATATAGGTGAGACCCGGAATGTGAGTAATATCGCGATAAAGTTAATGAAAGAGAGGTGAAAGTTGTGGAAGGAGTAATAAAGAAGTGGCTTGACAGGGGCTACGGCTGCATAGGTGTAGCGGACAAGGATGAACGTGTCTTTGTTCATTCTAATGATATTGAAGACGTGTTTGAGCTTCGTAAAGGCCAGAAAGTGGAATTCGATCTGGAGAATTCTCCTAAAGGCCCCCGGGCTGTAAACGTAAAGATAGTGGAGTAAACCAGCTGGTTATACTTCCTCTCTATTTTCCTGTGGCGAGAAGCATATCCAGTAAAAAGTTAATTTTATTATTTCTACCATGGAAAAGAAAAATATCTATTTATGTAAAAAAATTTCAGTCTAAAATCTTTCTGACCTCTTCGAGATACAACGCCTGGGTTGATTCATTTATTGCGTGTTTATAAATAAAAACTATGATTTATTTTAAATAAGTGTTAATGTGACTGTGGATCTCACGTTTGGGGCTCGTCTAATCTTTTTCATAATAACGTCCTCTGCTTTTACCAAGATATTATAGATCCCATAGACAATATACGTCTCCTTAATCTCCTCTATTCCCCCTTAGAACGGTTCTTACTGCCTACTCAGACCCTAGATCTGTGTTAATCATAACATACGCAGCGTCCACATAAACCCCATAAGGAGAAACAGGTTATAGGTTATTACTGGTTAAAACCTACCCTTAATAAATAAAAATGTGTTTTAAGGCTTATGGTAGGTATTCGAGAGATTATGAACTGCCCCGTGCTAACAATACTGCCAAGAAAAACAGTTCTAGACGCTGCTAAATTATTAACAATGAAAGATATAGAGAGTCTCATAGTCGCTTGGGGCGATGAGGCTGTAGGGGTCATCACCGAGAAAGATATTGTACGTAGAGTGGTAGCAAAAGAACTGCCTTATTCCACTAAGATAACTGATATAATGTCTACCCCTGTCATCACAATAAACGTGGAGAAGACTGGGAAAGAAGCCATGCGTTTAATGCATGAAGAAGGGGTAAAAAGACTCCCCGTATTAGAAAAGGGGAAAATAATTGGGATAATAACCGCAACGGACTTGGTCAATTCGTTATACGATATGGAAAAAATTATCCAAAGACCAAGGTAATGACTAACCTCCAAGCTTTCTATTATCTTAATTCAACACTTTATTATAAGGGGAATAATATTAAATAATTGCCATGAAGGAAGGAATGAAGATTCTGGTTGCCTACGATGGCTCAACACATGCAGACAATGCGTTAAAAGAAGCTGTTGAGTTAGCTAAACGCTTCAATGGCAGTACTGAAGTGGTACATTGTAGCTGGGAAGAATCAGAAGCCACAAGTAGAGAAATGCTAAACAAGAAAAAAGAAATCTTGGAAGAAGCTGGAATAAAGTATACTCTAAGGGATGAGAGAACAGAGAGGCCAGGCTCTAGACTGGTGAAGATAGCAGACTCAGAGGGCTTTGATCTCGCAGTGATGGGGACACGGGGATTAGGAGCAGCGAAATCCCTGATCTTGGGTTCAGTATCAAGTCACGTCATAGAAAAATGTGAACTGCCTGTGCTAGTCGTCAAGTAGACAATAACCTCATTTTTTATTATTCAACATAATATTAACCCGTTGTTTAGAAGCCGTTTTATAATAATATTTGATGATCTTCCAAACCATGGGTTCATGAAAAAATAGTATGCTCCACCCATTACTCAGTTATTTGTGTCTTTCTTGGTACGCTTAATTGCTGCTATGATAAGGCATCTGTGGTAATGTCTTAATGCTATCATCCTATCCTTCAAAGCCCGAGAAAAGTATCCTTCCCTGGTCTCTGGTTCCGATACTCTAACCTTCAACAATTAATATAGGGTGAAACCAGTGTATAATTTTATCGAATCCATGTTACTTTATGGTTTGCTCTGAATCTATGTCCCCGTAGACCAGGCGTAGATAATGGCTTATATTGGATAGATGCTCCTCTACACCCTCCCTGTTAACCCCTACGGGACACCAGGCAAAATAAAGAGGGTTTCTAGTCTCATTTTTTATCGAGGTTCTCATAGCCGGCCCAAAGAGGATGCTTGCGAGGATGCCCTCCTCGTCACGTAGCACGATATCATTCTTAACAAGGCTCTGGGTATCACCGTTGAGCTTGACATATGTTTCTCCCTCATCAGCCAAGTCATAGACCAGTTCCCCCTTGATAGCATCCAGGTCATGTCCGGATGTCAGGGTTCTGTTCTTGAGCTCAGCCATGAACATACAGTCCACGTACACCGATATATTTGGGAACCCCCGCCCCTTCTTGAGGCTCTTGATCTGGTAACTGATAGGGTAGGTTTTACCCCATTTATCATAATAGAGGGTGTAGTTCCCTATAACTGGGTCATCCCTTGGCTCTGGGTAGTCATCCCTTATCTCCTTCTCCAGTAACTGTTTCGCCTCCTCAAGGATATCATCCTGTTTCATGTTCTCCAAGCCTCTGACTGTCAGGGACCCGAAGTGGGCCGAGGGGTACATTATTTTAACCTCTGGGCGTACAGTGAACTCCATACGTCATAAAACTGGTTTACGCCTAAAATTGTTCTGATCCCTCTCACTAGTAGGCGCATAAATCTTTGAGAACGTTTCATGCAAACTAGATTCTTGATAGACATCAACTCACAGATGCATCCAACAATACTACTCCTCGGGATCCTGGACGGCGTATACACCTGGTAATTCCCGGGATCTTCTACGGCTCCATCATCCTCAGTATACTAAAATCATTAATAAAACCTACAAAATGCAGAGACCAGTAACCCATAAAAACACTGACCCAATCAACCTAATTGTAACTATTCACTAAAGATTACTTTATTATATTTAATTAACTCCTTTTTGCTTTCATCTCGTTTACGTATTTCAATAACTCAGGTTTTGTAATCATCCATTTATTCCCTTTTTTAAAAGCACCAATTCTTCCTCGCCTAGCTAATAGGCCTAGGTAATCTGCTGAGTAAGGGCTTATTTCACTGGCTTCTTTTAACGATAAAAGTTCAGGTTCCTCGAGGGCGTTTAAGTATATATTTAATACTCTTTCTGAGCTTCGTGCAATGAAGTTTACGAATAACTCAAGATTCCCCAAGTCCGCTTCTTGCAAAGCTTCCAGATATTTGCCTCGGTCTTTATTTGTTATATTTATGATGAAAGGATAGCCTTCTTTCAATAGTATTGCATTTAATAATAACCGGGCTACTCTTCCATTTCCCTCCGTGAAAGGATGAATACATACGAATCTGTGATGGAATCTAGCAGCTAATTCGATAGGAGAGTATTCTTCAATATTCTTGTTTAACCATTCTAATAGGTCTCCAACTAGTTGCGGGACCTCACTACTTCTAGGCGGGGTAAAAGTTGCGCCAGATATGATTACCCCTGATGTACGATAGTTTCCTGCGTCTGGTTCTATTTCTTTTAGTATTAGCTCATGAAGGTGTAATATTTTCTCTTCAATGATGGCCTCAGAACCATACACGAGTTTTTCTATGAATTGAATTGCTTCTGGATGATTTTTAGCTCCTTGTATCTCACTTATTGGCTGTTTTCCTATAGTGATGCCTTCTTCAATTACTAGCCGTGTCTCGTTTAATGTTAAAGTGCTTCCTTCTATAGCGTTTGAGTCATAAGTATATTCAATCATAAGTTCTTTTCGTAGTCTATTTAGAAAAGATGTTGGCAAAGGTCTTTTTTCATCGAGTCTAATTTTCTTTTTTACGATTCTTTCATGTATGACTGGATTAATTACGTACACAACCAAGCCTAACAAAAACCGATATTAAAACATATCGAGTTAATACGAAAAACTATCGAAACGATATATATTCTGTACGAATAATCCATTTTAATTGACCCCAAACCACACCACCCAACAAAGATCATATTTGTCACACGAAACCTAGAAAAGAACCAAAAAAATCTGAAACACTACCTTAAAACAAACTTTCCAAACATACCTGTTACCTGAACTAAAACATTTTAGATCAAAGCGTAGAAACAGGTATCAATCAATTAAAGATTCTAAAACATCCAGAGTATTATCCCTCGCTGCATAATCACGGACCCTACTCATATTCAAACCAGAATACCTGATAATAGCTCGAACATCTGCCCTATCTTTAGCAGATTTCTCCCTGTCTAAAGTAGATTTAATCATACGAAGCTTGGATCTAACAAGGTTTTCAGATCTCTGTAAATAAGTAGGTTCATCAAATAGTGTGCAGGGGATCTTCTCCAGAGAACTATCTAGTAGTATAAAATCAACAGTAAAGGGAGTAAGCTGATCATCTGCTGACACTATTTTATACCCTGATTCCAGTGCATTTTGAAAATCAGGAACTGAGACATTTAGACGTATTTCCCTCAAAGCAGAAACCAAGACGTTATGGTCCATCTCTGAAACAGTGACTATAATATCTACATCCATAGTCGTTCGAGGCACACCATAGTAACTCGAAGCTATAGCACCCGTAAACATGTATTCAATCTCTATACTGTTTAAGGCCTTAATCAGACGTTTAACAAGACCTTGAAAAGTGTCCAGTTATCGTCGCCTCTGTTTGATTCTCTCACGTAAAAGCTCTACGGTTTCTTTCTCTGGGAAACCTGGATAATTCGCCTTTATTCCTTCTAAAGAAACCCGTGTAATAGCATCAGACATATTTGCTGTTATTTGCACTTTCTCCTCAGGCGTTAATTGCTTCAAGCCACGTAATACTGAAACAGAGATTTATTTAGATATTTAGGATTAAATAGAAAAACCCGGTCAAAAAAATCAAAAAAACACAACATGATTGTTACATGAAACTATGCCAAGCTAAAGAGAATCAAAAACAAATCTATTCATAGTTATACTCTGGAAAGTGTTGGAGGACGCGGAGTGCAATAAGGGTATTCCATCTGCTGGGGT
>CAZAQI010000064.1:0-8484 GCA_964487465.1 uncultured Candidatus Bathyarchaeia archaeon
TGGAACCTCAAGAATGATAACAGGCTCAGATTCTAAATATCTATAGATATCCATAATTATCCAAATATATGTAACGATATCCAATTATATTCAAGGATTTAGTAAGATATAGGTAAAATAGTTGAAAATATTACCCACCAGAGATAAAATAAGCACAATGCCAATCATCCCCGTAAAAATAGCCGAGATAAGACAGGAAACACCAACAGTCCGCGTCATCAAAATAAACCTCCAGAACCAAGAATTCGAGTATAAATCGGGTCAATGGATTGATTGCTATGCCGAGATAGAAGGAAAAAGACGCGTCGCTGGATACAGCTTAGCCTCATCACCCACCTCCCGGGGCTTCATTGAGTTAGCAGTAAGAACAAGCGACAACCCTGTAACATGTCTCATACATGGAGAAGCATCTCCCGGGGATACATTGTATATCGATGGCGGGCAGGGAGAGGTATACTATGAGGAAAGAATGAGAGAGAAGGTGGTTTTAGCTGCAGCCGGGATAGGTGTAGCTCCACTGATGGGCATACTGCGATATATAGACGATACTGGGTGTGGAGAGGTATCCATGTATCAGAGCGCTGGAACCATGATGGAGTTAATCTACTATGATGAACTCATGGAGCGAAGCGGGAATAACCCGAATATACGTTACCATCCCTTCGTAACCAGGGAGAAGCCAACTGGGGGAATCAGGGAAGGTAGGATCACCGGTGAATCATTAGAGAAACACATTGAACCAGAGTCGTTATTCTTCTTGAGCGGCCCGGGGGAGATGATACCCGATATCAGGGATTATCTACTGGCCAATGGCGTGGATGAGGATCGGGTAAAGTATGAGGTATGGTGGTAGCTCCCCACAGCCAGGTTACATGGTAATAATTGTTCTATCGACGCGTTACCACCCCCCCGGGGGGGGTGGTCGTTTGTTCTTAAGGTTTATAGTGTTATAGAGGTGAATTAGCGGTATGGATCCCGTTGACCTAGTGAGTATTGATATAGTGGTTGAGTTAGCCAAGAGACTGATAGCTATTCCCAGTGTCTCAGGTGAAGAACAAGACCTCGTAGATTGGCTGGAGAACTATTTCCAGGATATTGGGTTAGAGGATATTGAGAGACATTCTGTGGAGGAGGCTGGTGATACGCTCACTGGGTGGGTACGTGGCCCAGAGGATGGGCCCACGCTTATGTTAAATTTTCACGTGGATACCTTCAATGCTTTCGAGGGGTGGGAGACGGATCCTTTTGAGCCAGTGGTGAAAAACAGTAGAATCTATGGACTGGGTGCCCATGATATGAAGGGTGGAGCAGCATGTCTGTTATCCGCTGTGGGGGCTCTGGTAAAGTCAGGTGTTGAACTAGGTGGGAGCGTTCTTGTCTCGGCTACTACGGATGAGGAGAACTGGAGCAGGGGTATCCATACGTTAATCAAGAAGGGGATACTGGAGGATGTGGATTACTGTATCGTGCCGGAGCAGAGCCCCCCTGGAACAATCACCGTGGGACAACTGGGGCGACACGTATTTCACATAGATTTCTATGGGAAAGCGGTTCACGCTGTATTTGAGGGCGGGATAAACGCTGTAACAGATGCAAGCAGGGTGGCTCTGGAGGTGGAGAATATCAAAGAACTGGGTTATATGCCCGAGTATGATAAACAAGGCAGCATATGTGTGACGGGTCTCCGGGGAGGTGGTTCGGATATACTGGTTCCCGAATACGCTGAGCTCTGGATAGATCGCCATATATTACCTAATCAGACAGCGGAAGACGCTGCGAAACAGATACATGAAGCAGTTAAACGAGCCAAGATAGAGTCAAGATACAAGTTGACATGGGATAACAGACCCACACCAGCACCCACCAGCTACATCACCCCACCTGACTCAAACCTGGTTCAGACCGTAACAAAAGCCCTTGAGGGGTTCTCCGGTAAAGAAGTGGAATATATCATCGAGACAAGCGTGGCTGACACCAATCACATAGCAGTGCATGGGAAGGTTCCGACAATAATCCTTGGACCCCACGGGGGTAACACCTGTGAAGCCAATGAATGGGTAGACATATCCTCCATGCTAACAGTTGCACAGACGCTGACGGGTGCAACTACGGCGTTACTTAACAACCATGAGTAGAACAGGCACCGGTTGCTAAGCTTTTTCAAACATGCTACTTTTCATTAATTATGCCTGCAAAGTTTGAGGTTTTTGAAGACAAGAGTGGAGACTGGAGATTCAACCTAGTGGCACCTAACGGAGAAGTTATCGCATCAAGTGAGGGATACACATCTAAAGACAACTGCCTGAAGGGTGTAGAATCCGTTAAACGCTGGGCAACAGAAGCAGAGACCGTAGAAAGAGAAGACTAATACTCCGAACTCAAATCTTTTTTCAACTCCATGATATACGCCATCATACCGCTCTCATAGCCGAGCTCCCTACCTTTCTTATTACTGTAACCGTTTTCTCTGGATAGGCTTCTGAGTGATTTATGCAACCCACTACTATACTGTAGGGAACTTTTCTTACGGTACGCTATTCTATCTGGTAGACCCAGGCTGCTCGCTTGTATCCTTATGTAATGTTTTCTCAGTTTATCGTTTTCATCAAGTATTTTCTGGTCGAGGGGAATCGTTTTACTGTATTCAATATATTTGTCCTCCAGGAAAGGGCAGTGATAAGATACGTTGAATAGGTCCGCGATCTTTTCTATTATCTGATTATCTCGTATCGCTGTCCTTGTTAACTCATCGATTAGAGAAGGTAAACCCATCTTACCGTATTCTCTTCTATATACATCATACCCGCAGAAGAGCTCATCCACCCCATGAGCAGATAAAACAGTGCTAAAGCCATTACTCGCCGCCAGTTTAAAGATAAAGTAGTAACCTAATGCGTTCTCCAGTAGCGCTATTCGTTCATACTCTATGGTTCCAAGTGTAGTTATTAACCCCTGCTCCAGTTCACCCTGGGATATATTTCGGAAATAATGGTCTCCCTCAAACTCCTCGGCGGCTTCTCTGATATACTGGGATTCATCACCAGCCTCAAAGCTGATAGATACGAGAGAATAATCAAAGCCCCAGTTATCCAGGAGTCGAGCTAGGAGACTGCTATCCACTCCTCCGGAAAAAGCTAAACATGTCTTTCCCTCGAGTTTATTCACTGAATTATATAATATGGTTTGAAGTTGATCCAAATCTCTATGACTCACATATTGAACGGGTTATTACTATATTTTCCCTTGGATATACTAAATGACCTAGTAAAATACATCATATATCATATCGATTTCTAATATAATGTATTTTCTTACAGGTAACAATTAACTAATGCCCTTCCTAAAAATACATATGGGTTCTAAATACGAGAAGGCTACACTGGGTGGAGGATGTTTCTGGTGTACAGAAGCCGTGTTTCAAGAGATAGAGGGAGTCATAAAAGTAACACCAGGTTACTCAGGGGGTCATGTAGAGAACCCCACCTATAAACAGGTTGTTAGTGGAGATACTGGACACGCTGAGGTAGTTCAGGTATTATTTGATCCAGAGGTTATCTCGTACAGGGAGATACTGGAGATCTTTTTCACTATGCATGACCCAACTTCCCTGAACCGGCAGGGTGCAGATGTAGGTCCACAATACAGATCCATTATATTCTATCACAGCGATGAACAGGAAAAAACAGCGAAAGAATTTATTGAAGAGATGGAGGATACAAATTTATTCGATCTTCCCATCGTAACCCAGTTAAAGCCCTTCAAAGAGTTCTATGAAGCCGAGGATTATCATAGAAATTATTATCAGAGAAACAAGAACCAGGGTTACAGTAGATTCGTTATTGAGCCTAAATTGGATAAAGTTGAGAAAAAATTCAGGGAGCGTACAAGGAATGGTTGAGACCGCTAAGTATGATGTACTCCGTGAGGAAGGAGATTTTGAGATACGCAGATATCATGAAATGATCGTTGCATCAGTGGAGGATCCAAATGGATCACAGTTCAGGGTATTATTCAACTATATATCAGGTGCGAACCGTTCCAAGCAGAAGATCAACATGACCTCACCGGTTATCTCGTCTGAGAAAATCGCTATGACTAGCCCAGTAATCAACTCAACAAACTCCATGTCATTCGTGGTACCGGAAAAATATAACATGGAAACAGTTCCAGAGCCAACAGATGAACGAGTCACATTAAACAAGATACCTGAGCGACACATAGCTACGGTTAGATTCAGCGGCTTCGCCTGGAAGAACTCGGTGAATAAACAGACAAAGCGACTGCTGGATTGGGTAACTGGAGAAGAGCTAGAGATGAAGGGAAAACCATTCTTGATGCAGTATAACGCACCATATGTACCAGGTTTCCTGCGGCGAAACGAGATAGGCGTAGAAATAGAGTACTAACAATATTGGAACATTATTCACTTTTTTTGTCCCAAGGTGGTCAATTAATTTAAAAAGTATCTAGGCACCCATTTTAGATTGTTGAAATTAGATAAACCCTAACGGTTAACCTATTTCGAGAGTGAAATAATTTGATTGATAAATACACAGCAGCGATCATCCAGTATAGAAGAATAGACCCCGAGGAAATACCCGACGTATATGAGCGCCGGGAGGCAAACCTAGGTAAAGCCTTGAAATCATTCAAGAGCCTGGAGACATGGGATGTTATCGACCCGGTTAAACTGGTGGTACTCCCGGAGAACCTTCTCCGACACGAGTTCAACGCAGAGGAATCCACACAGAAAGAGCGAGTAGCCTCCGCGGTTGAGATACCGGGACCCGAGACAGACAAATTAGCCGAGATGGCGAAAAAATACAGTACCTACATCTCCGCATCCATACATGAGAGAGACCCCAAATACCCTGACTATTTCCTGAACACGGCGTTCATCATGAATCCGAAAGGCAAGATCATCCTCAAGTACAGGAAAATAAACCCGTGGATACCGTTGGAGGTCTCAACCTCGCCCCATGATCTCATGGAGGTCTACGATGACCCAATATTCCCCGTGGTGGAGACTGAGCTAGGTAACCTGGCCTGCATGGTGTGCTATGATCAGTTCTTCCCTGAGGTCGCCAGACAATTAGCGTATAACGGAGCAGAGGTTATCCTCAAACCAACCATCTTCCCACCGTATCCTCAGCACATGAACTATGACCCCTACGACTGGTACACCACGGTGAATAAGATGAGAAGTATAGAGAACATGATATACGGCGTCAACTGTAACAGTGGAAAATACGGTAACAGCATGATAGTGGACTACATGGGCAGGATAATCGCCCAAGGAGCCAAAGGTAGACAAATGACTATCGGTGCAACAATAGATGTACAGGGGCTACGGGATTACCGAAACAAGACCCAGCTTCACAACATGCTACAACAGTTGAGAACAGAGTGCTATACCTACCTGGATAAACCTATGTGGCCGGTGAATAAACCCCTCACTGAGGGCGACGATTACCCAGAATGGGCTCCAAAACCAGATTTCTATATAAAATAAGAACCGAGGCTTATGCCTCGTACACTATTTCTCCACCCAGATAGGTGGTCAATACCTCTGTGTCCTTGATGTCATCCTCTGGACATGTCAGTATGTCTCGGTCCAGCACGATCATATCAGCCAGCTTACCCGGCTCAAGGCTTCCCTTTATATCCTCCTCGAAGGTCAGGTGTGCCCCGTTTAGGGTGTACATCCTTATGGCTTCTTCTCGTGTAACTTTCTGGTCCTCACCCAGACATATACCCTTGAGCTCGGTCTTACGAGCTATTGAGGCCCATAGGGATGGGAACGGGTAATATGGAGTCACCGGGCTATCGGTTCCAGCCGCGGTCATTATACCATGGTCTAGCCACGCTCTATGTGGTTTCAGCCACTTGCATCTCTCTAAGCCGATAGAGTTGATGTAGCTATCACCCAGATAGTATAGGAAGTCGGGCTGGCTTGCGACGTTTATTCCCAGTTCCTTGCAGGTCTGGAAGTTTTCCTCGCTGGGCTGATAGGCGTGTATGAGGTAGAAGCGCCTATCCTTGATTGGTTTAACCTTGTTGGTCTTCTTGTAAGTGTCCAGTACTATGTCCATGGCTTTACCGCCGCAGCAGTGGATACCGCAGAGCATACCACGTTCATTAGCCGCGTCAACTAGTCGTTGAAGATTCTCCCGTGGAACAGTCAACAAACCATAGTCATCAGGGTCACCCTCATAATGCTCCCTTAGTAAGGCTGTTCTTCCGCCTATACCGCCGTCTATGAGAATCTTCAGGCCCTGGAACTTGAGTAACTCGTCTCCGTATCCAGTGTTCATAGGGAAGTTCTCTACGCGTTTCACGCTCTCATCTATGGGTTCATCACCATCTATGGCTCTGAGCATCATATTGGTTCTGACAGTTACCTCACCGTTATCCTTCAGCCGCTGATATGCAACCATCTGGTCCTCGGTGTCCCCTGCGTCGATTACACTGGTGATGCCGACCTCGTTGAAGGCCTTGAATGCTGCTCTTATCTGGTCCATGAACTCTGGGATACCATCCGGGGGAATATGTTTCCTTACCATGGTCATGGCGGGTGACTCCTCCAGCATACCAGTGGGTTCACCTTCCTCGTCTCGGACAATCTTACCTCCCACAGGATCAGGGGTGTCCTTGGTGATTCCAGCTATCTCAAGCGCCTTACTATTAGCTACAAGCAGGTGACCACATGTTCGGGTTAATACAACCGGGTTCTCCGGTGCTACTTCATCGAAATCGTACCGGGTGGGGTTTCTCTGTTCAGCTAGTTTAGCTTGGTCCCATCCTCTGCCCAGTATCCATTCACCGGGCTCTGATTCAGCTACCTTCTCCGCCACAGCTTTCTTCATATCCTCTATGCTCTGCATTGGAGGTGTGCGGCAGTTAATCATCATCAAGGCTGAGCCCGTACCGATTACGTGAATGTGACTATCATATAGTCCGGGCATCACGGTCTTTCCGTCCAGGTCGACGACCTTGGTGTCTGGCCCCGTGAGCTCTTCTACTTCTTTTGTTGTTCCTACATGCTGTATTTTACCGTCTTTTACTGATACGGCTTCAGCTATCGAGAAATCCTCGTCTACTGTGATGATCTTCCCGTTTACTAGGGCTAGATCAGCTATGCATGGCTTTGGTGCAGACATATTTATCCCATGAATAACATCGTAATGGGATATAATACTTGATGATCAACCTAGGCGTATGTTTATCTCGTATACTATCTGTTCAGGGATATGGCTGCGTCCTTTATTCCTCAACGCGATAAACCCTAGGTTTTCCAGTACTTTGAGGTCGTTATAGACGTTTTTCACATCTCGCCCAAGTTTCTCGGCCAAGTCGTTTATGCTTGAGACGGGTTCCGCCCCTAGAAAGTCCAGTAACTCTAGTCGTCTCGGGGTTAACTGGGTATAATCTTCACGTGTTAGGCTTAGTTCTTCTTCGGCCAAGTACTCAAAGTCCTCCCCTTCCTGATATGCTCTCAGGGCGTGGTTCATGTTGGTCCATTCAATGTACTCCTTGAAGGTACCCGGGGGTATTCTACCCTTGGCGTATTCCTCGTGGAGCTGACTTAGGCTCCCATATTTCTCTCTTAGTATAGCCATCCTGGTTCTTACTTGGTGCATCGGGATGCTCTTTACTACACGCCACTCCATATTGGTCTCTAGACCAATAAAGCCTTATTAGGTTATTGTAGACGAAAAATGTGAGAACAAATGCAATTTCCCCTAGATAGAATATCAGAAAATATCTGGGAGGTACCCATAGCATTCAGCAGATACATGCGGGTACCAGCGAGGATCTACGCTGACAAGCAGCTACTCGAAGCGATGAAAGGAGACGAGACCATGACACAGGGCGTCAACATCGCGCAACTCCCAGGAATATTAAAATACAGCATAACCCTCCCCGACGGGCACCAGGGCTACGGGTTCCCCATCGGCGGAGTAGGCGCCTTCGATATGGAAGAAGGCATCATCACACCAGGCGGAGTCGGCTACGACATCAACTGCGGGGTTCGGTTAATGAGAACCGATCTAACATACAAGGAAGTAGACGCCAAGAAAAAAGAACTCATAGACGAGGTCTTCAAACTTGTACCATGCGGCGTCGGTAAGGGAGGAAAAATACGGCTCAGTAAAGAGGAAATATCCCGAGCAGTATCCGAGGGAATACAGTGGGCAGTGGACAAGGGATATGGCTGGGACAGAGACTTTAGCCACAGCGAGGAAAGCGGCTGCATGAAGGAGGCGAACCCGGATAAGGTTAGCAGCAGGGCCCTCAGGAGGGGAGCCACTCAGCTGGGTACCCTTGGAGCGGGTAACCACTTCCTTGAGATAGCACGAGTATCCCAGATCTTTGATGAGAAGGCAGCCAAGGTATATGGAATAACCAACCCTGATCAGGTTGTTGTGTGGGTCCATACGGGTAGCCGAGGCTTCGGTCACCAGGTTGCCACAGACTATATAC
>CAZAQI010000064.1:8494-11894 GCA_964487465.1 uncultured Candidatus Bathyarchaeia archaeon
GGCTTCACGGAAATATGATATCAGGTTACCCGCAAGAGAGCTTGCCTGTGCCCCTATTAAGAGCCGTGAGGCTGAGGACTATTATGAGGCTATGAGCTGCGCTATTAACTGGGCGTTCATTAACCGGCATATTATCATGCATCAGGTGCGCATGGCTTTTGAGAATGTCTTTAACCGGAACGCAGAGGATATGGGCATGGACCTGGTTTACGGTATGACTCATAACACGGCTAAGAAGGAGGAACACAGGGTGAACGGTAAAAGGATGGAGACGATGGTTCACCGTAAGGGAGCTGCACGCGCCTTCGGGCCCGGGCGAAGGGATCTCCCCAAGGATTACAGGTCTACAGGGCAGCCAGTGTTGCTCGTAGGCACTATGGGTACTGCTAGCTACCTCTTGAAAGGCACTGAGAGAGGAGAGGAGCTTAGCTTCGCCAGCACGGCGCACGGAGCCGGAAGGGTTATGAGCCGCTCAGGTGCACGGAGAAGGTTCAGGGCACAACACATTATCGATGCTCTGGAGCAGAAGGGCATCGTAGTGAAGGCCGCCAGCGGAAGAATAGTGGAGGAGGAGAGTCCTGATAGCTACAAAGACGTGCACAGGGTTGCTCAGGTGAGTCACGAGCTGGGTTTGGCTGAGAAGGTTATGGCGAGTGTACCGATCGCGGTTGCCAAGGGCTAACCTCTTTTTTCTTTACTCATAAAATGTTAAATACCCGTTTTTAATTAGATGGTTGACCGAGTTGGAGATAGAAATCAAGCCGCATCTATGGTTTACATTATACACCTTGATGAAGATGGGTGCAACAAGCACCAGCATAAAGATTAGCACCACCGAGCTGAGCGAGGAAATAGGTAGCAGCCAGCAGAGCGCGAGTCGACACCTCCAGGTACTTGAAGAAGAGAATTTGATTGAGCGAACCATCAGTAATGAGGGTAGCACTATCCGGGTTACGGGTGAGGGGGTGGCTGAGTTGGATCTGGTGTTAAAGGAATTGAAATGGCATCTTGAGGGTAAGGGTGCTGAGGCTATCGTGTTTGAGGGAGAGGTGGTGAGCGGCTTGTTTGAGGGCGCTTATTACATCAGTAAGGAAGGGTATCACAGGCAGATAGTGGAGAAACTGGGCTTTGAGCCCTTCCCGGGTACCCTGAACATTAAGATCGGTGAGGAGGATTATGATAAGCGTAGAAGGCTTGAACGCGGCGATTATATCCGCCTTGATGGTTTTAAGGATGGGGAAAGGGCTTTCGGCGCGGCTCACTGTTACCCGTGTTTCGTGGAGGGTGAGATCGAGGGGGCTTTGATTGTTGCTGAGCGTAGTAGCCATGATTATGGTGTGATGGAGATTATATCGCCTTATTATCTGAGGCGTCGTATGGAGTTAGCGGATGGGGATAAGATCAGGGTCTTGTTTTTGCCCCTTCGACGATCCGACGCTTGATCTCGCTGCTGCTGTTTAGTTCGTCTTCGCCGAATTGTTCTATCTGGACTATCTTGATGTCCATTTCACGGGCTTTGTTTATTTTCTCGACCTGTGCCTTTATGGCTTTCTGGTCGTGGCCTACTGCTACTATGTCGGGTTTGATCTGTTGTAGTACTCTGTCTAGGTCCATGTCTTTGAATCCTAGTAGGGCTTCGTCTACTACTTTGAGTGCGTCGATTACTGCTCTGCGTTGTGCTTCTGGGATGACTGGGTCTGTGCCTTTCAGGCTGCGTACTGTCTCGTCTCTTGCTACTATTACTACGAGTTTTGCGTCTGGGCCGCCTGTTTTTTTTGCTTCCTCCAGGTACCTGATGTGGCCGTAGTGGAGTAGGTCAAAGACGCCTGCTGCTAGTACTGTGGTCATCTTACCACTCGAACTCCAGTATGCCTAAAAGCTTTAGGGCGTCGAGGATTCCCTCGGAGTAGGCTACGCAGGTTAGGGCTGTGGGTTTCTTGTCTGTTCTGTAGTATTCTGCGTCGTCGAGGTAGTTTTCCGCGTGTTGTAGTAGTTCTTTTACCTGGTCTCTGGTTATGGTGGTGGGTAGTCTGTTTTTCTTGTGTTTTTCAAGTACTTTTCTGCAGCTCTTGGTGTATTTGGTGATTAGTCGATCTGTCTCCCCCACGGGGTTATGGTTTTGGATTACTTCTCTTGGGCAGTCTGCCAGGGTTTCTAGTGCTTCCTCTTCAAGGAAGTGTAGTCTGCCGGGGGCTATGATGGCGTGGGGTGGTGACCCGAAGTCTATTTGGGTTAGTTTCTGGGCTGTGTCGGCTTTTATGGTGGAATGTGTACCTCCTAGGCGTGCTACGCCTACTAGGAGTGTTTCCGGTGGGAGCCCGGTTTCGGTGAGTATGTTGATGGCGTCGGGTATGCTGAGGTATTTTTCCTTTGGTTTGTTGAGGTCCAGGAGGAGTAGGGTGTGGAGGCCGTGATGGTAGTTCTCATTGATTGTGCGTATGGCGGTGGTGGCGGGGCCTTTCTCGGGTAGGGGAATGGTGACTGTTTTCCCGTATTTGTAGATGCTGAGCCCGGTGTCTGTGATGGCTGTGAATATGCTGCTTCCATGGATTACCCTTGTTGGGATGTTTAGGTCATGGGAGTCCAGGATGAGGCTTATGTGGGTGGTGGCGCTTAGTGCGTCTCCTCCTACTAGTATGGCGATTTTGCTTGTTTTTGCTTCTTCCAGTAACTGGTGGGCTTGTTCCTCCATGCCGTTGCGTTTCAGGGGGGTGATGGGTTTGCCTATTGTTTCTTCTAGTTTCTCCTTGGTGGTGTCTAGTTTCATGGTGTAGTCTTCTAGGTATAGTTTGCTGGCTTCTCTTGCTGCTTCTATGGCGTTTAGGTTTAGGTCTTTGTGGCTATTGAGTCCGATGCTGATGAGGGTGATCATGTTTTTTCTCCTATGGGGACGCGTTTTATGTATCCGCAGGTGTGGCATGTGGTGGTGACGTGGGGTTCTCGTCGCTGGTTGATTCTGGTGGTTGCGTTGTAGCCGGGGATTAGGGGGGTGTTGCATTTTTTGCATATGTTGTGTCGTATGTGGGGTGGTAGTTTGGTTCTTGTGCGTTGGGCTATTCGTCGGAGTAGGTGGATATATTTTTGGGCTAGCTCTGGTTCTGTTTTTACTGTTTTCCGGGCTTCCCGGTATAGTATTTGCATGCGTTCTACTGATATTCTGGTTTTCATGGAGGTTTTCTGTGGTTTCTGGTATGTGGAAGGTTTATAAGACTATAGTTTCTTAATGGGGGAGAGGTTAGCGGGGTAGGGCAGCCAGGTTAGCCCGCGGGGCTCATAACCCCGAGGCCGGTAGTTCAAATCTACCCCCCGCTACCATTTTCGTTTAGTGTTTTTGGTTCTTTTTGGGCTTCTTTCGGGTATTGTTTTGGTAATTGTTGCTTTACCTGTTCTGTTAGATGAG
>CAZAQI010000065.1:0-11608 GCA_964487465.1 uncultured Candidatus Bathyarchaeia archaeon
AGCCAGAGTACCCCCGCCACAAAAAATCAGGGGGGGTACTCCGAGAAAAACCCGAGAACAGCCCAGTTAGCCAAAAGGAGACAGAAAACAACCCAGTTCAGAAATCCTTCTAACCAAGACGGGCACCTATTCAACCCAACAGAGGCCCCTATTCTAGGTAATAACGCAACCTTGATTCACAAAGTTTTATCATATCTCCAGCAAAATAACTCTCCATGAGCCAGATAATAAGCCGCATCTGGAAACCCGTACAACGAAGAGGGGCCGAGAAATACCTGCAGCTAACAGTCCTCAGCTTCGCAGCCTCCGTAAGCCTCACAAGACTCATCCTGGAGTTAACCGGTTACCCGCAGTTGGGCAACCAGGCCCTCCACATAGCACATGTTCTCTATGGTGGAGTCATTCTCTACGCCGCGAGCCTACTACCTCTTATCTACGCCAATAGATGGGTTTACACATGGTCCGCCATCCTCTCAGGCTTAGGCGTAGGATTATTTATAGACGAGGTGGGAAAATTCATCACTCAAACCAACGACTACTTCTTTCCAGCAGCCGCCCCAATAATATACGCCTTCTTCCTCCTAACCGTATTAATCTACCAGAGAATAAACAAGCAACCGGATCTGGATGTAAGAAGCTCCCTCTACTCCGTAGTCGAGATACTCCAAGAAGTCCTAGACCACTCACTATATCCCCATGAACACAAGGAGATGAAAAAACACCTCGACTATATAATGGAGACAGCAGAGAACCCCCACTATAAGACACTGGCAAAAGAACTACAAGACTTTGTGGAGAGCGACGCCCTACAAACCGTATCAGATGAACCCAACCTATTCGATAAGATAATCACCCAGCTGAACCATTTAGAGGATAACTATCTCTCAAAAAACCGAGTGAAAACCGGGATCATTATAAGTCTGGTACTCCTCGGCGTTCCCAGCTTCACCAGATTACTTCAATTCACGTTAGTCGCAACAGATCCCCTCACGCGTACACAGTATCTTCAATCCTTGGCAGCGGAGCTACCCAACATTCCCACCAATGGCGTTTTCTGGGCTCTAGTGCTAATACTGCTTGACGGATTACTGGGAGCCACTATCTCCTTGAGCGGAGTACTATTATTACTTGATAGGGATAACTGGGGAACTGAGTTCGCTTCAATTGCCTTGGTGGCTAAACTCGTAGCCCTAAACCTAATCCTCTTCTATGTACATCAATTCGCCACGATAATAACCGCGGGCTACCAATTCATTATTCTACAAGGTATCTACTATTACCAGCGAAAATACAGAGAAAAGCTCATAGCATCAAACTAATAAAAAACTTGGAGAAATTACTCCAATCTGTGCCCACAGTGATTACAGAACTTTCCACCCGCAGTAGCCTGACCACAGTTAGGACAATACTTTGTATCCTCCTGAGCCGGGGAAGACTGAGGCGCCTGATAAGGCTGAGCAGAGGCCTGTGGTTGACCTTGGTTTTGACGAGCACGCCTCTCCTCAAGAGTCTCTTTAGCAACCTCAACACCTTGATTAGCTAATTCAGCACCCTTGTTAAGTCCCTTCCGTGCAAGCCTCCAAGCTGCACCTAATCCCCTCTTAGCCTTCTCTGCTACCTCATCAATATCCTCCTGATCAATCTCAACACGATCCAGAATCTTACGGCGAGGCGGAGGCACATTACTCTGACTCCCCGCTGGAGGCGGTGGGGGCACGTTGTCTCTTGGCGGTGGAGGTGGAGTAGCGACAGTGTTAGGCGTTGCCGGTTCACCAGGTGGTGGTGGAGGTGGCGGAGGTGCGCCTGCTTTCTGTTCCACTGGCTTCAGTCTAGTCCCGCATTCGGGGCAGAACTTCTGGTTCTCCTCAACATCTGCTCCACAGTTATTGCAAAACGTCATTATGTTTCAGATCAAGCGTATTCAAGGCGTGTTAAAAAATTATCTATAAAGCACACGCTCAAAATAATCCACTATCCTGCTATAAATAGGAATCCCCGTGGTCTCCATCAAAGCCTTGTACCCGGGATAACAGTTTGCCTCCAACACCATTGGATCCCCCTCCACACGGGGAAGAATATCCAACCCTGTTATATGAAGACCAACCGCCTCAGCCACCCGAATAGCCAACTCATCATATATATCATCCTCAAAAGGCTCCGCCTTTCCCCCCGCTGACACATTGTACCTGAAATCATCAGGATTAGACCGAGCCTCCCGTCCCACAACCTCCCCGTCAATCACAAAACACCTAACATCATACCCTTTATTTGGTATAAACTCCTGAAGATAAAAGACCCCCTTACCAAAATTACGGGTATACCACAAGAGATACTGTGTTAGATCCTCACTACTCCTTATCCTACTCAACTTTGTAACCCCTGTACCCCTACTCAGACAAATAGGCTTCAATACCACCTCCCTCCCCTCTGATAATAACCTCGATGCAAACTTAGCCGCCTTATCAATATTCTCCGTGATAACCGTCTCCGGGTGGGCTACCCCCAGTTTACTCAACTGCAGTGAAAGATGCTCCTTACTATAATTCAGCATAGAGTCCACAGGATTAACCACCACACCATTCTCCTCTAACTGCCTCAAAATCAACAACCTGTGCACCAACTCAAAGGTACTCCCCCTGTGAAGCATATTACTTGGAACATAACACAAGTCATAATCAGGCTCAAACCCCGGCAGTTTAACATCCCAAGGGGCAAGATATTTCACACTGACACCCCGTTCCTCTAACTCCTTAATTACCAGCCCCGTCTCCCCTGTCGCAGGGTTATCCGTAAATACCAGTACACTCATGAACTTTATCGATAAACCATTCCATTACCTATTATTAAAAACGTTTAAGAACAAGCACAGAATCTAAGTAGCGATCTACTAAGTAGAGGTCAACCCATGACACTGAGCATAAACAGCCGAAACCCATTCAAGATGCCCATCAGCCCCCTACAGATGCTACTACTAATACAACTAGACGAGGACCCAAAATACGGCTACGAGATGCTCAAAAACCTCAAACAAGAATTCGAGGGCACATGGGAACCCAAAACCGGCACAGTATACCCTGCTCTAAAGAGCTTGGAAAAAAAGGGATACCTATCAACAGAGAAACGGGATGAAACAGAATACTACCTGATAACAGATGAAGGAAAACGATTATTCGACTTAATGCTCCGCCACATAGAAGACTCCATAGACTTTAGCATCAAATACGTCTCCGTCGTATTCAAATGGCTCACATGCGAGAGAAAACAAGCCGCACTAGAGTTAATGAACCGACTAACCCTGAAAGAACAAGTAATGTCCCGATCATTACTGAGAAACTTCACCGAGAACATAGACGAAGATATTAGAGAGCCCTTTCTCAGTGAACTAGAAAAAATATCCCAAAACCGCCTAGAAATGATAAACAAGCTTATGGAGAAATAAAGTTGACAAAATACATCGTAGAGACAGTTGACCTTCATAAAACATACATACAAGGCGGCAGACCCTTAGAAGTACTCAAAGGAGTAAACCTACGGGTAGAACCAGGAGAGTTCATGGCCATAATGGGCCCCAGCGGCTCAGGTAAAAGCACCCTACTCAACATGATCGGAGCCCTTGACCGACCCACCTCAGGAAAAGTATTCATAAACGATGTCGATATCTCCAAGCTAAACGACAACCAAGTAGCAGACGTACGCAACAGGGAAGTGGGCTTCATATTCCAATTCTTCAACCTCATCCCACGCATGGACGCCCAGGGAAACGTGGAGCTACCTATGGCGATAGCCGGGAAAAGTAGAAGCGAGCGACATAAACGAGCCAAAGAGCTCCTGGACTTGGTTGGACTCCGTGAAAGAGCAGACCATAAACCCAATCAGCTAAGCGGCGGAGAACAGCAGAGAGTAGCCATAGCCAGGGCCCTCGCCAACGAGCCCAATATATTGCTGGCTGACGAATTAACAGGTAACCTAGATAGCACCACTGGTGCACAGGTTATGCAGCTTCTCAGAACTATAAACGAGGAAGAGGGAAAAACCTTCATCCTCATCACCCACGACCCTACAGTGGGTCAACAAACAGACCGTCTAATCAGTTTAAAAGACGGTATGATTAAAGGAGAGAAAATATTACACGAGTTGATTTTAGATGAATAATAGAAAAAGAACCAAGAGCATCATCATACTAACCACATTGATTGTATTAACCAGTATCTGGGGAATACCTTTCGCAAGAGCAGACAGTGTACAGGTAACAACCTTAAACACCTACCTCACAGCAGGACAGGAAAACGATATCACCATTAAACTTCGAAACATTGGTGACAGAAGCGTAGTTGGAGTACAGGCAGTGCTCTCATCAACAACTCCCGGCATAAGTATAATCGATGGCTCACAACGTGTTTACACGGTCATCGAGGATAAAGAAACCAAGGGATACACGTCCACTTTGTATGTTGATAAAACAGTTCCGATGGGATCATATACGCTCACATTAACAGTCACATACCAGAAGATCACTTTCGAATATGTTACTTCAACGGTATCAGTTGGGGTGGTTGTAGGTGAGTCTTACACACCGAAACTTGGGCTCAACATAGATCCGGATAGTATCAACGCTATAGCCGGTGTGAAAACAGATGTATCCTATGAATTGGAGAATATAGCTAACAAGACATTAAAGGACCTGGAACTAGTAACCACATCCACATCCCCCTACATAACAATCACTGGAGGAGAAACGATCCGCAAAGAGGCATTTGGAGAGAATGAAAGCATAATAATTAATCCAACCCTATCTGTGTTGGAAAGCACGCCACTAACAACCTATACATTAACATTCACAGCATCATTCAGCGATGAATCAGAAAAGACCTATTTCGAGTCATATACACTCCCTGTTAACGTTAACTCGGCTAAGACCTCTAAGACAACAACAGTAACCATCAAAGAGGTCTCCATCAAACCCAGCACAGTATACCCCGGGGATATATTCGATTTGGATATAGCACTCGACTGCACAGGAGCAAACGCATATGATCTTATGAGTATAATCAGCTTCCCGCAGATGAGCCCTATTTCCCCCCTTACACCTTCCACTATAGATGTTGGAGATCTGAATAGCGGGGAGAACACATCTTATACATATAACTTACTGGCTTCCGGATCTGCATCCGCTGGACAGTACGCCGTCACCATAACCATAAGCTACACCAACAACAAAGGGATCCCAAAAACCTTGACAGAAACAGTAACTATAATGGTGGATGGATTGGTCGACTTCCAGTTACTAGATACGTTCAGTCAAACCACCGCACCAGGAGAAACCAATGAAATGGACGCTGATCTTCTTCTAATAGGCACCGAGAGCGTGGACTTCGTATCCATACGAGTAATGGAGAATGATCTCATCAAGAGGGTTAGCGGCAGCGATGAATACATCGGAGCAGTAGACCCTGATAGCCCCATACCCTTCGATATCTACTATAAGGTTGACGAGGATGCGCCAGAAGGTGAACACAAGGTAAAACTCGATATCAAGTACAGGGATCACCTAAACAGGGAAAAAACTCAGGAGATCAGCTTCGATATCATGATAGATGAAACCGTTGATGATGAACCCCAGCAGCCAAAGGGAGGAATCTGGCTGTGGATAAGAAGATTCCTGGGATTAGGACCATAGAGGAGTAGCCGTGGATCCCCTTGATATCTTTCAGATCGCTACTAATGGCTTGAAGGAGCGCAAGTTCAGATTCGCCCTGAACCTAGTTGGTATCCTGATTGGATGTGCCGCCATAACCGGTCTGATAAGCATAACACAGGGGTTGCAAACCAGTGTCAGTGGTCAATTAAACTATTTTGGACCAAGTAATCTAATTATTATACCCGGTGAGATTGCTAGGGGCCCTACTGTTTCCGGTGGAACATTGAACTGGAGAGACCTAGAAATTGTGAGGAGGGTTGATTACATCAAGGGCGCTACTCCAATAATCGCCAATAAGTTCGCTGAGTACACTATCAAAAGAAGATATTTCCGCACCGATGTATACGGCGTTGAGCGAGCATATAAGGAGCTAAACCCTAGCACGGAGCTAGCGGAAGGGAGAAACTTTGTACAATCTGACTCCGCCGTGGTGATAGTGGGTTCTAATATTGCTCATCCCCTTGACTTGGATGAACCTATAGTGGATCTAGGTGATAGGATAAAAATAAAATCCATAGTAAACGGCGTGGAGAAAGAGAATACACTAAGAGTTATTGGCATCCTTAAAGAGACAGGGAGTAGCTTCGGTGCCAACTTGGATGACTCTATAGCAATACCCTTGAAGACCGCACAGCAGATATACGAAGTAGGGGGCCAGTTCAGTTACTTACTGGCACAAGCAGATAACATTGACGTGGTTGAAAGAGCGGCGGAGGGAATCGAGGAGAAAATGGGTGACAGGGTCACGGTGGTAACAGCTGCGTCCGCACAAGAACAAGTTAACTCTATACTAGGCACCATTCAAGCAGTGTTGGGTGGAATAGCCGGTATCAGCCTCGTGGTTGCGGGTGTGGGGATTGTCAACACTATGACTGTTAGCGTCATGGAGCGAACCAGAGAGATCGGGACCCTGAAGGCGTTAGGCGCCAAGAGTTTTGAAGTATTGTATATGTTTCTAGCTGAGGCTATGATGACAGGCTTGATCGGTGGCGCCATCGGTGCAGGATTCGGCTTCCTATTAGCCAGACTCATAGGAAGTTTCATAGATTTACCTACATCTATCTCGTATTTACTGGGATTGGAGGTAGTGGTGTTCGCGGTAGTTACCAGCGTATTATCCGGGTTATATCCAGCTTATAATGCATCAAAAATGAACCCAGTGGAGGCTTTAAGACATGAGTGAAGAGAAAACAGGATTTTTAACTCAATTAACCGGGGTGCTCTACAAACCCCGGCAGATATTCAAATCAATGGATGAAGGAGACCTGATTAAAGGCCTAGCTATCACGCTGGTCATGGTGATCTTAGCGGCTTACAGTAGCATGCTCTATCTGAGTAAGATTCCATTATCGGTTGTCTCTCCTCAGCTAAGGGGCATTGACACCAGTCAGTTTGAGGGATCCATGGGGTTATTCGCGGGAATCGGCTCAGGTATCACCATAATCTTTGGCTGGACAGCGGCTACCCTTCTCATACACGGCTTGGGACGTTTAAGCGGGGGAAATGGATCCATGAAGCGTTTGTTCGCTATGCATGGTTTTGCCTCGGTTCCCAGTCTCTTTAATCAACTCATACGGGTAATTGATGCATACCTAATGGATGGGGAGAGCTTGGCAGGGTACTTTATTGCTTACAGGGATATTGAGAGCAAGGTTTTGAAGGCTTTGATGGGAACAAATCTGTTTAATTTCTGGGGACTCGTTACCATTGTCTTACTTGTCTTGGCCGTGGAGGAGAACTACCAGATAGGCAGGGGAAGAGCTGTGATGATAGTATTATTGCCCAGTTTGATCTATTTCTCCTTTAACTACTTCACAGGGTAACCCACAATTCTATTTTATCTGAATCCTACTAACTATGTATGAAACCTGTTGAACGAGTTCTAGGAGACATATACAGCAGCACAGAGCCACTGGACAACGTTATTGAGCTCTGCGATGAGTACGAGTCACGTTGGCCGGGTAGCGGCATGGATAAGGCAAGCTGCGAGTATATGGCTACGAAACTCAGAGAATATGGATTAGAAAACGTACATCTTGAGAAATTCAAGATACCGGGATGGATACGTGAATCCAGCAGCCTAGAGATGACCTCACCCAAGAGCAAGACCGTCGACTGCATAGCATTACCCATGAGCAGCCAAGGCGTGGTGGAAGCCGAGCTAATATACCTAGGATCCGGACCCATTGAGTCCTATGAGGAACGCAAGGATGAGATCGAAGGAAAAATAGTCATGGTGAACAGTGGAAACCCACGTGGTATGAGCCGTTATCTACACCGTAGCGAGAAATATCAGAGAAGCGTCATGGCTGGAGCAGTGGGCTGGATATTCATGAACCATTATCCTGCTTATGGTCCCCCCACCGGAGGTATCAGCCCCATTATCCCCGCCGTCGGTGTTAGCTACGAGGATGGAAGATACCTTGCACGGATGCTGGAGAGAGGAGGCAGGGTTAAATTAAGGCTTGAGACCCGGTGCAAAAACATTGAGGTAGAGACCTATAATGTGATAGGTGACCTTAAGGGCACGGTTGGAAGCGACGAGTGGCTGGTATATGGCGCCCACTATGAGGGACATGATATCGCCGTAGGAGCCTTAGATGACGCCACAGGCGCCGCAATAGTAATGGAACTAGCACGAACACTCGCCAAGGTGAAAACTCATCTAAAACATAACCTACGATTCATGCTATTCGGGGCGGAGGAAATAGGTCTCCACGGAAGCAGAGCCTACTGTAAAGCCCACCCTGATTTCATGGAGAAGATAAGATTCATGATAAACTTCGACGCAGCTGGACGAGCTGGTAGACAAGGCTTCTGTATCCATGGATGGTCAAACCTAGAGCCACTATTCCAGAGCATAATAAACGAAATAGGCATAGACCTACCCATATGGTCCAGAGTAGGACCATACAGCGACCACTGGCCATTTCTACTGCAAGGAGTAGCTACAGCAACTATGGGTGATCCGGATGAAGCTGCAAAGAGAGCTGGAAGAGGCTTTGGGCACACCAAATATGATACAGTGGATAAAGCCGACTTACGGGTCATGCGTGAATGCGCCGGAAACGCTGCGGTGGCTGCCTTCAAGATACTGAACATGGATACCTGGCCATACGAGCAACGTTCACAGGAGGAGATTGATGAACTGGTGGATGAGGCTGGTATACATGAGACTGTGCGACTGGGATTGAAGCTCAGGAAATATCTTGAAGATAAAAAGGATCTCAGACCAGAGACCCGTGAATACTTGAAACAATTATCAGGTAGCTGGGAAGAGGTTATCTAAGAGAAATAACCCCCATTTCACCCCTGTATTCTACCTTTGTATCATATAGTTTGCAGAGTCTCTGCAAGTTTTCTATAATCCTCTCGGCTTTTTCACCATAAGCTCTATGGGGTACACCTGCTGTGGTCCTCTGCTCTTTTAGCGGTTTATCAGGGTCCATGTCCAGGTGGATGGGGATCAACCTGATCTCCTGTAACTCCTTTCCTTCATAATCCAGTTCAGCGACCACGCTCTCCCAGTACGCCATGTCCTGGAAGAATTTGCTCGGTGGCTTCTCCCGTGTCATGTATAATCCTACTGTCGTGCTCTCCGAGTCCAGTCCCCATAACTCGTACAGATCCGCTGGCTGGCGCCGAGCTAAGGTGCTCTGGAAAATATAGTTACCCAGACTATAGAAAATGGGTTTTCCTTTATAGATCTCTATGCCTCTTAAGATGTGAGGTCCGTGGCCCATATAGATGTCTGCTCCAGCGTCTATGACTTGGTGAGCTAGATCCACCACTGCTTTGAGTGGTATCTCTTTCTCCCTGTAACCCTCCGGGGGATGGACTTCCTCGTAGTGATCGTGAAGACTGAACATAACCCAATCGCTTATCTGAGAAGCGTCCCTGACAGCCCTAAGGTTTTCCTCAAGGTCCACTGGATGTGGATCATATTCTCTAAGGGTCTTCTCCCCGGGTACGAACTTGTGTTCTCTTGTTGGGAAGTTAAAACCATCCTCATATTCCTCTGGTAGTAACCCGAGGTTACTTGCAACTGATTTGAGTCTATCCCAATCCTCAGAGTCTAGATTATACCTTGGCTTGAGCCTCATGGGATTTACACCAGGCCTACCGATAACGTCTTTTCTGGCGTGTCCGGCTAAGCCCAGCTCCCAAGTGGTTGCTGATAATAAGCTAACTACCCCCTTACTAGTCTCCATGAAAGCTGGCTCTCTGGCTTCCGCGAGGTTCGTACCTGCTCCAGCGTGATATATTCCAACCTGATTCAGATATTTCGTAGTGGCTTTTAACCCTCCCTCAGTGTAATCCATTGCATGGTTATTGGCTCTGCTAACGATTTTAAAGCCCTGGTTCTTAATATCTTGAGCAACCTGCGGATCGGCTTGTCCATAAGCATCGTATTTTCCAGCTCCAATAGGATAGCCCTCAAAGTCATGGATGGCTATCTCAAGGTTCATGAATGACACATCAGCGCCATGTATATGCTCGAAGATTGCGTTAACGTCTTCTTGTTCCCTGTATTGATGTATACATCGTGCTTGGAAGGCGTCGCCTGCTAAGAAGAATGATGTTTCCTTTGACAATTTAGATCAATGATGTGTTGTAGATGGGCATAAAACTGTTTTCGGTGGAAACCAGTTTAAACTATTGATTAATTTGTATTATATGATTCCAGTCATTGAATCTCCATGGAGTCCAGTTAATATAGCTCAGTTGAATGATCAGGTGGTACACGTAGCCTAGTTTAAGGGGAGTATCACTTGTATAAACATGATGAAGAGGATTAGTTATTCTATGTCTTCCATGGACGAATTCGGGTTAACCTGGAAGACTATTTAATTTTGAGAAGGGGTAGCTGTTCCTGTACGAAAAAGTGTACTACATAAATCGAAGTCAGCATCACCCATCCTTGTACTTCTCCTTGAACCATCCGAACATCAACTATGAGGACTAGATTCCAAATATGTATAAAATATACCGGTATTATTCAGAGGGATATTATGGTATACTCTAAACAAGTTCTCACGTTCTGGGAAAAGGTGAAAAAAGAGACCGGGATAACTGGAGACTATGCTGATGCTTGGAGTTTTGGTGATAACTCGGAACTCGCTGATGAACTACTGCACGCCATCAAGAGAGGCATCAAACGTACCACGACTTCTCTAGTAATCGAGAACCAGTTAGAGGATTGGCCTGACCCAAAGATAGGTGACTATGATATTATACTTGAAGGAAAGGGTGTACCTGCGTTAGTCATTGAGACTGTTAGTGTAAGGAAGGTAAAATACCGGGATGTAGACGCTGAGCATGCTTACTGGGAGGGAGAAGGCGACCGAGATCTTGAGACCTACTTCAAAGAGCATGACAAATATTATCGACGGCGTGGAAAAGAACTTGGCTTTGAATTCAACAAAGATATGATGGTCTATCTCAGCAAATTCAAAGTCGTCTACGCAGAAGAGTAGCCTCGTCTTCGGGTTGAAGGTTTTATATCTTCACCCAGCGCCAGTATATGCGGAGAAGATTTTGACAAACCCATACTTGGAAGTTGATAAAAAGATCATGGCGGAGATCTACACGAGCTCCGAGCCCATGGACAACCTAGAAATACTATGTGATGTCCACGGAAGCAGATTCCCCGGACTACCCGGAGACAAGGGGGCAGTGGATTACATCATCGAAAAATTCAAGGAGTATGGCCTTGAGAATGTGCACGCAGAGGACTTCACTATACCGGGATGGAAACGTGGACCAGCTACACTGGAAGTAGTAAGCCCAATAGAGAAGACATTTGACGTGATCAGTCTACCCCACAGCATAGGGGATGAAGTAGAAGCTGAATTAGTCTTCATCGGTCCAGGCGCTATAAAGGACTATGATGAAGATAAGATTAAGGGC
>CAZAQI010000066.1:0-11435 GCA_964487465.1 uncultured Candidatus Bathyarchaeia archaeon
CACGGGCATAGGATTCCTCGGTCAATATGATCTTATCCCTGTTTCTACGAACCTTGTCACAGAGCCTCCTGACCAGTTTGTCCTGGGTTTCTACGCTCATATCCGGGTATCCTTTCTCATTATGGGTTAACCCAGTGCTATAGAATCTGTATCCCTCCCCGAAGCAAGCCATAGGGGGTACAAGTGATTCATCAGTAGCGTATGGTTCATACGTATCAGGAGAAACGGTTGGTTTCTTCCGGTTCACTAACGCCAATTCCTTTTCTTCTGGAATCTCCAGTCTCTCATACATGTGTCCTAGATTAGCATCAGATAAGAGAAAGACAGGGGTACGATAAGTCTCTGATAGATTAAACGCCTTGATGGTGAGATCGAAATTCTCCTGAACAGATTGGGGTGCTAAAGCGATCATCTCCACGTCCCCGTGCACACCCCATCTACACTGCATCACGTCCCCTTGCGCCCCTTTCGTGGGCTGCCCTGTGCTGGGACCACCCCTCATAACATTTACAATGACACAGGGTGCCTCGGTCATCACGGCTAAGCCAATGTTCTCCAGCATAAGACTGACACCGGGTCCACTTGTAGCGGTCATGGCTTTCATCCCTGAGAAACTGGCACCCAACACAGACGCTATTGCACCTATCTCATCCTCAAACTGAACGAATCTTCTACCCAGTTTTGGGAATCTTTCAGCTATTCTTTCGGATATTTCTGTAGCCGGAGTTATGGGGTATGCTGCAAAGTAGTTGCATCCCGCGGATATGGCTCCCTCAGCACATGCCCAATCCCCATGAACAAAGTGGTTACCATGTAGCACGCTTTTATTACTCATTCCTTTTCTTCCTCCATAGTGATAGCAAAATCTGGGCAGATCATAACGCAGAGTCCGCATGATATGCACGCGTCCTCGTTGGCTATTCGTGGTAAGGTTACACCTTTCTCATTTAATTCATTAGACTGTTCGAATACTTTCTTGGGGCAGAATTCTATACAGTACCCGCAGCCTTTACATAGTGACTTGTTAAGTTTTACTTTCTTCTCGGGCAAGTAGACAACCTTCAATTACTAATTTTTATTGTCTATATAGATTAAAGAGTTTATCATTTTACCAGTAAAGGAGGTTTATATAAATATCTGTTAAACAAATGAGTGAAAAACCTGTAAAAAATCGACGCATGGAGTTAAAACAGAATAATTTTTGAACTTCCTTAAATAGTTAAGATATCTGAGATCTCTTCCTTCTCCAAGGTAATATTACCATATACAATTCCGATGACGCCTGAATAGAGTAAACTCTTCTTAAGATCTTTGAACTCATCGGGTTCTATAATCTCTGCTTCAACCAGTTTTTCACGCACCACATCTTGACTGATATGTTTATGCTCTGAGCTACATATTATACGTAGAAATGCTAGCTCCTTATCATTGAACTTGGATATATCAGTCAACTAGAACCCTAGTAATGTATGGACATCGGTTATTATAGGATTTACCAAAAATACGTATTAAACCGGAGAACCAATCTAAAAAAAGGAGACTAAATTGTTAGTCCGTGGTAACCTCGACCAATGATTCCAAACGGTCATAGTATCCAAGGACCTCATTTCCCTTGGCGGTGATGGAATATTTTCTTACTCGTTCAGAGATCTGATTCTCATCTACATATCCCTTGTTTACTAGGATATCAAGTGTTCTTTGGAGCGAGTTCCAGCTTAGGTTTGAAGCGTACATGATTCTTGTTGGTCTGTCCTCACCTTCACCTATGACCTTCAAGACATCTATGGCAATTTTGAAACTGGATCTACGTGGGCTCAATTTCAATGATGACTTACTATCTGCTTATTATAGGATTATTATCCTCTAAGACAGATTTGAGATATATAGATAGAAAATATAGAAGAGATATGGATTGTGGGTTTAGATTTGTTTCTTAAGGAGATCGCCCAGTATCTTAATGCCTTCCACGATATCATCCACGTTTGGGTGGCTATAGTTCAGCCTTATGTGGTTGTGAGTATCACTGGTGTAGAAGTTACTTCCAGGTATGTATGCTACCCCAGCATTCACTGCATCCATAAGTAACTCGGTGGCGTTGACAGATTCCGGTAACTCTACCCAGAGGAATAAACCACCTCTAGGATGATTCCACTCCGCTTTTTCAGGGAAATAAGAGTCCATAGACTCCAGCATAACATCACGTTTCTTCCTGTAAACCTTCTTCATTTTCTCAATCTGATCATCCACAACACCCTTCTCAAAGAGCTTGGCCGCAGCGTACTGACTTATCAACGGGTTGCTGATGATTGTGCTGCTCTTTGCCTCGGTCATCTTCATAATGAACTCTTCGTGACCGCAGAGCCAACCGATCCTCATACCAGGACTCACGATCTTGCTGAAGGTACTAGTGTAGAGAACTCTGTCCTCGTCATCCAATCCTTTTAAAGGCGTGGGCATTGGGCCCTCGAAACTGATGTATCCATATGGGTTGTCTTCAAGAATGAGGAAATCATGCTTTTTGGCTAGTTCTATTATCTTTTTTCTACGCTCTATTGGCATCATACTGCTGGTTGGGTTCTGGAAGCTTGGAATAATGTATACCAGTTTAACCTGTTTACCCTCGGATTCTACCTGTTTCAAAGTCTCCTCTAATGCTTCAGGTATCATACCGTCCTTATCCAGCTCCGCCTCCCTTATATCAGGTTCCTGGGTCTCAAAAGCGGATAAAGCTGAGAGATAAGTCGGTGACCCAACGATGATAACATCGCCTTTATCAAGGAACACCCTAGAGACCAGATCCAGTGCCTCCTGGCTTCCAGTTGTTATTAACAGCTCCTTATACGGGTCCACATTAATGCCATGGCTCTTCATCCATTCACTAAGCTCCTCTCTGAGCGGCTGATAACCTCTAGTACCACCGTATTGGAGCATTACTTTCCAGTCATCTTCAGTTGCCTCGTTTAAGATAGTCTTCACCTCCCTCCATGGGAAGCTCTCTTCATCATACATCCCACCAGTTAAACCAATGATCTTCTTTCCTTGCCGTTTAAGCTCCTCAGCAGCCAATACAACAGTGGTTAATACCCCTGGCTCGTAGGATGCACCCAGCTTTGAATAAAATTTCTCGGTATTCATTTCTTTCAAGGAGATAAAGTGAGTAATGGTATATCTGTTTTCGGCTTCAAAAATGTAACAAGTATTAATAATCTACCAGAGCGTTGACAACTCTTTTATCTTTAGCTGAGAAATATACCAGAGTTCAGATGGAAAGCGCGCCGGAAGACCATGAGGTTTCGCAAGACGCTCTATCAAACCAGAACCCAGATTTACTACTAAAATCGATAAACCGGCTCGAAACTGAGAAAAAATATTCTAGGTGGTATAGATGACAGAGGACCCTGATATTAAAGGCCTAGCGTTGGCCGATGGAGACTCAAAGGGAGGTAAAAATGTTGCCAACTGGAGAGTATACAGACCTGAGATAGATTACGACAAATGTATAGCATGCGGGTTATGCGCAAGTTACTGCCCCGAAGCTGCTGTAAAAATGGTGGATAATAGACCTGAGATAGATTACAGGTTCTGCAAAGGATGTGGAATATGTGCTTATGAGTGTCCCCAGAACGCCATCGAGATGAAACTGGAGGCATAATAAGAATGAGTAAGCATTTCGACGTTATACCGGGAAACAAAGCAGTGTCCCACGGTGTACGTCTTGCCCGGGTGGAAGTAATACCAGCCTATCCCATCACTCCGCAGACCACTATAGTAGAGTACCTCGCTGAATTCGTATCCAACGGAGATCTCGACGCCGAGTACATCCACACGGAGGGAGAGCATAGCTGCATGGGAGCTGCTGTCGGAGCATCTCTAGCAGGCGCACGTACATTCACAGCTACCTGCAGCCAGGGACTAGCCTACATGCACGAAGTCGTAGCTCAAGCCACTAATTATAGGACACCCATAGTCATGGCTGTTGCGAACAGGACTCTCGGCTGGTACTGGGCACTAGGCCCGGATTATAGTGATGTACAGCCTGAGTTAAACTTGGGCTGGATAGTGTCATTTGTAGAATCAAACCAAGAATGCCTCGACACTACACTACAGCTCTACAAGGTAGCTGAAGATCACAGAGTCCTCCTCCCAGCCATGATGAATCTAGACGGCTTCTACCTCAGTTACAGCCATGAGCGAGTTAATATCCCAAGCCAGACACTAGTGGATGATTGGCTGCCAAGATATGATCCTCCCTATCCGGTTGACCCAACTGTAAACGATAAGGTACCTACAGGAATCCTGGATGCACCACTACACACCAAATACAGGAGACTTCACGAAGAAATACTCGAAGGAACTAAAAAGATCATTAAGGAAGTGGATAATAGCTTTGGTGAGGTCTTTGGAAGAAGCTACGGGGGATTGATAGAGGAGTACAGGTGTGAGGAAGCTGATTGCTTGCTTGTCACAGCGGGATCCATGACCACTGCAGCTAGAAGAGCTGTTGATAAGCTTAGAGACGAGGGGGAAAATATTGGACTAGTCAAAGTGAGGTTCCTACGGCCATTCCCCAAAGATGAATTCAAACGGATAGCGCAAAAAGTGCGAACAATCGGCGTGGTGGATAGGATGATTCAGCACGGCACAGGAGGAGGAATGATATTCAACGACCTCAGGGCAGCAATATGTAACCTTGATAAAAAATGTCTGGCCATCAACTTCATCACGGGACTTGGCGGTGAAGATATACCAATAGATGACCTATATCAGATGGGAAAAAAGGTCATCAAAACAGCGAAGAGAGGAAAGATCTATAAAGAAATCGAGTTCATCGAGCACACACCTAGTAAACCAGAGAAACCCATAGAATTAGAGCAGGATAACCCCATCTATCCCAGCAGCCAGGGATGCGCTGGTTGTGGAAGTAGCATAATCATTAGACAGGTTATGGATATACTGGGAGATAACACTATAATAGTCAACCCACCAAGCTGCAGCGTCATCAATTATTCCCCAGTGGCTAGAAACCCGTGGATACTTGCAAACTTTGCAGCTGGTGGAGCATACGCTAGTGGTTTGTTAAGGGGTTTGAAAGCTAGAGGAAAAGCCGATGAGGTCTATGTTGCAGGTTACGCGGGGGATGGAGGCACAGTAGATATTGGTCTCCAGAGTCTAAGTGGTGCCGCAGAGCGTAACGAGAGTTTCATCTGGATCTGTTACGACAATGAGGCGTACATGAACACAGGCATACAGCGAAGCGGAAGCACACCTATATACAGTGATACCACAAGCACGCCAAGCGGCAAGGAGTGGAGCGGTAAACCTACCAGACGCAAGAATATGGCCATGGTTATGGCGGCTCATAGAATACCTTACATAGCTACAGCTAGCCTAGCGTATATCCCGGATCTGAGGAGAAAGATCAAAAGAGCAGCGGAAGTTACCCGAAACGGTGAGGGGCTGGCCTTCATTCATGTTCATCAACCATGCACTACTGGATGGTATTTTCCTCCAGAGAAGACGGTAACTATTGGAAGACTTGCAGTACAAACCGGGGCATGGCCAGTTATGGAGATAGATCACGGCGGATTGAAGATAAACGTGAAGCCACAGGAATTAAAGCCAGTTCGAGAATATCTAGAGCCCCAGAAGAGGTTCAGACATGTTTCAGATGATCAAGTGCTTGACCTTGAAACCATGCTTCAGAGAGACTGGAATGGGCTCCTAGAAATGGAGAAATATGATAAACTTCCATGGTATTAATCCACAAATCTATTTACAATATATATTTTTTTGATGATTAAGAGTAAGTGTTATTACTGAATAATTCAATTTCTATAGAGTCGAGATGAGTTGGGCAAAAGATCCCAGAGAAAAGCCCTTCAACCCGACATCATACTTTTGAGGAAATAGAAAATGGTAGAGGAAATTAGGCTTCACGGCATGGGCGGGCAGGGCGTAGTCGCTTGTGGTGAACTCATTGCGATAGCAGCGAGCTATGAAGATCAGTTCTGCCGCGCGTTCCCAATGTATGGCAGCGCTCGTAGGGGAGCACCCGTACTTGCGTTCGCCCAAATAGGAGACGAGAGCGAAGCAACACGCTCCATGATTTACCACCCTGAGTATCTTCTTGTACTGGATCCATTAATGCCCGAGCAGATGGATATCACTGAGGGCTTGAAGGAAAAAGGCGTGGTAATGTGGAATACGAAGAAAAACCCTGACGAAACAAAAGAGATTTTCGGTAAAGATCTCCGAAGCGTTGGAGTCGTGGATGCGACAGGAATTGCAGTTGAGATAATTGGAAGACCCATTCCCAACACTACGATGCTTGGAGCCTTCGCAAAGACCACTGGCTTACTGAAAATGGAGAGCATATTCAAAGCAATCGACAAGAGGTTCCCCGAGAAAATAGCTGCTCCAAACAAGAAAACAGCTCAGGCTGGTTTCGATAAGGTTGTCGTCAAGGAGTTCTAGGTGGAAATAAACATGGTTCAAGATAAATCACAGATTCGCGGATTCGGGCTGAATGATATAAGCGATAAAGGCGGCAAATATGTAGCCAACTGGCGGGTCTATAAACCCGTTATAGACAAGGAAGGATGCATCGGGTGCGGCTTATGCATCAGTTACTGCCCCGAGGAAGCCATAAGCAAGGATGAAGACGGCAAAGCTGAGATAGATTACAGGTTCTGTAAAGGATGCGGGATATGTGCTAACGAATGCCCACAGAAGGTTATCATAATGGAGAAGGAGGAGGAAGCATAATGACGCAAGAATTTGACGTTATGCCTGGAAACAAGGCAGTAGCTCACGGAGTACGACTGGCGCGGACAGAGGTGGTGCCAGCGTTCCCGATTACACCCCAGACCACAATCATCGAATACATCAGCGACTTTGTGGCTGATGGAAAACTTGACGCAGAGTACGTCCACACAGAGGGGGAACACAGCTGCATGGCCGTGGCTGTAGGCTCCTCAATGGCAGGCGCACGTACATTCACAGCCACTTGCAGCCAGGGACTAGCCTACATGCATGAAGTCGTGGCCCAAGCAGTCAACTATAGATGCCCCATAGTCATGGCGGTTGCTAATAGAACATTAGGCTGGTACTGGAGTCTAGGCCCCGATTATAGCGATATTATGCCTGAGATGAATCTCGGTTGGCTGGTTAACTTTGTTGAGACAAACCAGGAATGCCTAGACATGACCTTGATGAACTATAAGATAGCCGAGGATTACAGGGTACTATTACCCACCATGATGAGCTTGGATGGTTTCTATCTGAGCTACAGTCAGGAAAGAGTATACCTGCCTGACCAAGATTCTGTGGATGAGTGGTTACCCACATACGAGGCTCCGTTCCCAGTGGACCCAACACTCAGCAAGGCATGGCCAACAGCATCACTCCCATCCCAGATGCACACACCGATGAGGAAAGAATATGAGGGAATACTGAAAGACGCTAAGAAGGTAATAGCAGAAGTAGACAAGAGCTTCGGTGAGACCTTTGGAAGAAGCTATGGCGGCATGATGGAGAAATACAGGTGCGAAGATGCTGACAGCATCATGGTCACCATGGGAAGCATGACCACAGCGGCTAGAAGAGCAGTAGACAGGCTCAGAGATAATGGAGAGAAGATTGGCCTACTTAAGCTAAGATATATGAGGCCCTTCCCCAACGAGGAACTCATAGAATTGGCTGAGCAGGTGGATAGCATCGGTGTCGTTGACCGAGTCGTGATGCATGGAACAGGCGGCGGAATGGCTTTCCAGGACGTTAAATCAACCCTGTACAATACAGGTATCAGGGTACCGGTTCAGAATTTCGTGACGGGACTGGGAGGTGAAGACATACCCATAGATGACCTATATCAGATGGGAAAGAAGGTCATCAAGAACAAGGGGAAAAGACTGGACGAAGAAGTAGAATTCGTATCTCATGAATTCCCTGGAGGCGCACCACCAGTAGAGATAGAAAACGAGAGCTGTATGCACCCTGGTAGTGATGGTTGCGCGGGATGTGGTGCGAGTATCATAGTGAGAACTCTGCTGAATACCCTCGGTGAGAACACCGTGGTGATTAACCCACCAAACTGTAGCGGAGTAAACTATGGAGCTGTAGTCAAAGTACCCTGGGTCTTAGCGAACTTCGCTGCCGCAGCAGCCTATGAGACAGGAGTATACAGGGCATTCAAGGCCAAGGGAAAGGCAGACAAGGTCTATGTAACCAGCTACGCGGGTGACGGGGGAACTTACGATATTGGCCTCCAATCCATTAGCGGAGCCGCTGAGCGTGGAGAATCCATAATCTGGCTATGCTATGACAATGAGGCGTACATGAACACGGGCATACAGAGAAGTGGAAGCACACCAGAGTTCGCGGCTACAAGCACGACACCGGTTGGCAGCAAGTGGAAAGGAAAGCCCCAGCGGCGCAAGAACATGCTTATGATCATGGCGGCTCATAGGATCCCGTATATAGCTTCAGCCAGCCTAGCGTATATCCCAGACTTTAAGAGAAAGATCAAGAAAGCAGCGGAGGTCACTAGAAACGGTGAAGGCTTGGCTTATATCCAAGTACATCAGCCCTGCCCAACCGGTTGGTATTTTGATCCAGCAAAGACAGTGGAGATAGGTAAACTAGCGGTGCAGACAGGCGCTTGGCCTATAGCAGAGATCGACCACGGGGAATTCAAGATTAATGTCAAACCCCGCGAGTTAAAGCCAGTAAAAGAGTACCTTGATCCACAGAGAAGATTCCGTCACATTGATGAAGAGTTATTGGAGATTATCCAAGGTCACATCACTGAGGACTGGGAGACCTATCTAAAACTGGATAAAGATGGAAAGCTACCTTGGTATTAACCTCCCTTTTTTTATTTTAAAAATACACACCCGAAATACTTCTAATCAATAACCCACTAATCATATAACATGCCTAAGATAATCAAGAGAGAAGATGTCGAAGCCTTAGCCATCGGTGGAACCATACTAGGCGGAGGTGGAGGAGGATGGCTAGAGATGGGTCGCAGAGACGGAAACCTAGCCCTCGACATAGGGAAAATAGAGTTATACAACCCAGAAGAAGCAGACCAAGATTGGTCAGTTATTACAAGTGCAGCTCTAGGAGCCCCAACTGAGCCCGGTGAGACAAAACCCATGCACTTCATTAAAGCAGCTCAACTGCTCAGAGACGCCGGTGTAGAGTTTCAAGGCCTTATCGCCGCTGAAAACGGTGGACAAAACAGCTTCGGGGGATGGGTGATAGCGGCAGCACTGGGGCTACCAGTAGTGGATACGCCAGGTGATGGTCGTGCTCATCCTACGGCGTTAATGGGTAGCATGGGGCTCCATAAGACCAAATATGATAGCGTCAAGGTAGGAGTCACAGAGGGAAGTGAAATCATCTCATGGGGAAAGCTTGAGACCACCGGAGCAGCTATCAGGGCACAGGCAAGATACATGAAGGCACTAGTAGCCATGGTAAGAGACCCTGTACCTGTGAGTTACACCAAGAAACATGGGGCACCGGGGGCCATCAAACTAGCAATAGATCTAGGTTACGAGTACTTGGAGGCAGGAGACAAATCATATGATCGAGTCAAGGCATCAACAGAGTTTCTAGAAGGCGAATTGATCTGTAAAGCAGAGATCACTAAGAAAACCATTGAAGCTCGTGGCGGATTCGATGTAGGGTTAATGAATCTCCAATCAAAGGATGCTGAATGGGAGCTAAGCTACGTCAACGAGTACATGACACTAGAGAAAGATGATGAGAGGCTGGCAACCTTTCCCGATCTGATGACTACATTCAATGAACAAGGTGAACCAGTGACAAGTGCGGCACTTGAAGAAGGCCAGATCATATATCTAGTAAATGTACCAAAGGAGAAGATACCAGTAGGAGACGGGAACAAGTACTCTGACGCATATACGCCCATAGAGGATGCTCTCGGTAAACCCATGGTTAAATATCTGAGTGAATATCTTCTGGATTAACCACTATTCTTTTACCCTTCTCCAACCATTACAGATATGGTGGAATACTTGTCAAATGTCGAATTAACCCCAGCGGAGCAAAAAGTCTACGAAAAAGTCTGCAAAGGAGACTTGATGTGTAAACAGCTTACTCCAAGGGAGAGCGGCGCAGTACCCAGCCTAGTTAGAAAAGGCATGGTTGAGATCTATAAACGAAATTTATCACCTAGTAAGGGAAAAAAGTTCAAGTTTCTGAGACTTAAAACCTAAATTTTTTTCAGCACATAACTGGTTTTAAACCCTCATCAGGGAATTATATATTTGTGAATAGTAGTGCATGATATAGTTATCAAAAACGGGAAAATCTTGGATGGTACAGGAAACCCTTGGTACCGTGCTGATTTAGCCATTCAGGGTGATGAGATAGTAGAGATAGGGAAGAATCTTGACGGTGGACAAGTTATCGATGCCTCAGGTCACATCGTTTCACCAGGATTCATTGATATACATAGTCACAGTGATCTACCTGTCTTAATAGATTCTAAGGCTCAGAGCAAAATTAGACAAGGAGTGACCACAGAGGTTATTGGGCAATGCGGTAACTCAGCAGCCCCCATGTATAAAGATGTAAAGGAATACCGTGAGAAATATTACAGCAGTAGGGTACCAGAAGATTTCCAATATGATTGGACTACCATGGAGAGTTATCTAAATAGATTAGAAAAACAAGGCATCGCAGTCAACATTGCCCCGGTTGTGGGTCATGGAACAATCCGTCAAAATGTAATGGGATACGAGAACAGGGTCCCCACAGAAGACGAACTTGAGGAAATGAAGAAACACGTCAGAGACGCTATGAGGGATGGAGCATGGGGTATGAGCACTGGACTCATTTATCCACCCAGTGTATACGGTGAACAGCCAGAGATCACCGAATTAGCCAAAGTAGTCGCGGAATACAATGGAGTCTACTTCAGTCACATCAGAGGAGAAGCTGACACTCTGCTAGAAGCCGTGATAGAAGCCTGTGAGATAGGAAGAGACAGTGGAGCACCAGTCCAGATAGCCCACTTTAAGGCTAGTGGCAGAGACAACTGGGGAAAAACCAAAGAAAGTCTTGCATTAGTTGAAAAATACAGGAGCATGGATGTAGAGGTTACCTTCGATCAGTATCCATACATTGCGAGTAGCACTAACCTAACTGCTTTACTTCCTCACTGGAGCCAGGAAGGAGGAGCGGACAAATTAATGGAATACCTGAAAGACCATACGACAAGGGATCGTCTTCGGGACGAGCTCCGGCTAAACTATAAATGGACCGAGATATTAGTGACCAACGCTGAGAATAATCCTCAGTATAATGGGAAGAACCTCCAAGAAATAGCAGACATGATGGATAAGGACCCCATGACAGCCTTCTTTGACCTACTGGTGATGGAAAACACCCAAGTTCCAAGC
>CAZAQI010000067.1:0-11242 GCA_964487465.1 uncultured Candidatus Bathyarchaeia archaeon
ACCTTTCTCAAATATTCCCGTTCCTCAAAAACCGTCCTATTTCGACCAGATACACGATCCAAGCTCTTTTCTGGGTCAATATCAAGGAGAATAACCAGGTCAGGTTCTAAAGCGTGTTTGTTAAGCTGCTTCATCCAGTTCCTGTCCACCCCCGCTGCACCTTGATAGGCTAAACTACTATGAACATACCTATCACTGATTATGACACTTCCCTCCTCTAGGGCTTTTTTGATTGCTTTACCGTGCTCAATTCTATCAGCTGCGAACAATAACGCCTCCGTCTCAGGCGTGAATGATCTGGACTCGGCTCTCATATATGTCCAGAGAAGACTACCTATTGCGCCATGTGTGGGCTCAACGTGAAGCTCGACAGTATATTCTTTCTCTCTGAAATACTTTTTCAGCATCTTTATCTGGGTTGATTTACCTCCCCCGTCAACACCTTCGAATACTATAAAGTAGCCCCTGTGTCTCATCGTCATCTAGGAGGAAGAATTGGGTTAAAATAGTTTGGTGTTAGAGCTGAAAGAGTTCTCTATCAAACTTGGTGAGGCTCTCGGCTTTCCCGTTCTTAATCAAGATCATGTCCTCGACTCTGAGATAGTATTCTCCCTTATGCCAAAGTTTGGGCTCCACACAAAACACCATTCCGTCCAACAGTTCCTGTTCCTCATCCGGTTTCAGCCATGGATCCTCATGAACTTCTACTCCGATCTGATGTCCAACCATACGATTGGGTAATCTCTCCAGCAGTTGATCCTTATATCCCTCACGTTCACACACTTTCTCTATATGGTCAAATACTTGGTCTACCTTTTGAACCTCATCCCCTATAGCATCGATGGTCTCAACCACGGCTGTCATTAAAGCGGGGTAAGATTTCTCAATGTGCTCCTCGGGTTCTCCATAATATACGCTTCTACCCCAATCACTACAGTAACCGTCTAACACGAAGCCCACATCGAAAGCAATCGACGTACCGGGTTCAAGAGTTTGTTCTTTCTTATAGTTAAATACGCCCTCGGGTTCGCTGCCTGATTTACAGAAACCTGCCGTCGCTGGGAAGCTGACATCGCTGGCGCCCAGCCCCTTGCCTAGATGTTCTATCTTGAGACTAGTGTTCCTCATCGTGGACTCTTCATCTAATTCATCTATCACTTTTCCCATCACAGCGTCAGTGAGTTTAGCGACCCTCCTAAGTTTCCTGATCTCGTCCATGTCTTTAATCATCCTAATCCGGTCCATAAGACCCTCAGCGCTCTTGAATATGGCACCTTTACTATAGTTAGCGACAGCCAGAACAAGGCTTCCCCACGTATACTCTCCTACACCGATAGTCTCCGGGTGATCAAGGTCTTCCAGTATCTTCTTCACTTTGGGTTTCATATCCTCAAACATTCCAAGAGTATACCGCTCTTCTATCCAGCTTTCCTCTATCTTATCCGTATTCCCCATGCCCGCCATTATTATGGGCTCTCCCTCCTTGGGAACGAATAAAGAGTCCGCTGGGTAATTCAGATCCCGGTGTTTTCTCCACTCCACTGTGGTGCCTGTGAGGTACTGGAAATCTGGGCTACCTCCATAAACAAGTAGATCAAGTCCTTTCTTCTCCATTATCCCTTGTAGCTTCTCAAGTCTATTTCTATAATCAGTCATACTTACAATTCTATCTAGATGTGATAAATCGTTTATGATAAAACCTTTTTTTAACATCAGTTTTAAGACAGTTGCAGGATACTTTACACTATGCATAGCTGGGAGATCAAGGATCCTGTTCACGGGTACATTGAGTTATATGAACCAGAGATAGAGATATTGGATACCCCCCAGTTTCAACGACTCCGTAGACTTCGCCAACTCTCAGCAGCACATCTTACTTACCCCGGGGCAGAGCACACTCGTTTTCACCACAGTCTTGGAGTACTTCAGATAGCTGGTATGATAGCTCAGAGAATGATTAACGCTGATCTTATCAGTGAAGAGGAGGTGCTCAAACTTAGATTAGCCGGGCTCCTCCACGACATCGGGCACGGACCCTTCAGTCATCTCTTCGAGGAGGTTCTTCAGAAACGGAATCTGAACCATGAACAAATGACCACCCGCATTATAAACGAGACTCAAATAGCCGATATACTCATAGACCACGGCTTAGACCCAATGGAGATGTCAATTTTATCCATAGGTCAGTATGATAACGAGAAACCATTCCTAAATCAGGTTATAGCTGGTCAATTCAGCGCAGATGTGATGGATTATCTCCCAAGAGACAGTTACTTTACGGGTGTAGATTACGGGAAGATAGATATTGACCGATTAGTTAGGAGCATCGGTGTAGTGGACAACCAGTTAGCGGTAAAAGAGACCGCGTTATACGTCCTGGAAGCTATGGTGATAGCGCGGTACGAGATGTTCAAAGCAGTCTACTTTCATAGAAGCGTAAGAGCAGCCGAGGTAATGCTTGTGAGAGCAATGGAGCTAGCTGATGAATCATTGGGGTTCACGGATTTCAAGACAGTTGAGGATTACCATAAACTTGATGATAATAGTGTAATCCACAAACTCATGACTTTGGAGAACTCGAAGAACAAAGAGGATCAGGTAGCATACCAGCTGACGCAAGGATTCCATAACCGACGTCTCCTGAAGTGCGCCTATGAGACAGTAGTTCATAGACGAGACCGATTCACGGTAAATATGATACTCATGGGTAACATCAGGACCAGTCTTGAAGATGATATCGCTGATGAAGCCCATGTAGACCCCAGCACAGTTATAATAGACGTGTCTTCAGCCCCCAGTGTGCCCTACTATGCACGACAACAGAAACCCCAAGACATACCCCTCTACCGAGAGACTCCAAGCGGAGAAAAACAATTAGTGAGTTTTAGTACCCTCAGCCCCCTAGGAGACACTCTGGTTGGGTACCTAGATATTATGCGTGTATACACTCGTGAACAAGACCGGGAAAAGGTTAGAAAGGCAGCAGAGTTAAAACTAGGTAAAGAATCAGCATCCGTTCAGGTAAGTTACTAAAATCATTTATAACCTTGAAAAACGATTTTATCTTAAGGAGTCATATGACAAAAGTTTACGTTTGTCCCTTCTGTGGGGTAGAGAAACCCAGGAAAGACCAGATCGATTTCCACATTAAATATGGTCACAGCGAGGTATACTATCTCATGAAAGAGGATGTAGAGATACAAAACCTAGAGGAGAAACTCAATGAACTCTGCAAACAGAAAAAAGTCTTAGAAAAAGAGATCGATTTAATGAAATCGATTTTAGAGAAAAAGAAAGAAAACTAGGAAAGTATCTCAACTATGCCCTCGTCAGCGTCAACCTTGACTATTTCACCTGTTTTTATCACATCAACAGGGTTTTTATCCAGTTTATCAACCAGTGGAATATCACTGATGACACACCCCGTGGCGATAATAGACTCCGTTTCCATATTGATAATCGCCGCAGGAGCTGTACCAAGCTTCTTCATACGATAAATCACATAACTACCAACCGTACTACCTTTACCCGTTGGGAAGACGAAGACCTTACCAGTTACGCTCTCACCGCAGCAGCAGTGCCCCGGCTCAGTTACACACCCTGTCACAGGATCAACGCCGCCGTAGAAACTAACCGCGTCTGTTGAGACCAGTGCCTC
The DNA here is from genome assembly GCA_964487465.1 of uncultured Candidatus Bathyarchaeia archaeon. Taxonomy (GTDB): domain Archaea; phylum Thermoproteota; class Bathyarchaeia; order TCS64; family TCS64; genus RBG-16-57-9. Next base: position 3,659 of record CAZAQI010000067.1, read on the forward strand.
TCCCTCCGCTTTCCCACTCATAACTTTTCTTCCTTTGAGAATCATCTTGACGCCTCCTCTACCAGTTTATCAACTGTACATAGTTTGGTCTGGAAACCGTGGGCCACGCTATAGTGACCGCCCTTCATACTATTGGTACCGACTCCCTTCCACCCCATCTCATGTAGTGGTGCAACTACCATGCATGTATCACGATATACTCTGCCCCCAGCGTCCTCAATTGTTTTAATTAAACCCACTTTCACCGCTTGCTTGTAGATTTCTCTACTGGTGAATACCCATAGTTTCCCGTTGAGGTTTTTCCCCTCCACGAGCCTGGCTGTCTCCTCTATCTCCTTTAGACTACAATGTGGGCACCCAATGCAGTAAGTGGGATTAACAGGATCCCCTATTAGTTTATTCTTAGCCTCTTTAAGATCTTCATTCACCACTGTAATTGTCTCTAGTTCTCCAAGGTATTGCTTAGCCCATTCCGATTCGGGTGTAACATTCTCCCCATGCCATAGAGTTACACCACCACTGGTTGCGCATGCTGCTCCCAGCGTCTTCATGGACTCCATGTCAGGGATCCCAAAATTTTTGAAGTAAGGAACAGACGACTTCAATAACTTACCTGTTACATACCCCAAAGCACTGTAATCTAGTCTCGTCTCTAGATCAGCCTCTACATCGATGATTTTTTCAGGTCTCCGATTCTCTGTCAACCTATAATCATAGTAAGCCGCAAAACCTGTTACCGCTGATGCGAGAGTGGTTGGTCCTGACTCTCGGTTGGTTCTGGCTCCTAATACACTGTTAACGAAACATACCGCGTTTGACTCTGCCCACGCTACCTGGGTTCCTCTTCTCGGCACATGACCGATAAGATAAGGTGTGCATGTACATGTTGGGTCGACACCCATATCAGTGAAGGCTTTGATTACCCGATGTTGGCCCTTTGCAAAATCCTCGGGTACATTCATCTCTCGCCACTTTTCCATATCCATCCCTGCTGGATTCAACGTGGCCCTGATCCTGCATTTCGCGCCCATAGCCGCTTGTTCCTCAAGCCATTGAGTACCTGCTTCTCCAAGGTTTTTGTAACTAACACCACTGATATGTGCGGAATCAACTGGTACAAGTCTCTCAGCCTCGAACACCTTACCTAAGGCGACTATGAGTTCCATTGACTTTTTTACCGCTTCCCCCTCTTCGCCCTCCATCATACGCTCTTGTTTTCTGGTGAGATACATTAAATTCATCTGAAAAGAATACGAGCCTATATTTAGACCCTTACAAATATAGCCTTCATAAATAATTAATAATAAAGGAGGTTTAGGGCGGTGAATAATCATATAGGAAAGAACGTCAAAATAGGATTGGAGGCCAATCTATGGCACTTCACCTACATAGGTGATAACACTGAGATAGGTGAAAGAACCAGCATCGGGAGTCTTACTCACATTGACCGCGATGTAATTATAGGCTCAGACTGTAGAATACAGGGAATGGTCTATATCCCACCGGATACGGTGATAAAAAACCGTGTATTCATAGGACCCGGTGTAGTCTTCACAAATGATCCCTTTCCTCCCTCTGGACGGCTAATGGGTGTACATGTTGAATCTGATACCATAATCTGTGCTTCAGCCGTGATAAAAGCAGGTGTAACCCTCGGAGCCGGTTCTGTGATAGGTATGGGCTCGGTTGTAACTAGTGATGTAGAACCTAGCAGCCTAGTATATGGAGTACCCGCTACTAAAAGATACTCTTTGGAAGAATATAAAGAAAAACAGAGGGTTTGGATCAAAGGTAGCGGTTAACCGCTGTCCTTAGACCAAGAACTACTAGTTCTTTTTGCTTATCTGTCAAATACGGGTGGATTGGAATACTAAACACACTCTCAGCTAGTTCCTCAGCAACCGGACATTTATCATATGTATATTTATCCAAAGCTGGTTGTTGAGTCAATGCCCTTGGATAATGTACAGCTGCTTCAATATGCATGTTGAAGAGGTCTTTAACTATTTGATCCCTCTCCAGTCCACTATTTGGTGTTACCTTAACCGTGTAATAGTTATAGCATGAAACCGCGTCATCAGTTATCCTCTGTGGCTCAATTCCCTGAATGTTGTTTATAGCCACGTCATAATAGTTGGCATGGCCTCGTCTTTTTTCTAGAACGTGTTCCAAGTGTGTCATCTGATCCAAGCCTAGAATTGACGAGATTTCATTTGATCTATAATTGTATCCCAGCACTGTATGATGATACTTCTCTGATTCTCCGTGGCTCTTCAATAACCTACCCCTATAACTGTATTCCTCATCGTTTGTAGTTACCATCCCGCCTTCCCCCACGGCTATAATCTTAGTTGGGTAGAAACTATAGCAACAGAGATCCCACAATTCTCCGAGCTCCATGCTTCTGAACTGTGAACCCATTGCCTGAGCGCAGTCATGAATTATCTTTAGATCATATTCCTCTGAGATCTCCACTAAACCATCGTAATCTACAACGTTCCCAAAAAGATGAACTGGCATAATACCCCTCGTATACTCATCCACTTTCTCCCAAGCATCATCCAAATCCAGTAGAAAGGAATCGGGATCAACATCTACAAACACTGGTTTACAACCTGCGTTAATAATAGAGCTAGCAGACGCTATGAACGAGAAGGCTGGTACAAGCACCTTTGATCCCCTGGGAAGACAACTCATTAACGCCACTTGTAGAGCAGCTGTACCACTTGAGACACTGTACGCATATCGCGCTTTCACCCTCTTCTTGAAACAGGTTTCAAAACGCTCCGTGTTAGATGCCTCCCGGAGCAAACCTAGACTCAGAGCATATTCTATCTCGTCGATTACCTGTTTACTAAAATATGGCTTACAGAGCCGAATTATGGGCTCAGATAAGGGCTTTAATACGCTGTTAATACGTAACATGCCCAATCCCCCGGTATATAAACCCGTGATCAATACACTCTTCTGCATCGAAGAGGTTTCTCCCATCCACAATAATCCTTGTTTTCATCATAGAGCCTATGCAGCGCAGATCGAGCTCTCTGTACTGGTTATGTTTTGTCATCACCACTAGACAATCAGACCCGAGAATAGTATCGATGAGTGGTTGAGGTTTTACCACGCTATGATTCTGAACGTATGGATCATGTACTTTCACTGGGGCATTGAGTTTATCAATGAGTCTCAGAGTTGGACTATTACGTGTATCCCCCGTGTTTTCTTTATATGAGAGTCCGAGTATTCCTATCTTTGATTCTTGAATCTTTTTCTTTGACTCCCCTAACGCCTCTTCAATTAAACTGAACATGATCTCGGGCATACTGTCGTTAATCTCTCTACCTGCTGGGATGAGAAGCGGGTCATAGCTATTTTTCTTTTCACTTAATGAATGCAGTAGAAAAATCGGATCCTTTGGAAGACAATGTCCTCCGACGCCAGCTCCAGGGTCAAGAATATTCCTGTAAGGATTTCCCTCACCTTCTCTATAGGGCAAGGTGTTAACCATTTTCCTTACTTTATGGAAATCCACTCCTAGTTCTCTACAAATACATGCTGCTTCGTTAGCAAAAGCTATGTTCACATCTCTGTGACTATTCTCCACTAGTTTAGACACCTCTGCTACAAGTGGGTCCGTCTTAAACAGGGACGCATCACATATACTGCTATAGAATTCTATCCCTCTATCTGTACACGATTCTGTCACTCCACCTATAACTCTTGGTAATGTTAGCAAGTTTTCTATTAGACTCCCAGGGGTGACCCTCTCATAGCAATAGACAAGATTGAACTCATTTCCAACAGTTAATCCACTTGTTTTCTCGATTATAGGTTTTACAAACTTCTCAGTGGTTCCCGGTGGCACCGTTGATTCAAGGCAAACCAGTGCATTAACTGAGAGTTTCTCGCCTATCTTATGACAGACATCTTTAAGGTTAGCTAGATCCGGTTTTTTCTCACTGTTTAATGGTGTCTGAACCGTGATAACAATAATGTTAGAATCCTTGATCTCACTGTAATCATCTACTACTCTTAATTTCCCGGTTCTAACCGTTTTATGGATTAATTTAGCAAGCAAAGGCTCCTCTCCTTTTATTGGTGATCTTCCCTTGTTTAACCAGTTAATCTTCCATCCACTACGTGGTGAACGACGCTGAACACCCACAACGTTATACCCTCTATCAGCTAGAACCGCCGCCAAGGGTATACCCACATAACCTAACCCTACAACCGATGCCTTCAATCCGTATCCCCTTTCAATTCTATCACTTGTCCAGTCTGAGCACTCTCAAGTGCAGCCTCACAGACTCTTAGAGCGTTTAACCCTTCTATCCCTGTAATCTTGGGTTGTCTTTTCTCCAGTATAGCTGATGTGAAATCGGATAACTCTAGATACAATGGTTCACGGTACCCGTTTAGAGGTTGATAGATATGATCATTTTTTTCTAACTTTAACTTCTGACTGGTGTATTCAACATGCCTTCTGAACCAGTGATAGTCAAAGTCCTAACCCTTTTTGGGGTTAACCAGTTGGTCTCAATGAACCCCGATCTCTTCCCCTCATAGCTGAGAATAATGTTCGCATAATCCTCGAAGCAGTGATTGTGGCAACCCATTGTGGCATATATTTTCTTGGGCTGCTTATCCATTACAAAGTTCGTTACGTCAATATCATGAATCCCCAGATCTTTAACAACTCCAATATCTCCAACTCTATGTGGTCTTCTGGTGACCCGTTTAGCGTGTATTACCAGAACCTCTCCGATCTCACCCCTGTTCACAATCTTCTTTGCTTCTTGAATCGCGGGATTAAATCTCTCTACGAACCCCACAGAAAGTGAAACCCCAACTTGATCCGCTGTTTTAACCAGATCTATTGCTTCCCTTGATGTATTTGTCATAGGTTTTTCCACCAAGACATGTTTTCCAGCTCTCAAGGCTTGTTTACTTATCTCAAAATGAGTACTAGTTGGAGTGCATACCGATACCGCGTCAACGTTTGTCTCCTCAAGCATTTTATCAGTTGAGCTGTATCCTTTGCAATGGAACACTTCAGTGATCCTCTGTACTTTCTCCGGGTTACAGTCTACCGTTGCTTCAAGCATTACATCTGGAAGTTCACTGTAGACTCTTGCATGATGGTACCCCCATGAGCCACATCCAATAACAGCTACTTTTAGTTGCTCCATTGGCTCATATAAGAAACAAACACATGTAATTAACCTTTACTAATAGATGAAAGATAATTATGTGTGTTTATCAAGTATTTTTTTAACCCTATCCGAGACCGGGATTTCCGCCCTCTTAAAACCCGCTATATCCTTGAACATTGGACGAGTTGCGTCAATACCCACCTTGCAACCCAATTCTTTATCCTGATCCCCAGCAGGATCCAAGCTACTGACCCTAACATTGGGCACTAGAAGTATGTCTTCATCTCCCTTGAATCTTGTGGCTATAGCCCACTCAACCTGTTCCATATCATAAGGATCAATGTCGCTATCCACTACTACCGCGTGCTTCAAGCTAGGGTGAGCCGCAAATATAGCCATCAAGACATTCTTAGGGTCTCCCTCACGGAATTTCTCAAAGCTAACAACGCAGTGAAGCCACCCCATTCCACCAACAGTCATGTTGACCCCTCTAACATTGGGAACCACATTTCGTACGTATTCCCATATGCGTGGTTCCCTGGGCATACCCATGAGTAGACGGTGTTCACTTCCTGAGGGAAGCAAACCTTGGTATATGTAGTTTTCACGATGCATTACCCCTACAAGTTCCACTACGGGCTGCTGGCGCTGGACATCAAAAGTTCCGGATAGATCAACAAAAGGTCCCTCTGTAGAGTTCTCATCCAGTCTAAGCTTACCCTCTAAAACTAGTTCAGCATCAGCAGGGGCTAATGCATCAACATGCTCGCACTGAGTTAGTTTCAGGGTATCTCCGAGAAGTCGGTTTGCGACATCAAATTCGCTTACTCCGTATCCCGCTGGTAGTGCAGCGGATAGTAGTGTAACCGGGTGATGTCCAATGGTGATGGCTACGTCAAGGGATTGTATTCCTTTTTCCCGGGCGAGTTGTGTGATTCTGTAAAGATGTCTCGGCACTATTCTTATCGCCATACGTTTTTCATCTATCACTAGGAGTCTATGGAAGCTGACGTTCTCATGTATTCCTTCAGGGTCTTTTGCGTATAGTATACCGGATGTTATGTATGGACCGGGGTCTCCTTTAAAATGGGTCAAAACAGGTATTTTATTTAGATTCCCCTCTTCAACCACTTCTTTGACTGGTCCATCTCCCTTTTTGCATTTTAAAGGGTTTTTAGTTGCCTCGACCAGTGTAGGATACAGGTTTTCCTGAGTAATCCCAATAGATCTGAGTAATCGGTTTCTGCTTCCATTAACTCCTCCAACTACCCTGATGCCTGTTTCCTCCTCTTGAACAATAACCGCTTTCCCCCCATCAAATTGTTTCAAAGTGGCTGCTATCTCGTAAATCCTTGACAATGGTTCATCAATGGTTACTATTTCTTCGTTGATCTCATCTAGAAACGTTCTAAGGTTTTTCAAGTCGAATCCTCCTCCAGTAATTCGTTTAAGAGCCTCAAAACTACTCTACCATCAAAGTCTAGGGGAAGGTTCGTGGAGACTAATGCAATTTTATCGGAGCCGGATGCCAGTTTCTCCCCTATCATCTTGGATAACAGCTCATGTCTATCTCCTAATAGGTGACTGCTTGATCTATCTGGTAGTGTGACGCTGACGCTACCTAGTTTTGGCTTCTCTCCCACCCAGAAGAATGCTAGTAATGCGTTATCAAGCTCCCCGATAGATCCATATAGTTTTTCTTCATTGATCTCTATGTTTTTGGTTGAAAAGTTAAGGCTCATATGACTCAATTTATGTCTTATTGTTGTTAAGGATTGTCTCTTAGGCTTTTTTCTTGTTGTCAAGTTATCTTAATTTAAATAAAGGACCTGTATATGTTTCATGAAAAGGAAGTAGCATAATGGCGGAAGAGATGGATATTCACGGTATATTAGACAGATTACGGCCAAACAGGTTACAGGCAATCGAGATCAGTGTACTAGCAACAATAGCAATAGTAGCGGCAATACTTAGAATACTTCCCCTTCAATACGGGGCTTATTTCACAGCCTTCGATCCCTTTTTTCAGTATAGGGTTACTGAGTACATAGTTGAAAATGGGTTTTCTTCATGGTGGACTTGGCAGGATACTCTAAGTTGGTATCCTATGGGAAGGAATATTTCTGCTTCCTCTTTTCCAGGAGTACCTTTCCTAGCCGCGTTTTTCTATTTAATTCAAAATAGCCTAGGGCTTGGCATCAGCGTCTACAATGTTTGTTTATATTTCCCGATAATAATGGCTGTATTAACAATCATAACCATCTATTACTTGGGCAAGGAGATCTATAACAGGTTCACGGGAATATTCGCAGCATTATTCATGGCGATAATACCTGCATTTATCCATCGAACCTCTATTGGGTTTTTTGATACAGAGAATATAGGAATCTTCGCTATAACTGCTACAAGTCTTTTCTTTCTAAAATCAAGT
>CAZAQI010000068.1:0-11014 GCA_964487465.1 uncultured Candidatus Bathyarchaeia archaeon
TCCCAGAAAAAGTCCTCCCCTGATCTTATTCCATCTATGGTAACAAATAGTTCTGTGGATATGGTTGCTTCTATTTGAAAAGGTGTGGTTTTTTCCTCGCCTGGCAGTATCTCGGGTATGTATTTTCCTGTTCCAAGCACTGATACGAAGTATGGGTCTATGCTGTGTAGTTTTATGTCTAGGTTTGTTATTGTGTCGTTACTCAGGTTTTTTAGGTGAACTGATACCCAGTGGGTGCCGGGTAGTATCTTGTCTGGTGTAATATCAAACTCAAAGGGTAGTTTTGTCTTCATGTTTAAAGAAACTGAACGCTTTATTTAAACCTTGAAAGAAGTATCGTAATCTGCGTGGGTAAGGTATTTAAAACATCTAATTTAGACTAGACACGGTTACGTTGGCTGAAGATAAGGCCGAGGAGATGATGAATTACTCCCCGCCCTAGATGAGGTTGTAGATCAGATTCTCCCGGAGGAACCCAAGTTTAAGAACTTGAAGGATGACATCTGGGTAGAATTGGCTGAAATCTATTACAAGTATGAAGCGGACCGTGACCAGAAAAGAGCTTTCAGGGAGGTTATGTATGAAATCTCTGATAAGATCCAATTGGATAAGTGGGATACTGTGTATCATAAGCTCTACAGGATAGAGAGAGAAAAACCGTCTATTTAATCGATTTCTGGATTAGCTCTAGTCTTTTTTTTCAGTAACTAGTTTAGATTTCTATAAAATCCATCATCGAAGCTTATGATATTTTTAATCCCTCTTTTTTTACACTCAGGTGGAGTGACGGAGCTCAGGGGTTTTTCCCAGTTTTAGTTTGTCTTGCTTGATGGCGGGGGGGGCGATGGTGTTTATTCGGTTTTTATTTTATCCCGTTTTTAATTAATTATGTCGAGTGATGAACTTCGGGAATTGATTGAGAGTAGTATTCACCTCGCCGATGGGGTTGTGAATGATCATTTTGGACGGGTGGAGGATATACGAAACAGGTTTGAGGACCGGGAAGAAGTGGAGTATACTATGGAGATGAAGATCCGTTCCTATGAGACCGTACTGAGAGAGCTCATGAGATGGAAACTGGGAAAAATGGGTGAATGATAAACCAGGTATTATCTATAAAAACTCGTTTCAGGTTGTTTTAGATTAGAGAACGTTGATTGTTCCTCGTCGCCTTGGGGGATGATATCCTTCCCTTTTCATCTCTGATCTGGGCTGTTTCCTGTCTCCTTTTGTGAAACCGTCTTATCATCCTGAGAAACCGGTTTGGTGATATTATTGATACTTGTAATCGTGTTTTTCTATCTTCGGGAGGGGGAGAACTCTAGGTTGGATGAGAGTTATGTTGTGTGCTGAGTTGATTTTGTTTTTTTTACATGGGTTCTGAAGGAAATCGATATGAATAAATAAACATCTCGATTAACTATACACGATTCTTATGTCAGGATTCGATAACAAGAGAAACATCGCAATAATAGCAGTAATCCTAATGATAGTAATAGCAGGTGGGCTATACTGGAACTTTAACAAGCCAGTAGAGCGAGAGCAGTTGATCGTCTCTACAACCACTAGCCTCTACGAGACTGGTGTACTGGATGTTTTAAAAACCGAGTTTGAGGCAGACCACCCAGAATACAATGTTAGCTTCATATCACAAGGCACAGGTCTCGCGATACAGACCGCGAAAAACGGTGACGCGGATATGATACTAGTGCATAGCCCAAGTCAAGAGCTAGAATTCATGGAGTCAGGGTACGGTGTAAACAGAAAGATATTCGCCTATAACTACTTCATTATAGTTGGACCGGAGTCGGATCCAGCTGGAATAGATGGGATGGATCCGCTGGACGCTTTAACTACGGTGGCCGAGGCAGGGGTATCTGGTGAGGCTCAATGGGTATCAAGAGGAGATAACTCAGGAACTCATAGCAAGGAGAAGAGTCTATGGGCTGCAACAGCCCTGGACTTGGAAGAGTTGAAGACTCAGAGCTATGGTGAGTCTGCTGATCTCTGGTATATTGAGGCTGGTGCTGGTATGACGGCTACTCTTCAGCTTGCTAATCAGAAGGACGCATATACTTTGACTGATGTCGCTACTTATCTCAAGAACTATGCTAATGAAAACATTGAGTTGGTTAAGGTGGTTGACAGTGGTAAGGATACTTTGAATGTCTATAGCGCCATCATATGTGACCCTGAGGAAAACCCGAGGGGTATGTTTGATGCCTCAATGGAGTTTGGGCGGTTCCTCATAAGCGATGAGGTTCAATCCCTGCTGGAGACGTATGGAGAAGAGGAGTTCGGGTCAACCTTGTTTAACCCATGGGTGCCAGAGTTGGAGACTCCAGATGCCCAGATCGTTGGTTGGGTTAAGGAATTCGCTTATTTCGATGGCTATGAGTGTCCACCAGAGTACAGGTATCAGGCTGGGAACCTATACGAATAACTATAACCTTAACACTTTTTGATCATTATGGGCTGGGGGACGATACTAGAAGGTCTGGGTGAAGCATTAAGGTTAATCTTTACTCTTGATAGGACAGTACTGGAGATCACTTTAAGGTCGCTACATACATCTATTCTGGCTACAGTGTTTTCCGCTGTTGTCTCTCTGCCTCTGAGCGTAATTCTCACTATGAAAGATGTACCGGGATCGAGACATATTAAATTCTTCTTCAGGGCGATGGTGGGTATACCTACTGTGACTCTTGGATTATTTCTGTATAGTTTGTTCAGTAAGAGTGGGCCACTTGGGTCTTTGAATCTATTGTACACTGTTAAGGGTGTAGCTGTTGGGCAGGCTGTATTGATTCTCCCGGTTCTGGTTACTTTCATTATCAGTGCGATAGAGAGCAAGGATGAGGAGGTCCGGGATCTTGCGAGAACTCTGGGTGCCACAGAGTTTGAGGCAAGTATAGCTGTGGTCAGGGAGGCTTATAGTGGTGTCAGTCTGGCGGTTGTGTCTGGTTTTAACAGGGCTTTCGCGGAGCTAGGTATAGCTACTATGCTCGGCGCTAACATTAAGGGGGTTACCCGGGTCTTGACCACTGCTATTGCTTTGGAGACTGCTAAGGGGGAGCTTGGGTTGAGTTTTGCATTGAGTTTTATTCTCTTATTTGTGGTTCTCTCGCTTAACTATTTGATTAGTAGGTTTCAGGGAGTTTTTGAGTATTGAGGTACAAGTTAAGGGATATTGTGAAGAGCTATGGGGAGACCTCTGCACTCAATGGCATAGACTTGGATATAGGGGACGAGTTTCTGGGTATAATAGGGCATAGCGGTGTGGGTAAGACCACTTTGTTGAAGATATTAGCCGGGTTGGAGGCTCCAACGGGTGGGGTGTTATATTTCAATGATGAACCGGTTATCCAGTCGAACAGGGTGATGTTGCGAAAATCAGTTACTATGATCTTCCAGACTCCGGTGTTTCTTAGAGGTGATGTCTACACGAATATCGCTTATGGGTTAAGGCTCAGAGGTGTAAGCGAGTCAGAGATCGAGGAAAAAGTTGAGTCTGCATTGGGTGCTGTTAGGCTCTCTGGTCTGAGTAGCAGGGATACCCGTGAGCTGTCGGGTGGTGAGCAGCAGCGTGTGGCGTTGGCGCGTGCGCTTGTATTGGACCCGGAGGTTTTGTTGCTGGATGAGCCTACATCTAATCTTGACCCTGGAAATGTTAGTATAATTAACGATATTCTATTGGAGGAGTCTCTGAAACGTGTACTGGTTATCGCTACTCATGATTTGGCTCAGGTCTCGAAGATCACGGATAGGGTGGTTTTCATGGAGAATGGGGTTATCAGCGAGGATGGGGCTCCGGAGGTTCTTGAGGCGCTTACCCGTTTTACTGAGAACCTATTTACTGGTTTTAGTGAGCATGTTGATGGGGTAAGTACTGTAGATCTTGGTGAGGTTGAGATTAAGTTCACGAAGCCGGCTGAGGGCAGGGTTTCTGTGCATGTGCGTCCACAGGATATATTTCTCAGTAATGACTGGGTTGAGACTAGTGCCCGTAATCAGTTCCGTGGGTCTATTGTGGGTGTTGAGGGGAAGAATGGGGTGGTATTGGTGAGTGTTGATGTTGGGGTGGTTTTCAGGGTTCAGATCACCCGGCGGAGTTTTGATGCGATGGGGTTGGAACTGGGTAATAGGGTTAATATCTCCTTCAAGGCTTCTTCTGTTCTTCTTCTCTAATGTTTTTGGTTTATATTATGTATCGTGTTTAGTTACCTATGTTAGGTTCTGTAATGTTTGATTTATCACGTTATCTTTCTCAGGGTAACTTGGTTAAGATCGCCTCGACTGTCGTCATAATAGTTGTTGCTTTAATTGTTGAGCGGGTTGTTAAGAACGCTATATCTCGGTATGTTTCTAGGTCTGGTATTAGTGCGCATATTGAGAATGTTTTAGACTTGGTGGTTCGCCTTGTGGTGGCTTTGGTTGCTATTGTATCGGTGTTGCAGGTTTATGGGTTGGGTTTGGATTGGCTTATTGGTTTGTCGGCTGTTGCTGGGGCTGCTATTGGTTTTGCTTCGACTCAGACGCTGGGTAATTTCTTGGCTGGTTTCTATATTCTGGCCTCGCAGCCTTTTGCGATACAGGATTATGTTAGGATAGGGGATGTGGAGGGTGAGGTGTTGAATATTTCGATTAATTATACGGAGGTTTATGATCCAAGGTATAATCGGGTTGAGATACCGAATAAGCGGGTGTTGGATAGTACTATAACTAATTATATCTTGGATGATTCGCTTATTGATTATAGTTTTCAGGTGGATTTCCCCCATAGAGATGATGTTGATAATGATGAGATTATTGAATATGTGGTGAAGCCTAGTTTATCTGAGTTCTATGAGGAGTATGGGGGGTACTTGCCCCGGGAGTCTGAGTATGGTATGTCTGGGATGGGGTTCAGGGAGAGGGGTTACCTGATTCGGGTGTTTTTCAGGAAGGGGTATTCGAAGGATCTTTATGATTATCAGCCGATTTTGTTGGAGAAGCTGGTTTATAGGTGGGATCAGTTGGTGAAGGAGAAGTCAGGCTAGATAAATCTGTTAGGCTTTGCTATTAGGTGATCCCATCGGTATACCGGGGGGAGGGGGATGTTCGTTTGTTCGTTTATGGGGGTATGAGGAGTGCTTGGGGTTTATGAAACTGGGTATTCTTTTTTTTTAAATTTGATCGTAATATACCGTAAAAGGGTATACTGTGGTCAATAGCAGCAAAGAATACACGTAGATAACCGTCTGCAACTTGGGGTGCTTGGTATTGAGATAAAAATTTATGGGGATGTTTTTCCTTTGAGTTTTTTCCAGGCGGTTTCAGCTATCTCTAGTGGGGGCATGTTATCGTCTGGCATGTGAGCTGTGTATTTTCTGCCTGCTAGGCGTTCCTTGTGCTCTTTCTTGGCCTTCTCTACTAGTTCTGGGTCTGTGAATAGGTCTAGGGCGCTGGCGGTCATGGTCTTGGCGGCGTATATGAGGCTCTTGTGGCCGATGCTCATGCCGCTTACGGCGGTGAATCTCCAGTCGTGGCCGGGGGAGCCCAGTATGTTGCAGCTGGTTCGGAACTCCATGGTTGGGCAGATCCATGATACGTCACTGACGTCTGTGCTTCCTTTGCTGACCTGGCCGTCATCCCAGGCATCCAGTACCTCGGATACCAGGTTTATGTCACGGTACTTCTCGGGGTCTGGGACCTTTGATTTGCGGAGGCTGTTCATCTTGTCCTCTGTGTTGATGGTCTCGGCTATCTCTGCGGCGAACTCTAGTTCTTCCTTGGTCCACCCGGGGTGTCCTATTTCACGCATGTTGGCTGTGACTGTTTCGCTGAGGGTCTTGTTTGGGATCTTGTTGTAGACGGCGGAGAGGAGGTCGATTTTTAGCTCTGTCTCGGTCATCATGGCTGCGCCTTCTGCGATCTTGTTGATTCGTTCGTAGATTTGCTGGACCTGTGATCTCTCTGGGGCCCTGATGTAGTACCATGAGCGGGCGTAGTCGGGTACGACGTTGGGTTGTCCTCCGCCTTCCTCTACTATGTAGTGGATCCGGGCTTCCTGTACCACGTGTTCACGTAGATAGTTGACTCCGATGTTCATCAACTCGATGGCGTCCAGTGCGCTTCTGCCCTGCTCGGGGCTCCCCGCTGCGTGGGCTGTCTTGCCGTGGTACTCGTATTTGACGCTGTTCATGGCGTTGCTTGATGATAATCCTGCTACGTTGAAGCCGCTGGGGTGGTGACTCAGGCAGGCGTCTACGTCATCGAACAGGCCGGCTCTCACCATGTAGACCTTGCCGTCGTAGTTTTCCTCGGCTGGGCAACCATATGCCTTGATGGTGCCCGGTAGTTTCTCCTCCTCCATTACTTGTTTGGTGGCTATGGCGGCCATGAAGCCGCTGGTGCCGTGGACGTTATGTCCGCAGCCGTGTCCTGGTCCGTCTTCTATCAGCCACTCCTTGTGGGGTACGGGTTTGTTGCTGATGCCGGGGAGGGCATCGTATTCACCCATGAACCCGATTACTGGTTTTCCTTCGCCCCATGTGGCTACGAAGGCTGTGGGCATACCGGCTACCCCGTGCTCCACCTTGAAGCCGTGTCCTCTGAGGGTGTCCACGTGGAGTTGAGCGGATTTATGCTCTACCAGGCCTAGCTCCGCGTACTCCCACACCTTATCGCTTACCTCGGTGAACTCTTCACGGTTTTCATCGATCCATTTACAGGCTTTTTTCTTCATGGTTACATGGTATCTTACTTAGTTGTTAAAATTATGGCTGGGATCAGCTCTTTTTAGAGAACTTGGGTTTATTGAGTCTATTTTTACCTGTGGGGGGACGTTATTTTTTCTCTGGGTTGCATGTCTTGCATGGCTGCCAGATGCTATCTTGCTCCGAGTTCTTCTTGAAGTATTCTTTTGCTTCCTCGGCGGATTCGAAGCTTATCCATGCGCCTTTCTTCTTCATCTCGTTGACTCCTTTGAACCGTGTCTCAACGGGGTTACAGAACCTGCATGAATCCACGTGAAGCTTCCAGAGCCCCGTAGAAATATCCCTGTTTAACCAAAACATATCTAATATTATAGGATTCATCTATTAAAAACAAGTTGATGGCTCTCATAATCTTGGTACGTTTTTTTATTCTCTTGAGGATCAGTGCATTCGTTCGCCTGTTTTCACTCCTTCCATACAGGTAGTTTGAAGGTGAAGGTTGATCCTTCTCCTCGTCCCCTAGACTCGGCCCATATTTCTCCCCCGTGGAGCTCAACGATGCCTTTACAGATGCTCAGGCCGAGACCCACGCTCTGCCCTGATACAATAGGTCTGTCAATATCCGGGAAGGGTTTGAATAGTTTATCCATGTCCTCGGGGCTGAGCCCATAACCGGTATCAGTAACAGATACCTTGACTTCTTCTCCGGTTGTTTTAACGGTTACTTGGATCAGGGAACACTTCGGGCTATATTTTGATGCATTGTCCAGGAGGTTCACTAATACCTGTGAGAGGCGTAACGGGTCTCCCTGGACCATGGGTTCCTCCGGTGGTGTCTCTACTTTTACTTCTTGACTTTTGGATTCCAGTTTGTGTTTTACTTCTTCGATGGATCTGTTTACCAGTTCATTCAAGTTCAGCGGCGTATGTACGATCTCTAATTGTCCGTCCTCGAGGCGTTGCTGGTCAAGCAGATCCGTGGTTAAAGCCTCTAATCGATCCGTGTTTCTGGCAGCTATCTCTAGGTATTTCTTAGCCTTATCCGGGTCTTTTTCAGTTCTGGCTAATTCTAGGTAGCCTTTCATGCTGGTTAATGGTGTTCTGAGTTCATGGGTGGCTGTACGCATAAACTGAGACTTTATTTGCTCCATCTTCTTAGCCTGTTCTGCCCTCTCGTGCTCCATTACGGCTTTTCGCTCTGCTTCTAGGAGGGCGTCTCTACGTTTCAGTCTCTCCAGATTAGAGGCAATATGAGAGACTAGGACCTCTGCCAGAGATATGTGGCTCTTGTTGAAGAAATCTGTTTCACTGCTCTCCATGTTAAGGACTCCTTCTACCTCTCCCTCTACGAATATGGGTACTGCAAGTTCGCTACGGGTTTCTACGGTACCTTTTACATAGTCTGGATCCTGTTTTGTGTCGTTAACGAGGATGGGTCTCTTCTCGTTTACAGCTCTCACAGTGATACCTTTTCCATCCAGTGAAAGTCTGTAATCGATGGCTAGATCGCTTATGTTTTTGAAGAGTGCCAGCTCATCTCCTATTACCCTTAGAAACCCTGAGTACGGTGCCTCGATTATCTCCTCTACCAGTATCAAACTTATCTCTGCTATTTCCTCTATGGACTGGGCTGAGTTCATAGACGCCATGGCCCTACTGAGGGATTCGAGGCGTTGCTCGTATATTTGCTGGTCTTCTGAGGCCTTGATGTTTCGAAATGCAGATGATATGTGTTCTGCGAATAACTCCATTAATATCTGGTCTCGTTGGTCATAGGCTTTGATTTCCGTGCTCTCGATGTTGATGACGCCGATAACTGTTTCCCCGTCTTTAATGGGTACAGCTAGTTCGGAGTAGGAGTAATCGGGGCCAGCTTCGTTGTATATTAAATAGTCTTTGTCTTTTCTCGTGTCTTCTATGAGCTGGGATTCTCCGGTGTTTACGGCTCTAGCGATGATGCTTGGTTCTTTGAGTGAGATAGATCTGGCTTTTAGCTCGGGGTCTGCTAGTGATATGGGGTGGAGGTATTCACCTTCTACGAGTCCTATTCCTGCTCTGTTAAAACCCATGACATCTACTATGAATTCAATGGATGTGTCCGCGATTTCTTGGATAGAATCCATTCTCGATACCTGGGAAGCATACTGGTGTAGTGTTTCCAGTAGTGTCTCGTAGCGTTTTCTCGCCTCTAATCCTTTGATGTTCTCTATCGTTGATGCTACGTGTTGGGCGAGGAGTTCAACGAGTCTTACATCGTTCTCGTCGAAGTCGTCAACCCGGCTGCTCTCAACGTTAAGCACGTACTTTACCTTATCTTCAATGAATACGGGTACCGCGAGCTCCGATAACATGGTGGGAGGTCCACTATCCAGGGTGACGAAATCGGGGTCAAGTCGGCTGTCTTTCACGAGTTGTGTGGTCTTTGAGTTAGCTGCCTTCACAGTTATCCCCGACCCATCTAAGGGTAAACTTTCATCTATGAGCGCCCCGCTACTGGTGTACACATATCTTAGCTCATGGTCTTCTACACGCATGACGCCTGCCCACGTATACCCTAGTTCCTCTACGAGTATGTCCATGGCTATGGCGTAGACTTCTTCACTGGAATCGGCGTGGGTTAGATGTGTTGAACTATTGTGGAGTGCAATGAGTCTATCACGGTAGCTCTGTGCTTGTAGCGCCGCGGAGACATGGTCTCCTAGTATGGATACTAGTTCAAGGGTTTTTTCTGTAAACGCGTTCCTCTCTGGTTCCTCGATGTTAATCACTGCTATGGGTTCTTCACGTAGTTTTATCGGGTATGCGTACTCGGATAAAGAGGGTGATTCGTCTTCAGCTATGGCTTCTAGGTAGTCAGGGTCTTTGGTTGTGTCTGGTATATGTTGTGGTTGTCCTGTCTTGAAGGCTCGGACTACTATGCTTGGCTTATCTAGTGGTATTTGATGTATGCTGATTGATGGTTTAGCTGCTTGTATAACCAGTTTATCCTCTTTGATGGTTTGGAAGCTGACTCTCTTACATGCCAGAGTATCTACTGCTGCCTCCACCACGATTTCAGCTATCTCCTTTATGCTCTGTGCACGTGAAAGCTTATCGGAGAGATGGTGTAATTCTTCCATTTTTTTATCATATGTTACTTGGTCGGTGATGTCTCTTGTAACGATGCCGAGAAGGTCTCCTGTCTTAAACGCCTTGATATCAAAGTACTGGTCTCCGCCGCTGGCGGGGATTACTTCATTAAACTCTTTGGGTTCCCCGGTTTCAAGTACTTTCTTGTATATGTCCAGTCTACCGGTTTGCTTGAGGTTGGGTAATATTTCTGTGCAGTGTCTGCCTATTGCTTGTTCTCTGGTTAAGCCGGCTTGGTTTAGCCATACTTTGTTTGATTCTATTAGACGTAGTTTTTCGTCGAGTAGTGCGAAGCCATCTGTTGCGGACTCCATGAAGCCAGTTAGTCTTTCATTGATTTCCTGAAGCTCTTCCTCTAGCTGTATTTGTTCACTTATATCTCGTGCAATGGTGACGGATGCTGGTGCGTTGTTCCAGATTATGCGTGAGGCGTGTAACTCGGCTTCCAGTGTTTTCCCGTCTTTTCCTAGTAGTTTTGCCCTGTATTGGCTGGGTGGGTTAGCGCCTGCTCGTCTCTGCTGAGCGTATTTTGTGGTTATCTCGTGTGAGTCGGGGTGGATGAAGTCAAGTGCTGGTCTTCCGAGTATCTCTTCGTCTTTCTGGTATCCAAGGTATTCGACTCCGGATGGATTGATATATAGGACACCCGAATCGTTTGTTATGAATATTAGATCGGGGCTTTTCTCCACTATTGCCTTGTATTTTGGCTCCGGGTACTCGGACATATTTTTAAACTAGTCTGTCAGGGTTTAACTTTTCTTATGTTTGCTGAAATATTCGAAAAACACGAGAAAAAATCGATATTTAATTTATTTTTCATTAACTATATGTTCTCTTTAAATAATTATGTGTGACATGAAGTTTACGACTGATTTCTGGGTTTGAGCTGAGGTTCCATGGATCATAGATTGACTTTAGACTTCAGCTTAGGTATGTCTATTAATTTAATATCATCGAAATAATTTCTTAGATCTTTACTTTTAGTCCATAAGTTACTAAAACCATGAATCCAACTAAACAGCTATGTGGATCCTTATCTTTTTTCTATTCTTGATCTTTTTTCTAGCATTCAGAAATAAGGTTCAACCGAAAAGTTATGGCATAAAATCCACCACAAGTTTAGGTGTAGATGTTAGAAGTAAAACAGAGAAGCGGATTGCGGAGTATTTTACCCGTAATAATATAGA
>CAZAQI010000069.1:0-10720 GCA_964487465.1 uncultured Candidatus Bathyarchaeia archaeon
ATTATTTCTAGGATTATCTCTATTACCATTATTGCTGATTCTATTACTGTATATTTTAAAGAGACTAATTTTATTCGTATTTAGTAAAAGGATGATTTTCTAACCTTTTATAACCTAGTGGCATATCTAGGAATACTTAGGTGGTTTTAAAGCGTCTTTTTTGTTTATCTGTTCTTGTTTACAGTACTAATACTTTTGCTGGCTTGTTTTATTTAGTTATGTATTCGGATTATTTAGGAAGAAGAAACGTAATGTTAAGTTGGAGAAGAAACGGTCTCTACTCAAGCCTTGGAAGGTACGATATGAGTCAAAATCACATTTCTGGAATAGAGGAAAGCCGAAAAGACTTGTATTAAAGAGACACCCTGTATTATTTTGGAAAAAAAGATATGTGGAAGAGTAAGAAAACAATTTTTTCTAATTCCTTATTGCTTAATTAATTTATAGCTGATTTCAAGGGTTGGTATTGATCCTGTGTTTTCTAGGGTGGATTAAGGGTCTGTTGTTTTGCCCCAGTCAAACGAAGAGTCATGACCACAACAGACCCTGTTACTTTATTTGGGTTAAAGTGGTATAAGCTCAGGGTTACGGCAACAAATAGGGATTGGTAACTAAAGTGGCATGTTGATTATATTTGGGTATACGTGCTAGTTGTTAAGGCTCTTCTTTGGTTTCATATAAGATTTTTATCTGAGTTTTTGTTTTTCCTTGCCCTGTTTGTTTTTCTGTTGTTTAGGTCTTTCATTGTTTTCTTGTGACAGTTAAATTATATTGTGTTGGGTAAGGTATTAGTTGAGTCTGCTGTCCATCTCTCCACTATGAATAGTCTTAAACCCCCTATAGGAGATTAACAGGTAGCAGACTCACCTATCTTTTATTATCAGTTATTAATCTGGGCTATTTCTCTCTCTATTATGTGTTTAAGAGTTTCTACTTTGATGTTTTTCTTTTCTTTTTGTCTCATTGGCGTGGTCGTTGATGCTCCTCTGGTTAGGTTAATTGGGTCTTGTGTATGTTGTTAGGATGGGTTTGGGATTTTATGGTCTTTCTTGGTTGTAACTACAGAGGCTCTATTAAGAAATATTCTGTCGTCTTTATTGTTTTATAAGGTTGCTGTTTAGGCTAGTCGGAAAGAGTCCAATGTTTCTTGATAACGTATGGTAATCGTTTATTATTGTGGTCCAGATCATGCATTGATCGGTCATGAACCATTTAAGGTGAATTATGTTTATTTGGTAGGGGTTTTGTTGGATTGGGGTCTGCTGGAGTTGATGTCCATGTCGATTTTGGAAATGAAAGACACTAGCAGACAGATGTGTTTCATGTATTGTATTGTATAAACTGTTTCCAGGTAAAATATATAGAGACAATAGACCAGAAAGCAGTGTCTACTATGGGCTGAGGGTCTTTGGGTGTTTCTTTTTTTGTTTCTGTTGTGTTTAGACCTGTAATTTATATATAATATTGGCTTATCTATATATTATTTTGGTAAATTATATAATCTGTAATTAGGTTCCAATTCCATGAGAGATATGCAAGTATCGCAAATCGAGAAAACAAAATACAATGACATGGAGATTAAAGGAAAACAAACGCATACATCTCAAATCCTCGCTGATTATCACATACACACTCATCTGAGTAGAGACGCCCCTCAGGCAACAGTTGCGGGATATATCTCTGAGGCTGAGAAAAAAGGGGTAAAGGAGATAGCGTTTACCAATCACCTGATTCTAGCGGGTGAGGATAGATCAACGGGTATCCGTCTCGATGAGATAAATGGTCACCTGGAGGAGATATGGTTAGCCCAGGAGGATACTGATGTATTATTGAAAACAGGGTTTGAGGTGGATTATTTCCCAGATAAAGAGCGGTTAATAACTCACGTATTGGACGAGTATCCTCTTGACTATGTGCTTGGTAGTGTCCACCAGGTTAATGGGCGATCCGTGTATACTGGACCTGGGCACAGGAACAGGTTTTTTGAGGGTCAACGACGTGTTGACGCCATCGAGGATTATTACCGGGTTACGCGGATGATGGTTGAGAGCGGGTTATTTGACTGTATTAGTCACCCTGATTACTTTAGGAAAAGCTATACTGGTTTTATTGGTTGGGCTGATTACGGTAACGTTGTCCTTGATGTTATTGATGCTATGAGAAGCTATGATGTAGGGTTTGAGATAAACTCCAGTGGGTATAGGCATGGTGTTGGAGATAATTTTCCATGCAGCGAGTTTATAGAGGCTGCTCTGGGTTCGGGGGTATCTACGGTTACCTTGGGTAGTGATAGTCATATCTGTGGTACGGTGGGTTACCGTGCATTGGAGTCGGTGTTGTTGTTAGAGTCCATGGGTCAGGAGACTGTTTCTACCTTTGTTGATCGTAAGGAGGACAGGGTAAAGGTGGATAAGATGTTACATAGTGTTAAAGGAGTTGAATTGTTTGATGAATACTAAGAAAAAGGCGGTTAAGGTAAAGGATTATGAGGCAGAGATGAAGAAAAAGAGCTTGATTCAACGGTTCTTAGAGCGAGTTGAGGCGTTATTGGAGAAAAACGGGAAATACTTACATACATTGTGCGAGGAATAAACTTCTTCAACTATCCAAATGATTAAGTTTGATCACACTCTACTATCCTGTGTTTTCTAGATCTAAGACAGGATGTTTTTATTCTAAAAAATTTATGGCTGAAAATAGTTTAAATCAAGCCATTTTCCAGAGTCTCTATTGGTCTGTTTTCCCGAAAAACAGCGATAACAGTTAATAGAAGACTTGGTTGGTTTGTCTCCCTGCTCGCATTGACTATGCTTAGTCTCTGATATACTATGACAAGGCTCGATATAGATCGCGCAGTATCACAGCCATTACACATCTACCTAGGATACGCATACACCATACTCATAGTGATTCATTTTCTGTTGTCTTTGTATACTCTTGGGTTTCCTTGGCGGATCCTGCTTGGAACCCCGGGCTTGGTGGTGTGTCTGTTTATGCCTCTGGAGGATGATTTTGTTGGTTAACGACTTGCAGGCGGAGGTTAGTTTTTATCCTGTATAAACGATTGTTCAGGTATGAGTGATATTGTAGAGGTTGATTTTAGTAAACTGGTTTCCAGGCCCTGTATTGTGGTGTCGACGTTGTCGAGTAACGGTGTGAGTAATGCGGCTCCGTTTAGCTTTAACAGTCCGGCTACCACTAAGCCGCCTATGTATGGGTTCTGCTGTGAAGTGGAGCATGATACGTTGAGGAATATTCGTTTATCGGGGGAGTTTGTGGTGAATCTTGTTGGTGAAGAGTTTGGGCCGTTGATGCGGGTTCTTGCGTTGAACCTTCCTTATGGGGTGTCTGAGATCGCTGAGGCTGGTCTCACTGAGGTCCCTTCTAAGGTGGTGGAGCCGCCTAGGATAGCTGAGGCTTATGGCTGGTTAGAGTGTAGGGAGGTAGAGATTGTAGAGCTATCGCCTAGGGCTGTATGGGTTTTTGGGGAAATATTGGTGTCTGAGACTAGGAGTGAGGCGATTGATGGGGTGGTGGATGTGGAGAATGTTAAGTCATTGCAGCATATTTGGGGCGAAGACTACGTTGTGGGTGGAACTAGGAAACAATACCCTAGATGAGATGGAGATATTCTGGAGGGTTAATTTCTTCTAGTTTCTCTATTATTCCGGTGTTTCTTCCTCCAATAATTCCTCCTTCTGTGTTTCCAACGTATGAAGAGTTTGACGGCATGTCTCCGAGGGACAATCGGAGACTATTCTCGGGTTGGATACAGAGGATGTGTTTTTTTTGAAGAAGCCTCCATAAAGGATGTTGCAGGGTGAGGATGTAAAGTAAGCTTCACGGTTGAGACTATGGTTAGAAGTGAAGATGAGGGTGCTCATACTGTTATGGTTGATGGCTTTGAGGCCGGGTTCAGCGTGGAGATTCCGGCTTCAGGGTTTTCCAAGACAATCATTATGTTGGTTGTAGCTATTGTGGTATTTGCTGCGGTGGGGCAATGTATCTGCAGAGACAGTGATAAACCACTATTTATTCTTTAATTTGGTTAATGTTAGGTTTGGGGTTCTTCATGTATTGTGAAATTTAGGTGATGTTCTGATTCAGCGAGCTGTTTTCTTCGGGGTTAGACAAAAGAGATATATTCTCTCTAAGATGGGTAAGCTATGTCATCTCTGAGGTTGAACAATAGTGGCAAGTATACTCAAAGACGTATTTTCTAATCGGAATATTATCGCCATTTCCAGCACAAATATGCTGTACAATATTTTCAATGGCCTCTGGGAGTTGTGGTGGAGTCTATACCTGATCGAGGAGCTTAACACACCGGTTAAAATCGTGGGGATCCTTGCTACCATACAGAACACTAGCAGAATTCTTTTCCAGTTGCCAGGAGGTGCTCTAGCTGATAAGATAGGGCGGAAGAAGGTTATCGTCTACGGTACAGCGCTGCGTGTAATCGCTCCGATATTCTTGTTTACGGCAAGAACTTGGCATTGGGTTATCCCAGGGATGGTTATTAACGCTATGGCTAGTCTTTACAGCCCAGCTTTTAACGCCATAATAGCGGAGAGCTTGCCGCAGGAGAGAAGAGGTGCCGCTTTCGGTGCTTATCGCTTCATTACAAGTTTACCTCAGGTTTTCATGCCTGTCGTGAGCGGTTACTACTTGGAGGTAATGGGTATCAGTCGTGGTGTACGCATTGGTTTGATGATGTTCACTGTGGCTGCAGGGGTCGCTGTCTTGGTTAGACAATTGTTCCTGACGGAAACTTTGGTTGATGACGGTGAAGATGAAGGCGATGATAATGGAATGGGGCTAATTGAGACCCTGAAGAGTCAGTCTCGTACTGTGTGGATTATGTTATCCATTGCTGTAATTAGTAGTTTTGCGATGAGAATGACGTGGGCGTTTTTAGCGCCGTATGCTTATGAGCATGTGGGACTAAGTACGACTCAGTATGGTCTTTTACAGACTGTTGCTATGGGCATCTCGGTACCTCTTTACTTGATTAGCGGTATTATAGCTGACAGGTTTGGTAGAGTCCCCTGTATTTTGCTCGCCCGTGGTTTGGGTCCTTTCGATAGTTTGAGTCTCTACCTGTTTAAGGGATATAATCAATTGTTGGCGGCTTATTCGGTGATTGGTGTGGCTCAGGGTCTTGGCGGCGGAAGGATAAGAACAGGTGGTTATATGGGTGGTCCTGCATGGCAGGCGCTCGTTGCGGATGTTGTGCCGCAGAGGGATAGGGGTAAAGTTATGGGGCTTATGGGTACTGTCTCTGGTATTCTTAGTTTGCCTGGAAGTTATATCGGTGGTTATCTCTATGATTTTAACCCAAATATGCTTTTAATATTGGGTTCATTACTTGAGTTTATGCAGGTTCCTTTGATCATATTATTTTTGAGAGATGTTAAGAAACGTCACTAATTTTCTCATTTTAATTTAATCTACTTTCTATGTTTTATCGTTATATTTAGGCTGTTTTGTAGTGCTGTTATTTGGTTTTTAACGTAGATAGATGGTATTAAACGTAGGATTAGAACTTGGTTCTACAAAGGGGATATTTGAGTGAAGAATTTTTATCAGAATAATTACTGATAAAGAGGAGATAAAGTTGAATTCTAATTCTTGTAATAAGGAAGAATTTCTTTTATATCTGCTTACTTCGTGAAAATTTCAAACTATTTTGATGGTTCTTATACAAAATGAGTTCGCTGGATTGTTGATGCCTCCAAGATCGGGGTTAGAAGCTTATATCCAGTTGACTCTTTATACTCTTAACAGTCACTTAATATAAACAAGTAGAGGCGGAGAAACATAGTAAATCTAATCAACCAAAATTATAGTTTTTATAATGTTAATTTTCATGGGATTGCTAGGACAATACTGCTGTTCCAAAATCGTTTAGCGGTGAGTAATTAATCAGGATTTAGGTGTATTCTCGTCAATTGAGGCGGTATCCATGTTCTTATTGTAGATTCATTTGATGGTTGCTTTTCATTGTGCGGTCTCCCTAGAGTCTGGTTTATTATTACTGGTTCTTTTTCCGCAGTCTTAATACTCTATTTTTCTAGGCATCTTTTTTGCTTGGTTTATCCAGTTCTCCACTTCTTTGAGGCTGGGTGCTCTGTTTACCAGTTTTTCCTCCTCGTTTACTTCTAATAGTTTATTATGTAGGTTCTCCGGGTTTCGTTGGGCGAGTTCTGGTACAGTGTTTACCCCTGCTTCTTTTAGGAGTTCTGCGTATTCTTCTGCTACGCCTTTTACCCGGTAGAGGTCAGCTTGGTTAACCCATTCCAGTATATTTTTTTGGGTGGTGCCTGTTGTCTCGGCTAATTCTTTTCTATTTGTTCTGGTTGCGCCTTCTTCTAGGAGGGTTTCTACTGTGGTTATCCCAGTTTCCTTTAGTTTCTCTGTATATGTGGAATTGATGCCCTTGATCTCGGTGATAGGTGTACCTTGGCGCGGTGTTTCTCTTTTTTCTTGCTCTAGTACGGATTTTTTCTCGTTTTTTACCTGTTCTGTGGTTGTTACTTCTTGACTTAGTGGTAATGTTCCTTTTACCTGGGCTTCTATGCTTTCTGTTTCAGCTGTCTCGGGTGTTATTGGCTCTGGCTCGTAATCACTTGAGGTAATTTTCTGTTCTCTCTCTGTAGTGGTAGGGGTTTCTTTTACACGGGTTTGTTTGTAGAGGTAGTATCCAATGAGTAAGGCTCCTCCTCCGATTATTAGATAGGTTACGGTGCTCATGTTTACTGGTTATACGTAGTCTTATTTGAACCTGAAGTCTACTGGATCCTGGATAGCCTGGGGTAGTTATTTATTGAGAGTTTAGATGTTTTTTTGTGGTTAGGTTTATTGAGGAATGAGTTTGTCTGATTTTTCTAGGGCTCATGTTTGTCTTAATTTAGTCTTCTTCTAGTTGAACCATTATGAGGGTTAGCCCTCTTGGTTCCTGAAAAAGAGTTCCGGTAACACTAGGAAACCTAGTAGACTCATTCCGTATATCCATGTCCAGTCCTGTAATGTGAGGGGTACGGTGTGGAAGACATTCTGCAGGAATGGGATATATGTCAGTGACATGGTTAGTATTCCGCCTATTATCGTAGCTGCTAGTAGGTATTTGTTGTTGAATCCCGTTTTTAGTACATTGTGTTTCTCTGATCTGCAGTTCCATACAACCACTAGCTCGAATATGCATGCTTGCATGAAGGCAGCGGTTCTAGAGGCTTCGAGTGACGCTCCTTGTATTATGTATTTCCAGATGAAGGTAGCTGATGTGGAGCCAGATTGGAGCACTACGTAGGCTGCTATGAATAGGTACATGCCGTGCAGTATTCCTTCATTAGGGTCTCGAGGTGGGATAGACATCAGGTCGTCTGTGGGTTTGTCCATGCTCAGAGCTATAGCTGGGGGGCCGTCTGTTACTAGGTTTAGCCAGAGTATCATTACTGGTAAGAAAGGCATAGGTAGTCCAGCGAGGACGAAGCTAGTTATTACTATCATCTCGTCAAAGTTGCTGGATATCATGAAACGCATGAATTTACGTATGTTATCGTAGATTATTCTTCCCTGTTCTACTGCTCTTACAATTGATGCAAAATTATCGTCTGCGAGTACCATATCCGCGGCCTCTTTGGAGACATCTGTACCTTTGATACCCATTGCGACGCCTATGTCCGCGGATTTTATGGCTGGGGCGTCATTTACTCCGTCGCCTGTCATGGCTACTATGTTGCCGTTGGCTCTGAGGGCCTGTGCTATACGTACTTTGTGTTCTGGGCTAACGCGGGCGTATACAGATACTTGATTTACTGTGTCCTGTAATTCGGCTTCTGTCATGTTTGACAGTTCCATGCCTGTGACTGCGTTGTGGTTGCTTTTTGTGATTATTCCAACTTCTTCGGCTATTGCGACTGCGGTGTCTTCGTGGTCTCCTGTTATCATTACTGGGCGTATTCCGGCTTTTTTACATAATTGTATGGCTGCTGGAACCTCTTCTCTAGGTGGGTCCATCATACCCATGAGTCCAATGAAAACTAGGTCTGATTCCGTGTCTTCTAGTTCATATTCTTCTTTTTTCTCAGTTTCTTTGTACGCGAAGGCTAGGACCCTTAGTGCTTTTTCAGCCATTTCTTCGACTTTATTGTTTATTTCTTCTCTGTTTTCTCTGGTTAGTTCTTTTACCTCGTTTTCTGAGTAAAGTTTGTTACTTTTTTCTAGTATTACCTCTGGGGCGCCTTTTGCATATACTCTTACACCATTGTCTGTCTGATTTATTGTGCTCATCATCTTTCGGCTTGAGTCAAATGGGAACTCATATACCCGGGGGTATTCATTCTCAACTTGTTCCGGTATTAGGCCTGATTTTACAGCTGCGATGAGGATAGCACCTTCTGTTGGATCTCCCATGATGTATGGACCTATATCGGGGTCTTGGGCTATTGATGAGTTGTTACAGAGTAGGCCTGTTTTTAATATTAGATCGAGTTCAGGGTTTTCTCTTGGTTTTACTGTGTCTCCAGCTTTTACGAATTCTCCTTCTTTCGTGTAACCTTGTCCAGTTATGTCTACGCTGTTATTCTCTGTTTTAAGCTGTCTTACCGTCATTTCGTTTTTGGTAATGGTGCCGGTCTTGTCGCTGCAGATTACTGTGGTTGTTCCGAGGGTTTCGACTGAGTTTAGTTTTCTTATAATTGCGTTTTGTTTTGCCATCCGTTGGGCTCCTAATGATAAGGTGATCACTAGTACTGTGGGAAGGCCCTCTGGGATCGCGCTAACTGCAAGGCTTACTGCACTCATGAATGACTGCACGAAGCTGATACCGCTTAGGTAGTCTACGACAAATACCATTATTGTGCCTATGAGGGCTATGGCGCCTAGTTGTCTTCCCAGTTTTTCTGTTTTCTTTTTTAGGGGTGAGTCTTCTTCCTCGATTGTTTGTATCATTTTTGCGATGTTACCAAACTCGGTGGACATTCCTGTGTTTGTTATTACGGCTTTTCCGCGTCCATAAGTGGCGTGTGTTCCCATGTAAACCATGTTATCTCGCTGGGCTAGTGGGGTTTCTTCTTGTATTTTTTCAGGTTTTTTTGTGACTGTCGTAGATTCGCCGGTTAGTGGGGACTCGTCTATTTTGAGGTTAACTGTATCTGTTAGACGGGCGTCTGCGGGTATCCTGTCTCCCTGCTCGATGACAAGTATATCTCCGGGTACTACTTCGGTGGCTGGTATTTCTTTTGTCGTGTTGTCTCGTATTACCTTGCACTGGGGTGATACCATTTGTTTTAATGCCTCGACGGCTTGCTCGGCACGATATTCCTGTATGAAGCCTATTATCGAGTTGAGGATAACTATGGTTAGAATCACAGCCATATCCGTGTATTCGTGGAGGATGAATCCAGATACCGCTGCGGCTACTATGAGTATGAGAATAAGGATGCTTCTAAACTGGTTTATTAGTATGTCCAGTGGGGTGGTTTTTTCCTCTTCAACAAGTTCGTTGGGCCCATATTGCTGGTATCTTTTTTTCGCCTCAGCTTCGGTTAGGCCTTCTTCTCTTGTTTCTAGTTTCTCAAATGTTTCTTGAATAGTGTATTTATAAAACTCCGTCTCGGGGGGAGATTTTTTTTCCACTGGATTGTTTCCCAATTATATTCGGAGCTCCTTTTGAAATTAGTAAATTCTCCGTTATTTATTAAACCTTATCGTAAGTTTTATTAGATTTCGTGATTGGTGGATTATTGGTGTTGAATGCCACTACACCCCTCTTCGGAGGGGATATTTCTTAGTGAATGTGTTCTTGTATTATCGGTAATGTGTGTTCTTCTTTGAAGACTTCTAAGGCAATGGCTACGTTAATGTCGTTTACACCATGTATGTTACGTATCTTGTTGAGGGTTTCTCCGAGGTGTTTTCTATTATAGGCTCTGAGTTTTATCATCAGGTCATATTGAGCAGTTGTTCCGTAGACTTCTACAATTTCAGGTATTTTGATGAGTTCTGCTGCTACGTCTTTGTATAGTTCTGCGCCGGTTTCTACGCCGATTATGGATAATTGGGTGCAGCCTATGGCTTCGTCATCTATTATGGTTACGTTTTGTTTGATGATTCCTTCTTTATTCATCTTTTTGATTCTGTCATGTAGTGTGGAGCTTGGTATTCCTGTATTTTCAGAGAGTTCACGGTAGCTTGTTTTTGCGTTTTTTTGGAGTTCATCAAGTATTTCTATGTCTTTTGTTTCCAGTTTCAAAGCGTTATCTGTGAGTTGTTATTCGCGCAGTATATAAATTGATTGAATATTATCCGCGTATTCTTTAATTCTCCTGTAAATCTTCTTATCTTACTAGGGATTGTATGTTAAACCAATGTGAAGACATTAGTTACTCAGTTGCTCTTGGAAGTGATAGTCATATATATGGTATGGTGGGTTATCGTGTCATTGAGTCGATGTTGTTGTTAAAAGTCATGTGTATTTTTTTTGGATAATTTACTGACTGCTTTCTAATGTTGTTGTTTTTTGATTTCCGTTTTTAATTGCTTCCTTTTTCAAAGTTTCACGTTTAACTATTGATCGTAAATCTCTTTTAAATAGGGGAAGATGTTTTCAAGTAATTATTTGGTTAGTATAAAGTTCAGGCTTCTGTCTGTTTTTTCTATTTCGGGTTCCATGTCTAGGGAGGATTTTATCATACTTGACATGTATCCCGCTAGGAAA
>CAZAQI010000070.1:0-10608 GCA_964487465.1 uncultured Candidatus Bathyarchaeia archaeon
CACATCCCTTTAAATCTAATTTAATGTAATATATAAACCGAAAAGCAGATTAAAATATAGGCTTTTAAAGAGTGTACGTATATTCAACCCAATACGAGGCATAGTAATGGCTGATATGTTTGAAACAGTGCTTGAGCGTAGTAGAGGCAAAACGATTTTGATTAAAATGAGGTATGGTAGGACTATTCGAGGTATTCTTGATGGGTTTGACCAGTATGTTAATCTCTATATGAAGGATTCTCAGGATGTTTCAGATCCCATGAATGTGGTAGATCTGGGAGACATTATGCTTCGTGGGCATAATATTGTAATGATTAACCCCCCGCCAGAGTAGCGTTAGGTTGACACATTAAATATTTATATTATTCTGAGGATAAGTTTGTGTTGGTGTGTGAGAGCCGATAAATACAAGTCTTTCTAGTGATAAGTCAAACTATACTTTTGAGGAAGCATGGAGGTTTCTAGATAGCTATGGTAATGCTTTCATAACTACTGAGCTTGGTGACATATTAGAGATTAGAAACGGGTTTACTAAAGATGAAACAGGGTTGAAGAAGATTATTCGTTTCATGCTTGATAAAAACGAAAAAGCTCGGATTTGTGTGAAATGTTGGAATGATAATGATAACTGTAAAGGTGTTAAGATAGGTTTTCTACGAAGTAAACTCATACACTTTATTGAAACAGCCTATGTTGGATGATACTTAACGTCTATTTTATGAAAAAAAGATTGAAGAAAATACTGATCTAGCCTGATTGTAATACCCTGAGACCATATAAGTCTCGGGGAAACCTAGACGAAGCCTGTGAAAGAGTTATTTGAAGAACTCGCGTTAAGCTGTTAAGAGTTTATTCTCATTGATGAAATGAGATGGGTGACACCAATCTAGGTGCAAAATGTGCCTTTATTCTACTGTAACAACTGTAAGGAAAGTCGATGAACAAAGAAGGCGGATTCACACAAGTATACAAACACATGAAAACAACGGAATGAACATCTAGAAAAATACTTCAAACGCCGCTATCTTCCCACCACAAAAACGATGGTTCAAACCAAAAAATAAAAATCTTAATCCATGAAAATCAATTGGAACAAAAATATCCAATATTTCAACAAAACAACCCAAAAAATTCCCCAAAAAACCCGACTAGTGTAGTGGACGAGGAGGGATTTGAACCCTCGACCTCTTGGTTGCAAACCAAGCATTCATACCCCTGAACTACTCGCCCGCACTCCCCAATGAACCCATTTCCAAGTTAAAAAAGTTTCACTCAATAAAATACTCTATAAATCATCATATAGGAATACCTTTTATGCCGTATAGAGCCGTGGTATTCGACCTCGACGGGACCCTAGTGGAGAGCCACATCGACTACCAGAAGATGGGTGAAGAGATCAGAGATCTGTTAAACGAAATGGGAATGACCGAAGTCATCGAGGATAGACGTAAAGCATATCAAGTAATCCGAGGAGGAGCCGAGACTTTATTAGAATATGGGTTACCTCGAGAAAACCTTGACGACACTCTAGTAGGGCTTGATAATGTGATGAACAATATTGAGCTCAAAGCCTTACCCACTATGAGCCTCAAACCACACGCTCATGAAACCATCAAGACCTTATATAAAGACGGATACCGCTTGGGAATAACAACCAGAAGCCACGGAGAGTACGCCAAACAAGTACTCGATAAATTCAAAATAACTGACTTTTTCCACGGTGTCGTTGGACGCGACGAAACCCCATACCCAAAACCGGATCCACGACACCTATTATCAACTATAAATCTAATCGATTCCACTCCCCGTGAAACACTATACATAGGAGACACTACCACGGATCTAACTACCTCAAAAGCAGCGAAAGTAGCCTTCGTAGGCTACTGGAGAGATGATGAATGGGCGCAACGATTAATTGATGGTGGCTGTGAAAAAATAATAAAAAACCTATACGAAATAGTTGAGCTAGCCAGACGCTAGTTTTTGTAATGCATCCTGGAACTCGTCTATATTCTTGATCACCATGCTGCAATCATGGTAGAATTCATGTTGATTGTCATTGATATCCACCAATACAGTCTTCATACCAATCCTGTTACCTCCCACCACGTCAGCATCATAAGTGTCCCCCACCATTAAACAGCGCTCAGGCGTAGAATCGGTTTCTCTCAACGCGGTCTCGAAAAGAATCTCAGCCGGTTTCATGTACCCCAGTTCATGGGAGACTACCAGTGAATCAAAGAACTCATCATAGCTCAGCTTCTGGAAGACTGCTCGACAGGTGGGGCCATCCATATAATTGGTTATTATGCCCAGCTTGTACCGAGGCTTTAACTCCTCTAGCATCCTAGGGACTCCGGGGAAGAACTCTGTCTGCTCCGGCCACATCCTGAGATAATATTTCCAGGCACCATAGGAGTGGTCTACAGCTGAATCTACCCCGAGTTTCTTGAAGACCGTTTCCAGTCTCTTACGGTAATCCGGTTCCCTGTATCCATCTAGTTCGCATTCCCTGTTCTGAGCCCTAGCCACTGGTACATAGGTCTCAATCAATGAATCATATGATATCTCTATGCCCTGTTCCGTCAGGTACTTATGAAAAATCTTGGTGCTGCTCCCCTTCTTCATGAGGTTGGGGGCCTGAACCAGTGTGTTCCAGTTATCGAAATAGATGGTGTCAATCATTTATCTTGCCTGCCTTGAGGAAACTTTGGGGCCGATGAGGGTCCATAACCATTCCACGAACTCTCTAAGATTCTTAGTTTGCACATACACCTCACCGGGGCCCTCAATATAGGTCACTAATCCCTCGCCACTGAATAAGGTGTCCTTCCAGCTACCGAATTTTCGTACTTCGTATTTGCAGGTATCGCTGAAGGCTGCTAAGTGGAAGTTATCTACCACCAATTGTTCTCCGGGTTCTAATATGTGTTTATCAATGGCCCCGAAGCTGTTGATGAAAAGATCTCCTGTGCCTGTTGTCTTAATCATGAACAAGCCTTGACCGAACAATCCCTTGCTGAACCCCTCCCACCGTACATCTAGATCTATTCCTTGAGTTGACGCCAAGTAAGCTGATTTCTGGATAACGTATCCATTATCAGGGGAGACCTCAAATCGTTCAACATCCCCGATGGGCGCAGCCACCAATGCTACTTTACCAGGTCCACCAACAGCAGCAAAATCAGTAACAAATAGACTTTGCCCCCCTAAGATGCTGGTCTTGAGGCTTCCGAGGAGGCTTTTCTCACGGGTCCTGGTTCTGACATCGATATTTGGGCTCATATAGGTTAATGCCCCTGATTCACCGGTTATTACCTCATCTTTTTCTAGTTGTATCTCTAGAAGGCTATAGCTTGGTTGATATTTTATCTCGTACTTCAATTAGTTCACGAGACTGATTATACGTATTGAATAATAAACCCAGTGAATCTAGTCTATATAGATTGATTCTTTCTCCTAGCTAGCTGGTATGCATCTATGGCTGAGACAGCTGCAAGAAATACGCCGAAACCCATAATCTGTTCCTGTGTATAACTGATTGATAATATGACGCCCATTAGTAGTGTCCCAGCGAAGAAAGCCACGCCTCTTCTCCGGGCACCCAGATAGTATTGACCTAGACCTGTAATAAGAAAGCTGAGTAAGACTGCTACCCAGACCTTTTTCTCTTTACTCTCTTCTTCTCTCAAGGGTTCCATGCCGGGTAATGTTGGTTGTTGTTCACCACAGGCGGGGCAGTGTCTATCATAATAGGGTATTAGTGTTCCACAGCTGTGACAGTATTTTTCTTTTTCCTGCGTCATTACAAAAAGTCGTCATCCTTCTTGGTTAAGTAGTGATAGAGTTCAACGAGTAGTCTATACGCGAAGTAGACGCTTGGTATCATGCCTACTAGGTAGGCGATGAGCTCGATGGTACTTACCTGTTCACTCATTAGTAAACTCACATCTCTGAATGATGAGGCTACTTAAAGAGATTTTGCCGGATTATAGAGCTACCTGAGTGTACTGGTTGCTGCATGGTGGACCCGCTGTGTACATGAATAAGAGTCTCTCTGGCTCCATGTAGACGGATGATACTGTTTCCTCCCAGTGGTCCCTGTGTTTGCTTTTATCTGGGTGATGGCATATACTTGTAGGATGGTCATAGTGGTCTGTTAGCATCTCTTTGAAGCTTTCAAAGCTATGAGCGTCATGTGTATTGAGTTTATTCTTTGCCATTATGTACCGGTTTATGCTGCTTGTCTCGCTTAGTACAAATTTGTCCTTGATCTGTAGTGCTCGATCACCTACGAAGTGGTTGGTGTGCGCCAGCACACCATACTCCGGGTAGATAATAGATACGTCCTCCGGGTGAGCCTCCAAGCTAACCGCTATGCCTTTCCCAGCCATCATTACATTATACGAGAGGTTTCTCTCCGCGTTTAACAATTCCTTAGTTGCTTCACTGAAACGTGGACTGTCCAGCATCTTTCTACAGACTAGGAAGAAAGGCACGGATTCCCCCAGTTTATCTCTGTCCGATACCATGGCGTTAAGCACTATCCCTATGCCCTCACTGTTCAAACCTTTATGCCCTATGATACCAGCCTCGGTGTGCATAACCACGGATGGTCCGTCATCCACTTTAACCTTCAAGATGATGCAAGTGTCCTGTACATCAACACGGTAATCCCAGTTCTGAGCCAACAGGGTGTTCCGTGATTCTGTTCTAATGGGGAGGGCTGCTATGCATGTACATCCTCCCATAAGCTGTTCTGGACTAGCCCAAGCCAGTTCATATCTACCGTTCAACGCGGCTAATGCTTCCAGATCAACCTCAACTGCGTCCGCGATTCCTCTCATTTCTTCTACTAGTCCTGAGTCATATGCCTTAGTGGCGTCTAAGACGTTGTCTATATACTCATATACCTCGTCTTTACTCATCTTTAGGTTTCGTTCCCACCAACCGAAATAGTATTTTAGATTGTATTTGATCTCTTCAGCGGCCTGTTCTCCGTGCTGGTGCCCGCATTCATATCTTGTCCCTGATGCCTTAACGATTTGAGTGGTTTTATTCATACCTAATCAATTGTGGTGCCTATCAATAAGCTCTATGGGTTAGTCATCATCAGGTATGGTGGTGTTGAACTCCGCGTAGACCGGGTAGTGATCTGAGACGCTCTCCGTAAAGGTCTGGTTTAGACCATAAATGGTATCAAAATAATAAACATCTGCGCTGCTCATTATATATTCACTGTTATATGTGTAGTTAGTCAATATGATGCGGTCATATGTCCAATCTGTCTTGGTCATGGTATCAAAATCGTTCTCAATAACCCAGTAATACTCCGTGGATCTCAAGGGGTTACTTAATGAGTCCTCATCGAAATAAGAGCCATCCGCATTAAAATCACCTAATAAGATAATATCCTGCTCTTCTCCAAGTCCCTGTATATAATCATAGACGACGGTGAGGTTCCCGATCTCGTAATACGCATCATCTGGCTTGGTATGAATACCTACTAGGGTAAAATCAAATTCACCTGCATAGAAGCTAGCCACATAGGGCTCCCTCTCAAAAACATCCCATGTATCATTGTAGAGGAAATCTGATCTAGGGATATACTCCACGGTTTCGGTGTTGTAGAAATAAGCATACGCTTCCTTACTGCTTGTGCGACCTACTCTGAGGCTCCTGATGAAATCATATTTTGGTCCTTCACGCAGGTTTACCTCCTCAAGAAATATGGGCGCAGTGGTCTCACTGCTATCCCGTATCTCCTCAATTAGTACTATGTCAAACTCTCGTACTATATCGGCTAGTACATCCATTACCATGGGTTTATCTCGTTTTGAACGCCCAAAGATCTGTATATTGAAGGCGGCTATTCGTATTAACCCCCCATCCACAGGGGTTACAGGTATATCCTTTTCACCTCCGCCGTTAATTGGACCAATTAACCCTGTATTATAAACATAGAAAAATGAAGCAAAAACTAGTATGGCGATAACCTCAAAAACGGTTCTCTTCTTCATGAATCAAGAAAAGAGTCCCTGTTGTTTAAGATTATTTATTTTCCACGTCTTCTACCTCAAGCTTCCTAAACATCTTCCTTAGCTGGCGTCTCATCTTGGTTCGTTCAGTACTTAACCCAAGATAATCAGCAAAGTCCTGAGTTGTGCGAACCATACTGGTTCTTCCACATTTCTCACGATGGATTAACCCCATATCCTCCAGCTCCTTCAAGTGTCCATAAGCGTGGCTTCCACGATCACTGGCTATATCAGTCTGTTTTACTGGTTGATGATACGCGACATAACTCAGTGTTCGCAGTGTTCCCTCTGTTAATATAGGTTTTAGGCTGTATCTACTAGCCTGTTTGGTGAACTCAGTCTTGAGCTGTAACACTACTTTCTGGTGAGGTAGTTTCTTGACTTCGAGGGCGCTTTCATCCTGTATGTAGATCTCTTGAAGCTGGTCAACTAACTTGTCTGCCTCTATCTCGTTCTCCAGCTTCAGTTTGGTTACTATATCTGTTAGCTCCATTGGTTTGCTGGCGGCATAGAGTATGGCTTCAAGTTCCACAACTTTATCGCTCTCAGTCAAAGGATGTTCCCTCTTTCAACATGTATGATTGGTTAAAGAAATTATTGGATGTCTTGGGCTATGTCTGTTCGATAATGGAGGCGTCCAGTTATCTTATCTACGTCCTTGTAGACGTTCTTCCTCGCCTCTGTGACAGTATCTCCTTTGCCTAATAGGGCGATTGATCTACTTGTGGTAGTTTTTATTATTCCATTATCATCGTAGACGGATGCATAGTATAACCCGCTCTCGATGCCGTCACCTATCTCTATAGGTTGATCCTTTACTGGCGACATCGGGTACCCTTCCGGTACAAGGTATACGCATACCGTTGCTTTTTTCTCGAATCCAAAACTAGGTAACTCTCCGTCTATTATTCCGTATCCTACATCGGTTAACGGTTTCTCCAGCAGGCTCAGGACGTTTATTGCTTCAGGGTCTCCGAATCTACAGTTGTACTCAAGGAGATAGGTTTCCTCTGGGGTAACCATGAATCCGCCGTATAGTACACCTTTGTATGGGGTGCCCTTAGATTTCATGGCTTTGATGGTATCTCTCATGATCTTTTTACCTTTCTCCAGTGATTTTTCTTCTAGATCAGGCATATCATGATCGGCGCAGCTGAAGCTACCCATACTACCTGTGTTGGGTCCCTCATCATTGTCATAAGCTCGTTTAAAGTCACGAACAAGGGGCATGAACTTTAGTCTCTTTCCATCACTGAATGCTTGAAGGGTAAACTCTCTTCCAATTAGCTTCTCCTCTAACACCACTAATCCATCGGATTTAATTCTCTCCCGAGCATATTCTTCAACCTGTTTCCGAGTGATTAGATGTTGTCCCGTGACTTTCACCCCTTTTCCACCTGTTAATACATCTGGTTTAACCGCTACATCTGGATGCTCGTCGAGGAATTCTTTTACCTCTTCAATGTTTCGACAGATTCTGTACTCTGGGTTGCCTGTTATGTTATTCTGATCTAGTACTTCGCGGGCGTATGCTTTACTCCACTCAAGCTTGGCTGATGCCTTTACAGGTCCGACAGTGGGTACATTCATATCCATCAAGTAATCCGTTACACCTGCCGCCAGCGGTGACTCTGGACCTATAAACGCGATGTCCATATCCTCATACTTGGCGTAGTTGTCAAGCTTAACTAGATCAATTACCTCATATTCCTTACTGAGAGCCGCGATACCGGGATTCAATTTTCCCATAGCTGCGTAGATATCAACCTGTTCCTCTGCAATCTTTTTAACGATAGCGTGCTCCCGGGCTCCATTTCCTACCACGAGTACTTTCATAGATAAGAACACTGTATCTTATGATATAAGAGACTCCCTGATACAAGTTATATGCCCTTGAATCTAACATACATTAATGACTCGTGAATTAAGGTTAAATGATCTAGGAAAATTTAGGATGATAGCCAGACCAAGACTATCAAGCAACGCTGAAAAAATATCCTACCTCGTCACAATTCCCGACGGGGATGAATACAAGACAGTCTTAGAGGTAGTTGATAGAAGAACAGGCGAGAATCTCTGGAGCATAGAGGAGGATAACCCATTGAATCCAGAGTGGGCACCACACGATGATAAACTGTTATTCACCAGCAGAAAAGGCATGAATAAAGAAGAGAAAGGAACTGGCATCTGGGTCACCGATAACGGCGCAGACCCAGAACTGGTAGCTAGATTCAATGGCGGAGTCTCACAGCCACGTTGGGGCAATAACGGAGACTATATTTTCTTTATATCAGGCACAGGTGAGGATGACTCAGAGGTAAAACTAATCGATGATATTCCTATATGGTATAATGGAGAGGGATGGATCTACTATAAGACCAAGCATCTGCACATGGTAAACCCGGAGACAGGCGAGGTAAGGATAATCTCTGAAGGAGAAATGGATCTACAATGCTACTCGGTGAGTCCTTATGGAACAAAGATAGCGTACTCTCAATCAGGCAACCGCCTCCGACCCGGTGAATCAGATCTCATCATCATTGATATCGCTACTGATGATAGGGAACGCATTCTAAGTAGCTACATGATACACTCGCTAGCATGGAGCCCTGAAGGGGATAAAATCGTGTATCTAGGTCACGATGGTAGCAGAGGATATGCAACACATGAGGGGGTTCACCTGATTGATGCTGAGGGTGGACCAGTGAAGCATCTAACCCGTGAACTGGACCGGGGATGCAGCAGACGCCACTATTATGACTTGAGGAGCATGCACGCTGGCTCACCTGAACCCATCTGGGAGGGTGATTATATCTATTACCCCGTCTCTAACAGTGATAAATACGAGTTATACAGAATAAACCCCGAGACTAGCAACATAGAACCAGTTCTACGAGGCCAGTACAGCCTCGAGGAGTACCATGTATCAAACGATGTGATAGCATACACACGGGTTAACATAGATAAACCAGCAGAACTCTGGGTAAAAGATCCCCAGGAGCGGCAGCTTACCACTCATAACCAGGAAATAGTATTAGATGTACGGCTCCAAACAGCCGAGAAGTTTAGCTTCACTCAGAAAGACAATGCAACTGTGGAAGGCTGGTTATTAAAACCTGATAACTGGAGAGAAGGCGAGAGCCATCCAGCTGTACTGGATATCCACGGTGGGCCCAAGAGCAAATTTGGTGACAGCCTAATGTTTGAACACCAGTTGTTCGCGTCCAATGGCTACGCTGTACTCTATATTAACATAAGGGGGAGTGGCGGATACAGTCAGGAGTTTGGTGACATCCGGGGCGAGTGGGGGGTATGGGATTATGAGGACCTACGGTTAGGAATAAAAACAGCTCTGGAGCAGTATCAATGGATAGACGAGGAGCGATTAGGCGTAACCGGTCTCAGCTACGGTGGATTCATGACCAACTGGGTTATCACTCACACCGATATATTCAAGGCAGCCATAAGCCAGAACAGTATCAGTAGCTGGACTTCCTTTTCGGCACAAGTGACATAGGTTTCCACTTCACACCAGAACAGATCGGAGGAAATCCTTGGAGCAACCTTGATGTCTATATAGATAAGAGCCCAATAACATACGCGAATAGAGTGGACACACCCGTACTTCTCATTCACAGCTGGGAGGACTATAGGTGCTGGATAGACCAATCCATCGAGTTCTTCACCGCCCTAAAATACTTGGGCAAAGAAACCAAGCTAGCCATGTTCATGGAAGGACCACATACCTTTAGATCGGTGGCTAAGCTGAGTCTACGCAAAAAAAGATACGAGTTAATGCTGGAGTGGTTTGATAAACATCTGAAAACCTAGTTTTTCTTTTTCTCCACATTGTCTTTGCATGCTCGGGCGTCTTTGTGGAAGTAAATCGGATTCTTATAAGTCTCATTCAGTTCACCCCGGATTATTGTGGTGAGATACAAGGGACTAGATCTATTTCTAGCCTATCCCCTGATTTATTCTTTCTAATTATATGGTGAGCGGGGGGACAACTATAACCGCCAGTGTGTTCATTTTTATACGTCGATGAACCCTGTGAAGTAGCCCGTAAAGACATAGAAAATCAGTACTAATAGTATACTTATTCCTCCTCCTTCCTATGCTCTTCCCGTTGCTCCATCCAGTAATCCCTTGATGGTTCATCTAGTTCATCGTTTTTATTATTCTTTTTAGCTAGTCTACCTGAACCCCACTGGGGTACTCCCCGTAGGGAGTCAGGTATATCCTCCCGGCTCCATGGATGGAAAGTATACTGCTCAGTGGCTAGATTTTTGGGTTTAAAGCTAATCCAGGCATATATTCCAAGTAATATTAACCCGGTTAGGGCATAGAGGTAGAACCTATTCCAGAATAATGTCGAGTTAAGAGAAGTATGGTCCCATAAGCTGAGACCGTATCCTATTCCCATCAAGTATAAGCCTATAAAAAACACCAGCCCCGTAAGCCTCGTGGATACGCTCTTCCTAATACGTAGCATCAAGTAAATATTACACTAATCAGTATTTAATATTAAAACCTTTAACCGGAGCATGTTATTCCTTGGTATGTCTCT
>CAZAQI010000071.1:0-10322 GCA_964487465.1 uncultured Candidatus Bathyarchaeia archaeon
CCCCTTTGGCCACTCGGGAACCCCCGCAAACACATCCCAACATATCAAACTAATTAATGAATCTTCCCATACTAAACAGAAACAAGAAATAACGACAAGAAATAAAAGAACCATTTTTTCCGGATATAACTCCCTACCAGTTACACACCCTCTCCTCAACGATGGACAGAAAAACCTGACAAAAGCTCTGAATATTGTAGGGTTTCTTTATATACATGCAACCCTAACTATTAGCTGTGACTGAAACAATCCTCCTGATCTCCCATAATACCTATGTTAAAGGATCAGGGATACACAGGGAAACACGGGGGGTACCCCGGGGGAACCCCTGAAACAGCTCTATTTTACAGAAAAAGACATAAAACAGCCCGGATCAATGGAGAAACAGAGCATAAAAGCAGTCTATTCTATACAAAACCATTACCTATTCAATACAGAAAAGCAACACAACTCGAAACCCTGTCTAAATACTACGATATAAAGCAAAGTTACCAAACAACCTACATATATGAAAATAACCCATTTAATTCCCCACTACAACATATAATATAGAAAATGCATCACAGACTCGACCTCGGGGAAATAATAAGAAACCACACATACATTAGAGAGATCCAGGCAACAAGCACCCGTGACGCCGATAACCACCTGCTCTCATCCCCTGAACTATTCCACAAACTATCAAAAATATATGAATACATAGACATCTCAAAACCCGACAAGACCCTAGACGTGAACATCAGATTACCCACAAACCCCAACCCAAACTATAGCAAGAAATGGCGCCACACAAAAATCAAGACACTAGCTGAGAAACCCAGTATAGTAAAGATAGACACCCTCGCCAGATACTATACCAGTGAGGTGGTGCTGGCATCCGATAAATGGATGAGCAACCATGAATCCTTCCCCGGTGACAAAATCATCATGAAACCCAGCATACCCCAACCCCTTAGCGAGCTTAACCCCTAAAAAAAGGACAACCTAGAACCCAATAGCTGGATAAATATTCCAAAATACACGAAAAACATGATAATTGTTTTAAGACCCCCCACCATGATTCTAATCCTCTTCAGGTGAAATAGTTGAGCAAAAGGGTTATGATCGCATTAGGCGGAAACGCCATCAAACAGCCACACGAGAAAGGAACATACATGGAACAGGTGGCCAACGTAGAGACAGCAAGCAGCCAGATAGCCATGATAGCTAAAAACGGGTACGAGATAGCCATCACACACGGCAACGGACCCCAGGTGGGAAACCTGGCCATACAACAGGAACAGGGAGCCCACATGGTGCCACCGCAGCCCCTATTCATACTAGGCTCCATGACGCAGGGCCAGATAGGCTTCATGATGCAGCAAGCACTATACAACCAGCTAGCAAGCAACGGTAAACAGGTGGCTACAGTAGTCACGCAGGTAGTAGTAAGCACCGATGACCCGGATTTTCAGGACCCCAGTAAACCAGTGGGCCCATACTACGCGGAGGAGACAGCTAAGAAGCTAGCAATGGAAAACGACTGGATCGTGAAACAGGTTAAACCCACCGGGGATAAGACCTGGAGAAGAGTCGTACCGAGCCCCAGACCCCTGGGGATAGCGGAGGCCCCCATCATCAAGACCATGGTACAATCCGGGGCAGTCGTAATAGCAT
This sequence comes from uncultured Candidatus Bathyarchaeia archaeon, assembly GCA_964487465.1. Lineage (GTDB taxonomy): Archaea > Thermoproteota > Bathyarchaeia > TCS64 > TCS64 > RBG-16-57-9. The sequence goes on from CAZAQI010000071.1 coordinate 1,657, forward strand.
CCGGAGGCGGCGGCATACCCGTCTACAAGAACAAGGAGGGAAAACTCCACGGAGTAGACGCCGTGATAGACAAGGACAGAGCCGGCGCCAAACTAGCCGAAGAAGTAGGCGCAGATATATTCCTGATACTAACAGACGTGGAACACGCCTTACTCAACTATGGCACCGACAACGAGAAGCCAGTGGAAAAAGTAACCATCGATCAGGCTAAACAGTACCTCTCAGAGGGCCACTTCAAGGCGGGAAGCATGGGCCCCAAGGTAGAGGCCGCCCTAGGCTTCGTGGAGCGAGGCGGAGACCACGCCATCATCACCAGTCTGGATAAAGCAGTTGAAGCCCTAGAGGGAAAAACCGGTACCCACATAGTTCCCAACTAGGCATTTCTTTTATATTCCGGAACCACTTTTCATTCACTATGAGTGAACAAGCATCATACCTTACCCCATTAATAACTCAACTAGGAGCAGGCGGCATCATCGGCTTATGCATCGGCTATGCTTTAAAGAAGATGGCAAAACTTGTGGCGGTTATAGTAGGTCTCTTCTCATTAGGGTTGATCTATCTAGAGTCCCAGGGACTTATCTCGGTTGACTGGCTTGGAGTAGAGGCATGGGGGAACACGGCCCTATCAAGCCTAGGTCAACTAGAGGGCACACTCGGCACGATCCTCGCTAATCTGCCCTTCGCTGGTGGAGCTATCGTGGGATTCGGCATAGGCGTTAAGATGGGGTAATCCTAACACAGTATATTTTCTCGAAAAATAATCCAATTTCTTCCAAGTGATCAACATCATATCCAATAAAGTCACCTTCCGTTAACCCCGAGTGGCTGCTGTAAATCATCAATACGGAGCCACCGGTCATCAGATACTTTGGCGCCTCCTCCAGGAAACATTTGATAACCTCTCCACCGGTATCACCGCCAGCCCACGAGGCTTCATCATAGCCCTGGGATGAGGGCAAGTAAGGTGGATTAAAAATAATCCAGTCAAACCTGTCCTCAATATTATTGAAGAGATCACTCAACCTGAATTCAATCTTACCTAATACACCTGCATCGAGTGCACGCCTCTCAGCCGCTATCAACGCAGCCGGGTTGACGTCCACCGCCAAGACATGTTCAACCCTCTTCTTCGCTGCAGCTGATACTGCCTGTATACCTGACCCCGTGCCCATGTCAAGCACCCTACCCGAGACCAACTTCTCCACGTACTTCTGGAGCAGATACGAGTCCTCACCCGGATTATAGACCTCTTCCATCAAACCATTGATACGATCACAAGGGATAAGGCTAACCCTAGAGAAAAAGCATTTAACATCCAACCCTTCTACCAGAAGACATGAAGATCACGGTTCTCGGCACAGCATCAATAGGTGGAGTCCCTGAATGGGACTGTACATGCCCCAACTGCGCAGCCGCCCGAAAACACACTGAGCATAGAAGAACAAGATCATCAATCACAGTAACCCTGGACGAGCATAAACACATCCTGTTTGACGCGGGACACGACTTGAAGGCCCAGCTGGAGCAAAACAACCTGACCCCAAACCCCGAGACCGCGGGGGAAACCTATAGGGAGAGTCGACTTGACTCCGTGTTCCTGACCCATGGACACGCTGATCACACTGTGGGAGTAGCAGAGTTCTGCACAGGCAAGAGCTTCAACCTCCCCCTCTACGCCCCACCTGATCTAATAGATTTCCTCTTCGGCTCAGAGACTTCACCAAACTACTTCGGTGAACTCGGGAGATTATCCAAAAACTATGTGGACCCTCGTCCTCTCATCGAGGAGGCGACGGTCACCAGACTGGGAGAAGTTGATGTACGGGGCTTCGAGATACCCCACACCCAGGTGCTGGAGGATGGGAGAAAATACCCTAGCACCACCTACGCATACGAGATAGAACACGACGAGAAAAGGGTAATCTATGCACCTGACTTGGGAGAGCTAAGCCCTCGGTTACTGAATAGATTGGAAGGTGTTGATGTCTTCCTCATGGACGCCACTTTCTGGTGGAACAACGAACTGGACAGGGTGAGCGGTATCCCTGTAACAAGTTATCAGCTGGGTCACGTACCTCAGGAAGCGTCAGTGGAATTACTCAAGGACCGGGGTATTGGTCGGGTTATCTATACCCACTTCAACCACACCAACCCTGTGCTGGATAAAAGCGGACATTATAGAAAGATTGTTGAAAACGCTGGACAGGAAATAGCATACGATGGTATGAAGATACTGGTTTAGTATGTGCGACTCACATATGCCACGTATTTTGCGTCGTCTTTGCAGAATATGCAGCTTCCCTCTGGTTCATCTTCTTCTTCATTCCAGCGTGTGCCTCTGATCTCGCCGCTCACCTGGTCCTTGATATTGTAGGCGCAGTCCGGGTCACCGCACCAGTTGACGCGGACAATCATACGGGCATCCATGTAGCTCCGTAACTGATCCATATCATAGGCGTCCACGATGAGGCTATCAAGCTTCTCCTTACTACGTGCTCTTAGACTCTCATATATCTCATCGAATAGGGTGTGTATAGTCTCGATTAGTTTGGATTCCTCTACCTGGGTCTTATCAAAGGTATCCCTTCGCACCAATGTGACTTTTTCTTTACCAGCTTCCCTTGGACCTATCTCGATTCGTAGAGGCACGCCGTACATCTCCCATTTATAGTACTTGTCTCCCGGGTTGAAGCGTTCATCATCATCCAGGACGACGCGGATACCTGCATCCTTGATCAGATTATAGATCTTCTTCGCGTACTGGTTGGCGACTTTTTCTTTTCCCTTGATGAGTATGGGTACTATAACCACTTGTTTGGGTGCTACGATCGGTGGTAGTATTAATCCATGGTCGTCACCGTGATGAGATAATGTAGCTGCTAATGTTCTACCGAAGCCCATACCGTAACATGTGTTGGTGGCTGTCACCTGTTCTCCATCCTCGTTCTCATAGGTGAGGTCAAAGGCCTTGGCAAAGTTGTGTCCTAGCTGATGAACTGTGCCGATCTGATTCACCTTACCATCAGGGTTCCACGTATCAAAAGCCACACTATAATCCGCCCCAGCGAACTTGTCAAAGACCGGCCGTTTAAGCATAATATATGATAACCCTAAGCGATCATAGACGCTTCTATAAGCCTCGATGGCGGCCTCAACCTCTTTCTCGGCTTCATCATAGTCCACGTGAGCCGTATGTCCCTCGTTCCAGAGGAACTCCCTGCCCCTGTAGAGGGGTCTGGTTGCTTTGGTCTCGTATCTGTAGACGTTACAGGTTTGATGCATTTTCAGTGGTAGGTCCTGGTGGCTGCGCATCCAGAGCTTAAACATGGGGTAGATGGCTGTCTCGCTGGTTGGCCTGAGTATTAGTCTCCGCTCCAGCTCGTTGTTACCCGCGTGGGTTATCCAGAAGACCTCTCCGCTGAAGCCCTCGATATGGTCCTCTTCTTTCTGGAATGAGTCCTCGGGTATGACGACCGGGAACTGCATCGGCTCATTACCGTTCTCCTCCAGTTCATCCTCAAGCATCTCGATGATGCGTTTAACTATACTCATACCCCAGCCAGTGTATACACTGAAGCCTTTCACAGGGTATCTGTCATCTACTATCTTCGCCTCAAGCAGTACGTTATCATACCACTCGGAAAAGTTCTCCTTGGCGATTAGTCCCTTAGAGGAATCGTTCCCAGTCATTTCTTTCTCCTCTTTCGTAGGTGAATGGTGTTGAGTTTTAAAAAGGTAAGGTTAAGCAATGGTGACTATATACCCACAAATACTATAGGTAGAGTGTGCAAACCATATACTATGCCCACTATAGATACATCAGAGATAGTAGCAATGGAAGACACCCACATCACTGTTAGAGGATACAGACGGAGAACCACCATACCCTCAGGGATCTTCAAGTTTCTCGATCTGAAAGACGGGGATGTTATCCGGTGGATAGCGAAAAAAGATGGCACAGTACTGGTATCCAAATTAGATGAGTAAACAATGACGCCAGGGGGAAATATGACTGGATCCTTGGTGTTATTACAATTAAATGGTGCGAGTCGTGAAGATGAGATTCACTGGATTAATAACCGCATCAGGGAGAACTCCGCGGAGAGCGTTAGAACTGTATTTCTCACTTTGTATGACTTGATTACGGTGAAAGATGTCCCTCTGAGAAATATGGATGCTTATATTGTGAGGATGATACCGGGGGCACGTAACAGCGGTAAGCTCTTTGATGAAAGGGTGATCAGCGTTAATGATGATATCTCAAAACTTGATTTAATCCTCTCAGATGTCACCGAGTATAGTATGGAACACGGATTGGTTTGTGAGATAATATTATACTCATTAAGCCACCTGATCCACATGCATGGGTGGAGACGTATCTACTCATTCATAACCACAAAGATACCTGAGATAAAAAGAACCCAGACCAACCTAATCTGCTTCTATTACCCTGAGTCACATGAAAAAAGATCAGAGATCGCTGTTTTTGAGAGACTCGCAGATAAAGTGAGAGTGGAACAAGTTTAGACGATCACCGGCTCAGATGGGAACACCTGTAACCCCTTGGGGGTGATCAAGTATCTACGTGGCTGGCCATCAAACATGGTTCCACGCATCTTCTCGACGCGGATTGTCTTAATCAAGTTATAGTTAATTATACTGGATCTCAAATAGAAGACCCCGTCAGATAGGAAATGCTCTAGGTAGAAGTTGTTTTCATTAGGCAGAGTCTCTGACGTGATTAACGCAGTGCAGCCGAGGTCTCTTATGGCGTCAAATAACCTGCTTATGATGAGACGTTTCTTGCTTGATCGTGGTTCATGAACCAGTATACTGGTTATAGGATCCACGATCACGTGTTCAGCGTTAATCGTTTCCACTGCCTCAGCTATGGCTTTCCTAAGGTTAAAGAGCTTACGTCCACTTACTCGGTCAATAATTGATGCTGGTCTCCTGGGGTTTGGGACCGTGTATAGATCTAAAACCCTGAGCAAGCCAGTTTTCTCATATTTTTCTATATCCCAGTTGAAGGCGAAGGCGTTTTCCCTCTTTTTCATCATCGGCTCCTCCAGTGATACGTATACTACTGGTTCCCCGCGTTCAGCTAGGGTAACCAGATACTGGAGTGTCATGATGGTCTTTCCGGCGCCGGGTCCTCCGCATACAAGTATTATACTCTTTGAGGGAATGCCGCCTTTCAGTATTTTATCCAGTCCCTGTACGCCTGTTTTAACTCTTCTTATGGTACATCCCTCTTCAAGTTTCCCGTGGCTTGGGTAAGTTGTTTACTGGCGCCCAGCGACGGCTCGTCCATTAATGTAAGGTCTTTCAGTATTTAGTATTTTATCCAAAAAAGTAAGCGGTTATGCGATAGATGATTAATATCTGAATAATTTTTGGAATATATGTTAATGGCTTGGGGCGTGCGATAAATATACTTCTCTAAACATATGGGTGTAATAACTGTGGTCTACTTGAAGGTTAGAAAACTCATAAAGCAGCATCTCCAAACACGTCCTAGAGCAGAGGCTAGAGACGTCTACAAGCTTCTATACCAGGGGGTATTCGGTGTCGGGCATATTATCTCAGAAAAAGCTTGGAGTATTCTGGTTGAGGAAGCGGGTAGAATAGATCTCACGGATCACGCAGAAGATCCACTTCTGGAGCCGGTGTCCCCCAGTGGTGAGATGGTAAGGGTGAATCTCCGTCAGTACCTCAATCAGGGTGGAGACCTTGAGACCCTTTACACGGTTATGAAGAAGTCGGCGCCACACAAAGGAGATGCAGATACATTTCTCGCGTACTGGAGCGAGTTTAGGCGAATGGCAGCAGAGAATGAACACGATATCACCCTAGCTGATATAGAGGAGATTAATGACCGGATAGAAGAAGAGGGCATAGTACCCATGCATCACACCGAGGCATACCGTGAAGCCTATTATCCCGCTTACCGGGTTGTCCTGAAAAGTATCCTCATAGAGTATATTGATCTCTGTGGGTAGTGTTAAAAGGGATTTAATCTAATCAATACAGATTATTATGGAGAAGGTTAAGGAAACCGCCATTAACTGGATACAGGAGAACAGTGATAGGATCGTCGAGATCAGTGATGAGATATGGGAATACGCTGAACTCGGCTTACTGGAGCATAAATCAGCTAAGTTATTGAGCACGGAGCTTGAGACTCACGGCTTCACCGTGGAGAGCGGCGTGGGTGGGATGCCCACCGCATTTGTAGCCACATGGGGAGAAGGAGAACCCGTTGTAGGTGTTATGGGTGAATACGATGCTCTGCCCGGGCTGAGCCAGAAGGTGAAGGCAGAGAAGGATCCGCTGGAGGAGGGTGCACCGGGTCACGGATGCGGGCATAACATCCATGGGGCCACAGGATTAGCTGGAGCCATAGCCATACGATATGCCATGGAGGAACACGGCCTAGAGGGTACTGTAAAATTCTTCGGCACCCCCGCTGAGGAGAGCGCCAGCGGCAAGGTGTGGATGGTCCGCGACGGTGTCTTCGATGACGTTGACTTCGTGCTAAGCCACCACCCCAGTAGTATGAACACGGCGAGCCTCGCCAGCAGTCTGGCTAATAATAGCGTAAAGTTCCATTTCAGGGGTAAGACCAGTCACGCGGCTGGCAGCCCCGAACAGGGCCGCAGTGCACTGGATGCCGTGGAGTTGATGAATATAGGGGTTAACTTCCTAAGGGAGCATATCATCGAGGATGCTAGGATTCACTATGTTATTGAAGAAGGGGGTGGTCAGCCTAACGTCGTACCTGATTATGCCCGCAGCTGGTACCTTGTGAGGGCGCCTCACAGGGATCAAGTGGATCAAATCTATGAAAGGGTCCTGAAGATCGCTGAGGGCGCAGCCCTGATGACCGAGACCGAGCTAGAGGTGGAGTTCCTAAAGGCCATCTATAACAAGATACCCAGTAAGGTGCTGAGCGATGTGGTCCTCAAGAATATGAGGATGATCGGAACACCGGAGTATACTGATGAAGAGCTTGAGTGGCTCAAGAAGCTAACCAGTACTGTTAGTCGTGAGGATAAGATCGGGTCGCTTCGTAAAACCAGGAGGCCGGGCTGGGAGAAGCTAGTGGATGTAGTTATAGACACCAGTGTGCCTGATGCCTGGAACGAGGGAATTACCAGCCCCGGGAGCACGGATGTGAGTGATGTAAGCTGGAAGGCTCCTACCCTGGAGTTCAGCACAGCCACATGGCCACTGGGTACACCTGGTCATAGCTGGATGAATGTAGCCGGAGGAGCGTATAGCACTGGTCATAAGAGTCTATTATTTGCCTCTAAGGTCCTCGCAGCCAGTGGATTGGAGATGCTGCAGAGTGAAGAGCTACGTGAGAAAGCCTGGGAGGAGCATGATGAACGAACACGGGGTAAAGAATATGAGACCCCGTTGCCTGAGGGCTTGACGCCTCCACTAGATATGTGGGAAAAATAGTCTAGAGAGTTAGTGTTTCACCGGGTTTCATTATCTTGACCCGGGTGTCACATGTCTCTTCCACTTTTTCTTTGTACTCAGCTGGGTCGGTGTCCCATATGTGCATGGGTACTGCCTGCTTTGGATTGATCTCATTGGTTGCATCCGCGGCCTCAGGGTTGTCCATAGTGTATGTTCCACCGCTTGGAACCAGTAATAGATCGATGTCCTTGATTTCCTTCATCTCGTCGATGAAGTCGGTGTCCCCTGTATGGTACACTCTTTTTCCCTCAGCTTCCACTATGTACCCTACGCCTATTCCTTTGGGGTGGTAGGGTGTGCCCGGGCTTCTGAAGCGTTTAAAGTTGTATGCCTCTACGGCGTGTATCTTTACATCATCTATGGTGGTGGATTCACCGGGTTTCAGGGTGGTGACCTCTTTGCCTATTTTTTCGCCGCATTCAGTTGTGGCGATTATCTTTGTGGAGTCTTTCCTAGCTTGTTCTACTTTCTCGGGTTTGCAGTGATCATCGTGGTGGTGGGTGCTTAGGATGATGTCTGCTTTCTCCTCGTATTCTCCCTCATAGGGGTCCAGGTAGATGATTTTGTCTTCTGTCTTGATCTGCCAGCTTGCGTGGCCTAGCCATTTTACTTTCATATGTATCATGTATATGGTGTTGTTTCTGGTTTATTGTGTTTCTGGTTTGGACTCGTAGGCTGTGAAGTAGGCTAACCCGAATATGACTCTGAGGGCGCTGCTGAGGAATAAGCCCTTGTTTAGGCCCGCTACGCCGCCGAAGTAGTTATCGATGATGTAGCCGCCCATGTTGGCGCCTATGAAGCTGGCTGCGCCGAAGGCTGCTGTGCTGCTAGCCAGATAGGTGGCTCGTAGATCACCGGGGGCTAGGTCGATGATGTAGGTGGATTCGCTGCTCATCCAGGCGGCCATGCCGAAGCCTAGGAATAACTCGCCTATGGCTATGTGCCACCACTGGGTTGCTAGGGCGTAGGTTATGGGGGCGATTGCCATGGTGAGGCGGCTCATGGTGATTATGGGTTTCCTACCGATATTATCCATGAGGGTACCTAGTCTACGCTGGCTAAGTGTACTCACGAGGCTGCTGGTGAGGCTCAGGGTGCTTATCTGCCATATCCTCATGTTTAGGCGGTGGGTTATCACCATGGGGAATAGGGGCCACGCGAAGCTCATGCCTGCG
>CAZAQI010000072.1:0-9873 GCA_964487465.1 uncultured Candidatus Bathyarchaeia archaeon
AACGCTCTTTATCTAACAAGGGCTACGTGGAGTTAAACGGGAAAAAAGCATCCATAGTTGGAAGAATTTGCATGGATCAGTGTATGGTGGATGTAACAGGCATCCCAGAAGTAAAGGTGGGTGATGAGGTTACGTTGATTGGTATCCCTGGGGGAGTAGCTCCTGATGGAGAGCAGGTGGCCGAGTTACTCGATACCATAACTCATGAGGTCACCTGCCAGCTAACCAGAAGAGTACCACGAGTCTACATAAAAGGCGGGAAACCGATAAAAGTTAAAAACTATTTAAACTGTTAACAATCAGAAGAAAATATTATTTATCTGCGTCGCTTTTTTCTTCGACGCTTTTTACTATATTTTCGTTCACCTAGGAATACGGATTTGCCCGATATTTTTCCCAGTTCAACATCATCCCTGAGCTTAACTGATGCATATGGTGACTCAACGGGTCCGAAGACGTCGAATATTTCTCCAATATTTTTACCGGATTTATCAGCTACCTGTTGACCGATTCTCGCCTCTTTCTCCAATTTCATAATTAGATTGCCGCTACTATTTGATTGATGCATCCCTGTTCCGATGAAAATCTTTTTAGCCACTACTTTAACTCCTCCGCTATCATTTTAATTGTCTCTTTTTTCGATCCTTTCTTATCCACAAGTAGTACACCTGTTTTTTTCCAAGGATGTTTACTATAAGCTGCACCAGGCTGAAGAATAGGTTTCAAACCAAGTTTTAGTGCAGCCTTTTCAAGTTCATCGATCTTAGGATCTCTCACAGCTATACTCCGGGGAACTCTTCGACCTTCTTCGCGACTATATTGTATATTAAAATAAGCAGGCCAGATCCGTGTTTTTCCTCTTCCCCTCAATGAGATCACTCTAAGAATATTTGAGCCGCGATGCGGCTATAGGATTTACTCCTCGTATACTATTGCGCTCAGGGAGCCTTCCTGACCAGGTCTTGAGACTATTTTGGCTAAGCCTTTCTCTGTCTCAACAATGGTGCCCTTGGTGATTACTCCTCTCCGGTTATAGTCCGCGTTTGCCGGGTTTCTAACGACGTCACGGATCGGGAGGCGTTCTGTAGTGCCTGTTTCAGGGTTTGATACATTCACGTACTCTGCTTTCACCAGTTTCACTTTCTTCATACCACTGACCCCTTTGACTTTCTTACGCCTAGTCTCTCCCATTAAGGTCTCAACGGGTGGTCTACCTTGTTCATAGACTCTCTTAGTCCTGTAGGCTCTCTTCTTTCCGCCTGTCTTTTTTCTTTTTGTTAAACTGTCATGCCATGCCAAAGTGGTGTTCCTCTTATTCTTGCATTTATGAAATGAAGCGATATAAAAAGGACTCGTTAAAACATCTTCATCGATACCTATAAGACGTGCCAAAGAGGATGAAAATGATCATGACTGAGGATGAGGTAGTTAAGCTAAGCCATGGAGCCGGGGGTAGCACAGAGGATACGCTTATCCATGAACTCTTTTTAAAAATATTCGAAAAACGCCAAGCACGTGACGGCATAGCCTTAGATGCACTTGATGACGGAGGATCAATCAGAGTGGGAGACAAAGAGGTAATACTTTCCATAGATGGACACACCGTTGATCCATTATTCTTTCCTGGAGGAGACCTAGGTAGACTAGCCATATGTGGCACAGTTAATGATACAGCGGTTATGGGTGCTACACCTATAGCCATACTGGATAGCATCATCGTTGAAGAAGGGTTTCCAATGTATAAGCTGAAGAAAATTGTCTCATCCATGAATGAGTCCGCAAAAGAAGCGGATGTCGCTATAATAGCAGGAGACTTCAAGGTGATGCCAAAAGGAAGCCTAGACGGGATGATAATCAGCACAGCGGGAGTCGGTATATTATCAGGAGAAAGAGTACTGGATAGCTACGCGGAGCCCGGTGACAAAGTTATCATCACGGGTACAGTGGGAGATCATGGTATAGCCTTGATGTCCAAAAGAGAAGGACTATCATTCGAGACCGAGCTGGTCTCAGATGTCTCACCGATACATGAGACCATCAATGCAGCCATGAACGCCGGCAAAGTAAAGGCCATGAAGGATTGTACACGAGGCGGTATGGCTATGGCATTAAACGATATAGCTGAAAAATCCAAAGTAGGGATCTGGTTAGACTCAGACAGTATCCCTGTGAAGGTTAGTGTTCAGGCAGCATCTGATATGCTTGGGCTTGACCCAATGGAGGTTACATGTGAGGGAAAAGCAGTTATGATAGTACCCAGTGATGATGCCTCAAGTATTCTAAATGCAATCAGATCGACAAAATATGGTAAAGATGCAGCTATAATCGGTGAGGTTAGAGAGGATAAAGCCGGTAGAGTTTTACTTAGAACTGTCGTTGGAGGAACCCGCATACTGAGGAAGCCCCTGAGTGAGCCCATCCCTAGGGTCTGCTAACTCTTTTTCCTCTTTCTCCATGTCATCAAGTTTCTCAAGTCCCTCTATTACATCATCAAATAGGTTATCGATGGCTCCGTTCTCCAGTTTAGTTATCTTTAAGTCTCTGAATATCTGCTTCAACTGTATTCTACTCCGCTCAGGGTTGTGACTGAATCCAAAATAGTCTGCATAGAAAGACGTAGTGGTAATCATGTAGCTGCGTTCCTCGGTACGCTCTCTATGGATTAATCCCATATTCTCCATCATCCTGAGATGACTATAAACATGGTTTCCACGATCAGCGATCACCTGCCTCTGATCCACTGGTTGATGGAACGCAACATAGCTTAGAGTTTTTAATGGACCTAACTTTAGCAAAGGCTTGCTGTTAAACTGTTTAACGAACTCGTCATAGACCTCTTTGAGTTGCATAACTGCTCGGCCATCATCTAGCCGTACAATCTCCAATGCCCTGTTTCTAGAGGCGTATTGGTCTCTTAATGCGTCTACGACATCATTAGCCACATTATCTGATCTTGTTCCAATGACAGGTTGGATCTCCTCGATTGTTAGTGGACGCCCAGCCGAGTAAAGGGCTGCCTCTAGTTCTTTTAGCCTTCGATCCAAGAGCTCATCAAAGCTAGTCAACCCGGCCTTCCTCCTCTAATACATGTATATATATGTCCATCTCTTCCTCGCTCTGCTCCAGATTAATCTTCAATCTCTGGGCCAGGAAGAGGAGCATCATGAATATTCGGACTATCTCCAAGAAGTCTTGATTCGTAACAAGTTCAGTTAGCTTTACCACTTCACTTTTCTGGGCTCTCCATTGAATTTCCTCAAATAGCGCATCGGCTCTGTTCTCGATTTCGAGGAGATAATCCTCAGCTTCCATGAAGTCGGGGACAGGTATAGGTAATGTGGGTAGGCTTGGAGTTGCATTCTTTGAACTGTCGGATAGTGCTTTCTCTAAAGCTTCTATTAAGTCGTCTACTGATGTAGTAGTGTGCTCGAATCTGAATGGAAGAGGGATAGCTGGGGGGAGGTACACTTCTTCTTTTTCTTCCTCAGGCTTTGGTAACTCCTCCATTTTCAGCAGCATCTCGGCTTTTTTAAGATAAATCAATACACTGCTATGAATCGCTGTGCCAGCCAGTCTGAAGTCAATGCCCTCCTCCTCCATTTGCTCCAGAAGACTGGTTAAGAGAAGAACTAGGTTAACATTCCATGGACTGACTTTATCGAGTTTGTTCTCCCTGAATAATATATCCCAAGGTTGTCTCAGGTAGTAGGGTTTCTGTTTACTCACGCCGCTACCTTCGCCTCCTTCATGGGTAGTGCAAGGACTCTGCTCCTACCGTTCTGGGCGAATACCCCGTATATCCTGTCGGCGTTGTGAACCATCACATCTTTTAGGCTGATCATGAGGAACTGGCTTTCCGCAGCATTCTCTTTTAAAACCTCAGCCAATCTACTGGTGTTCAAGTCGTCCAAGTGAGCGTCAATCTCATCAAAGAGATAGAACGGCGCCTTAAGGAAACGTTGTATGGCCAACAGGTAGGCTATTGCAGCCACGCTTCTCTCTCCACCGGATGCACCCCCAGCTAGTCTCATGGGTTTACCCGGGAACTGTATGTAGAGATCTACTCCCCCACTGAAAGGATCCTCTGGGTTCTGCAGTTCAAGCCTGCCGTCTCCTCCACCTGTTAGTTTACTGAATATAGCGCTAAAGTTCTCGCATATCTGATTGTAGGCTGCCATGAAGTGATCCTGTTTTTCCTGCTCTATCTCGGCTATGAAGTTGAGTATACTCTGTTTCTCTTCCTCCATGCCGTTGATGCGGGTGCTTCTCTGTTTATACTCTCGCATAGTGATTGGGTAATGATCTATGGCAAGCTGATTTATTGCACCGAGTCCACGTTTCTCTTGTTTTATTCTTGCCAGTCTTCTCTCCACTTGTTCTGGCAACAGGTCCTCTAGCTGGATCTTGTCACTGAACCCAAGTCTAGCGAGGTCATCAAGTTTTTGCTCTACCTGTAATTTTATGCGTTCTTTCTCCAGTGTAATCTGGCCTATCCTTCGCTCAGCATCATTAATTCTACGATTTATTTGCTCTAACTGTCTCTCTAATTGCCGTATTGTTTTCTGGTGCTGTTCATATATCCTAGTGGTGGCTTCAACCTCAGAGGTAACCTCATCAAGAATCTCCTCTAACTCGTTTACATCCTTGGTGATCTCTTTGATCTGCTCCTCTGTCTCATTGTATTCTTGAGTGAGTTCTTTGATCTCTTGGCGCGCTGATTCTATGTCTTGAGTCGCTTCCGTTATCTGGAGGTTAAGTATTCTATCCACGAAGCTTGACTGGATGGTCTTATCATTATCCAAGTCATTGATTCGTTTCTCCAGTATATCAACCTCGCCTCTAAGTGAATTTCGTTGTAATTCCAAGCTAGTTACATCAGAGAGTTTGTATTCCTTGAGATGGCTAATTTCTTCTTTGGTCTTATCTATTTGTTCAAGTATCTTCTTCTTACGCTCAACGAGGATAATCCTTAACCTTTCCTCGTTTTCTCTATCATTTTTAGCTTTCTCAAGGTTATCCTTTAATGTCTGTAGATTACGGTCTAAACGTTCAATACTCTCTTTGGTAGACTCAATATCCTCATCGATTCGAGATACCCTTGTCTGACTATCCTCCATGTACTGAGTGAATTTTCGGAGATCAAAACCACTTGAACGTAGTTCTTTCATCCGGCTCTTGAGTTTTCCTCTGAGGTTCTTTATGGTGCCTGATAGGTTGTCGATGGATTCTTCACTGGGTATTAGTTTCTTAAAATCCGGTGGGCGCCTATAGTAACCACCCAGTATTCCACCTGCTGGTACGAATACATCACCTGTCTTGGTTACAGCTCTGTAACCCTGTGAGTTAACCAGTTCTGCTACTTCAGGGTTTTTAACCATATACGTGTCTCCCCAGAGAAGATATACAGCTGGTGCATACATCTCATCGTATCTGATAATATCAGGTATAGCTCCGATCACACCTTTTATGCCTAGGTCTGGTAAAGGCTCAGGTTCACGTAACTGGTCTAGAGGTATGAATCGAGTCATTCCCACCTTGGTTTTTTTAAGTCTTGTAATGTGTTCTTTAGCTACTTCGTAGTTGTCAACAACTACAGCGTGTATCCACCCATTACTGCTACTGTTTACAGCTCTTTGGTTAGGTAAATCAATCTTAATAAGTGAACGTAATGGCCCATGGTAGCCTTCCATGGCTCCAGCTTCTCCGATCTCCTTGATTCTTTCAAGGGCTTTCTCCTCAGTTACAATCCGTTTCCATAAGTCTCGTTTAGCTGAGAGTTCAGTTATGGTTGACTCAGCATCTTTTGCTAATTGATTTGCGTTCTCTATTGTGTTTCTTATATTCTTTTGACGTTGTACTTGTGATTCAACTGTCTGGATCATATCTTCAAGCTTCTGAGCTTCATCAAGCTTCAAAGCCTCATATTCCTTGATGGTCTCTTCTAAAGATTCACGTCTCTCCAAGTATTGTTCCCGTCGTTCATGGAGGTCACTAATCTTTTCATCAATGGAATCCTTGGACATAACATGTTTATTGATATCTGTTTCGATGCCCGTTAGGCTCTCCTGCATTGGCACCAATGTCTCGGTTAGATCCTCTAATCTTAGCTGATTCTGCTCAGCAGTCTCCCTAGCAGTTTTTATTTTGTTATTTAACTCTGCTAAGTCTGTTTTTTTGTCAGCTAATTCACTGCTTAACTGCATGGACTCTTCTGTAATCTCTTGGAGACGAGCGTTTCTACTGGATATCTCACTTTTGCTATTCTCTATCTCTGCTTCCTTCTCCAAAATGGTTTGTTCTAGCTGTTTCCTACGTTGCTCAATCTCACGTTGTCTCGCTTCAAGAGAGTCTTTTAATGTGTTTTTACCCACCAGATCTGATCTTAGAAGAGGTAGTCTGGTGTTTCCCCGCTCTGTGGCTTCCTTGTTGAACTCATCCATCCGTTGCTGAGCTTTCTCCTTCTCTTCGATGAATCTTTCTTTTTCCTCTTCAAGAGATGCGAGTTCTGATTCTTTTTCTTTAATTTGGTTATCGATATCTGCCAATTTTGTCTCCAAGTCTTCAATCTGTATGGTTAGGTTGTGGGCACTAAGCCTCTTCTCTTCTTCATCAAGTAGATTGAATAATATGGCATTGTTTCTCTGCTTTTCAAGCTCATTAACTTGTTTCTTGATCTCCTCTATCCTAGCTGAGGCTACCTCTATTTTCCGCTCAGCTTCATTGAGGTTTTCACGGGCCTCGGATTTCTTTTGATCATATTCTTTTATACCCACTAGATCTTCTAGGGCATTCATTCTCTCGCTGGGGGTAAGGTCGCTTAGACGGGTAGCTGTTCCTTGAAGAACAATATTGTAGCCGCCAGCTGTTATCCCAGCCATTTCTAATAATTCCACTAATCGTCTTCTACTGGTTCGTTTACCGTTCAGCAGATAGTCGCTTGTGCCTTCCCTGTTCATTTTTCGTCCTATGCTGACGGTGTTTCTATCCATGGCCAGCCCTCTGTCGTTGTTATCAAAGTAGAGGGTTACCTTAGCTACCTGTGCTCTTCCTGATCGTTCTTCACCCGCACCATCGTAGATGAGTGCTGAAAGATCGGGGGCTCGCATTCTTTTGCTTCCGAGTTCTCCAAGTACGAATTGGACGGCATCCAGTATGTTGCTTTTGCCTGAGCCGTTTGGTCCTGTTATAATATTGAATCCTGGCTGGAATTGGAGTTTTATTGGATCGCCGCCAAAGGATTTGAAGTTTCTAAGAACCATTCTACTTATATGTACCACTTCATTTCTCCCCAATCCTTTTGTGTTCATGTTCTGGTTAAAGTATGCTGTTTTGGCGACCCATATTATCATGATCGTTTAAACAATATCAATCTGTTCTATGTTTCTTGGCATATTATTGAGTATTATGGTTGGATTATGGTGTCTCATGGCTACCGGACCCAGTTACTCTAACCTAGTGAGAATAATAGAACCAGACAATGTTTTAAAAGTCTTCCCAACTATCCCCCGAAACGCCTCTGACGCATCTGATATCCTCTGATAGCCCTCATAAGATCTATCTTCCTGAAATTAGGCCAATAAACATCCACCAAGAATAACTCACTATATGCAGACTGCCAAACAAGAAAGTTACTCAGACGAGACTCACCAGAAGTCCTAATAATAATGTCAGGATCAGGGTAAGGTAAATGAGAGGTATAGAGATTGGCCTCAATGACCTGCTCATTAATGTCACTCGGTTCTAGTTGACCCATTTTAACCTTCTCAGCTATAACCTGCACTGCGTCAACTATCTCTGCACGTCCACCATAAGCGATCGCAATATTCAAGTAATAATCATCATAGCCCTGAGTTGATTCCTCGACCTTTTGTATTAGTTCCTGTAGTTTCTCAGGGAGTGTCTCTATCCTACCTATAGCCCTTATACATACTCTGTTCTTGTGTATCCGATCTGATTTGATTACTCTCTCAAGCATACTCTCGAACAATTTAAAGAGTTCAGTAACCTCTTTCTCGTCCCGTTTGAAGTTCTCGGTGCTAAAACTATAGAGGGTTATGGTCTTGATGTCCAGATCAAGGCACCAATCTAAAAAGTTTTCAACCTTATCAGCGCCCTCCCAGTGACCTTCCCATGGAACCAAATCCCGGGCCCGTGCCCATCGACGGTTTCCATCCATGATGACGCCAATGTGATTTGGTTTCTCGCCACTGTTAATGGTTTTTTCGAGCCATTTATGGTATAAAGAATAGACGCCTATGGTTTCGAGAAGCTCCTTTATCAGTGGTATCGCCTTTCGTGATTAAACAATACTAGCATATAAAAATGAAGCCTTACCGGTTTCTTGAAAAAACATCTCTCCCCACTCGGCGATATATCCACGTCACAGCCGCTATGGTGGTAATCGCTCCGAGGACGCTATAGATTATTAAAGGTGAAAATAAACCGATTTCTGTTCCAGGGTTTCTTAAAATTTTTGCGGCCTCTATGACTATGGGGTTCGTCCAAAATAGAAAGAGTAAACCAAGCACATTTGTCCATACTCTGGCGTCTTCTCTATCTTGTATATAGGTGCTAATACCATCGCCTAATATAGCTATGCCGATCCCCACTGTAATTAAAGTTGTACCCTCAATCAGGAAGGCTCCTAGGAGGTCACCGGCATTGGAGGCCCAGTAAGATATATCCCAAAAGGGCATAACAGGTAAGGGTACTATATTCCTAGCATATTCTAAGCCTTGAACAATCCCCACTAGAACAACTATTCCACCAAGACCAGTTGAGGCTATGTTTATCCATTTTTCAGGAGGGGGCAGTCGTGGTTGAAGGTCTGCTATTTTTTGATCCCATCCAAATCCCTTGAGAACAAGAACTAAACCCATTACAAAGGCAAACACCATTCCAGCATTCTCTAACTGGTTGCTAGCAGTTAAGAAACCAAAAATAACCAAAAGTATACCTGGGACACCTAGGCTTACTTTACTGTAATAGGGGTCTTCTATTAGCATTCTAAGGTATCTGAATACTACTGCATAGGTTTCTTCGATTCTTTCACTGTGTTTTACTACTACGTGGTGTATACTTGTTATAGGTATCCTGCTCTGAATTATTGGAACAAGTTCCTCGTCTGCGAATCCATCAGTAACTAAGATAACCCCGCTGGCGTGATACAAACCCAAGACCTCGCCCAGCTCCTTAACCATTTTTCGATCTGCCTCAACGCCCCCCTTACTGGAGCCTGCGATGGTTGCAACCTCAAAAGATTCATCAGTATATTGTTTCACCATCTGATCATATAGTTTTATGGCGCCGAACATGGCGTTGGCGTCTGCTTCCTCCGGATCGGATATGGCTAGACTAGTGGCTGATTCTAAGTTAGCTTTACGCCCTACTATAGGTGTGGAGACTTTTGCTTTACTCCCGATATCATTGTCTCCGTCGATACAGAGTATGAGGGTTCTCTCTTCATCCAAGTAGTCTCAGCCTAATACAGAATTATTCTTGTCATATATAGGAATTATACATAAAATAAGAGGATTAGACCTCCAGCTCAAGGGCTTCTTTCAAGCCCTTGTATCTGTTTCTTATTGTAACCTCCGTTACTCCAGCTGCATCTGCTATCATCTTCTGTGTTCGTTTCTCGTCACACATAACACATGCGATGTAGAGGGCCGCCGCGGCTAACCCCATAGGGTCTTTTCCGGCAGTAGTTTTCAGCCTAGTTGCTTCACGGAGTATCTCAACGGCTTGTTGCTGCGTTCTCTCTCCTACATTTACTTTGGCCGCTATCTTAGGTACTCTGAGCTGAGCGTCTGGATTGGGCATCTGCATACCCAGCTCTCTTAACATTAGCCTATAACATCTGGCTATGTCTTT
>CAZAQI010000073.1:0-9801 GCA_964487465.1 uncultured Candidatus Bathyarchaeia archaeon
TTTGGGTTTTTCTGAAGTCTGGAAACCATCCTAACTATTAGATAGTTCACACCATATGATAGACCTAAGATGAATATGATCTGTAACCCTATAGGCGCCCATTTACTGAGGTTATCAATTAATTGGACAGTATCTATCATCATATGCTCAACGAGCCTCCCGATAAATAAGATTTAACCATAAATTCAAGAAAGACTTTCTAATTTAAGATACTTCTATAGCTCGCTACCTGATAGAACTAGATAATTGGTGAAAAGAGTGGATGGTTGCGAGAGATGTGGAAAATGTTGTAGTCATTTAAGAGATGGTGATGATAAATCAGGTTTAACATTGTTTCCATACGAAATACATCTATTTCCTGAGAAATTAATTAAACCTCACATGACCAGGGGTAAAAAAGAACCTTTAAAAATATTCTCCTATCAACACACAGAAAACGTCTGTGTCCATCTAGAGAATAATCTTTGTAATATCTACGAGAAAAGACCAATGATGTGCCGTAGTTTTCCAGTAAAAGTAGGGCCACGTGGCCTCAAATTTTCACCCGGGTGTAAAGCTGTGTTGCATAATCTTAAGAAATCTAATAACACTGATAGAAAACAGCCTGAGATACAGGCGTCTCTGAAAATAGCGAAGCGATTATTTAATTTCTATAACAGCTTCGAGGATAATGAAGTTAAATGGAATTATAACCTTGTGACTGATTCTTGGGAGAAAAACCAGTGTTAAATGTCAATTTTTTACTCCCTATAAGTCTATATGTTAGATTTCTAGAATTCTTATATTATGTGACACATCCAAAGATGTGGTGAGAATATGTACAGGCAAAAGATAACAATAGCCCTCCTAGCCTGTACCATACTTGGTGTATTACTTCTATCCTATTCCATATACTCTCTTAATCAGGTGCCACCACTTAACGAATTTGAGCGCCCCGATTTTCCTTTTGACTTTCCAGACATGGATATCCCCATTAACCCTGAGCAGACCCGTCTCGAAATACCGGAAATAGATATCGGAAACACTTCATCAGATCCTCTTCTAAAAATAGATGGTCAGCCAAACACTCAATATCTACGTCTTCAAACCTATGATGACTACTACAGTGGTACTTGGGATAACTCACTAACCCAATCAGTGACATATAACGGAGAATCATTAGACCTAGACGTAAATCTCTGGACCGATTATAGTCAATATAGTATCACTATAACTCCCTTTGCTGACACAATAGGTTACATCCCTATCCCTCAAAATCCCGTGCATCTTAACTTGAGTGATCCAACTCAATTCTTTGAAGATGCACAAATATTCCAGACTCAGAGTACTCTTGATTCATACGAGATAGAATACATTCTCTATGAGTACAGTGATTCCCTGATGAACGCCTCAAAGGTTGAGGAAATGCCACAATATCTTGAGGTACCTGATTACCTATATGAGGATATAAATAACCTTGCTGAGGAGATTACAAGGAATACTACCACAGATTATGAGGCAATACTTGCGCTGGAAGATTATCTAGAATCCTATTACGAGTATAATCTGTCGACTGCTGACCCCCCATCAGGGGTTGATCCCCTTGAATATTTCCTGTTCGAATCTGGTGAAGGTGTGTGCAGTCATTTTAATACGGCTCTCGTTATGTTAGCTCGTAGCCTTGGGTTTTCCGCTCGCCTTGTAGGTGGATACTATATTGACCCTTATGCTCCCTTTCAGAACGTTTACCCCATTCAGAGCCATGCTTTTACCGAGATACCTTTCGAAGATCTTGGGTGGATTATTTTCGATGCAACCCCTTCAGGGGATATTAGTGATATGATTAAAGAGATCCCGGATCTTAACCTAACAGACGGAGAGAATCTCTTGGATGATCTGGATTTTGATTATCCAGATGAATCACAGATCTCACGTGAAAGGGTTTTCAGAATATATGGTATGACTGGCTCCGAATATCTACGTGACGGTGTGGGAGAATATTATAATGGTTCTTGGTACTCGACCTCAGGTATGGGCATTAATTATGATGGACAGGTCATCCAAAACCAAGTCACCGGATATACCTCTATTGAGGAGTACAGCTATGTAATAGAACCCAGTAATAGATTCAACACTAGTATACCTAGTCCCCAAAATCCGGTGCAAATAGAAGCATATGATCCTTTAACTTATTACCCAGATCAGAAAATCTTCAAAACAAATAAGACTGTAGTTACTCCTTACAGAGTAATTAGCAATCAGTACACTTTTTCAGATGCTGCTCTATCCCGCGCAGATATATACGTAGTTGATCCATATTTACAGATACCTGATGATCTGAAATCAAGAATCAAACCCATGGCTGAGCAGATCACAATATATGACTCAACCCCATACGCTAAGATGCAGTCACTAACCGAATACCTTACGGCGAATTATGCCTATAATCAGTCGGCCTCAGATCCTCCCCCTGGTACAGACCCGGTCATCTGGTTCATTGAATATGAGAAAAAAGGAGTATGCACTGATTATGCATCTGCGTTAACCTTGTTAGCTAGGAGTATAGGTATCCCTGCGAGACTCGTAACAGGGTGGCTTGTGAACCCGGAAACCGAGGTACAGGACGTTGGGGCTCTTCAAGCTCATGCCTACACTGAGGTGTTATTTGATGACTTGGATTGGATAGTTTTTGATGCGACCCCGATTTCGGGTCCTCAGGTTAATGAGAGCAGTGGATTGATTCCCTCTTTTACCAATATTACCTATCAGGATGAAGTGGTATCTGTCGGTGGAGAGTTTACTGTAGCAGGTAATGTTGTTGATAACTCAGGGGATCCTGTTGACGCTCTTGATGTTCTGGTATATCTTAAACAAGATAAAGAAGAGTCAGGGGTTTTAGCCGGTCGAGGAGTTGTCTCAGCTGGTTTTTATAACATCTCATGCACATTCCCTGTTAGCCTCCCAGGAGGTGAATATATGGTCGATGTGCATACTCTGGGTGATGACACCTACATGGATTCTTGGAGTGATCCCCCCTTGGTGGCATATACCGAGACAAGTTTCCTAGTGGAAGCCCCCCGATTAGTGGTATCCGGTAAACCCTATGAGGTGGCTGCAACTCTGGTGAAATCAAACACGAATAAATCAATTCCCCATACTCCGTGCCAAATAGACGTAGGATCAACGACATTCAATCGAATAACCGATGCTAGTGGAAGAGTCACGTTCACCACTTCATCCCCAGAGGGAGTGATCGAAGTCACCTTCAGCTGGGACGGAACTGAATACACTTACGGCGTGTCAACTACAGTGGAGATAGTTTCAAAATCATATCAGATCACCCTCCCTCCGGAGACCGAGGTAACCCGAGGAAGGGGATCAATTATTCACGGTAAGGTACACCTAAATGATGTTCCAGGTATCAATGAGCCGGTCACCCTTAGTTTTCTGGGTAAGGAGACAAGTACTGTAACTAGTGAAGATGGAGAATTCTTCATAACCCAAAACATCCCCTATGATACCCCCTTGGGTCTAACCCCCCTACGTATCACGATCCCGAGTCTCGATATTACAGAGAATTCTTTCGCACATGTTAAATCCCAGACCTTTCTTGAACTTCTGTCACCTGGATCAGCTCAGGGAGGCAAGAGATCAGATGTTAATGTAAAACTCGCGGATGATAATGGTCAACCAATAACCAGTCAAATGATCAACCTAACATATATTAGAGGTAATCAAACCTACTCAAAATCTGTTCAGACTGACTTACTTGGAGAAGTAGAGACTAGTATAATACTACCAGAGATTAAGGGTCCTTTAACCCTTCGAGCATACTACGCTGGATACGGTGACTATCTATCTTCCTCCACCAGTCAGGTGATCAATATTCTAACGCCTAACTCTTTCCCATTAACACCTTTGCTAGCCTTAGTGCTTCTTACTGGTGGTATAGTTGGGTTATATTATCTTAGAGACCAGAGGCTGGAGACCTTGGATGAGGTGTTGCCTGAGGTGGTAGAATCCAATAGTTCTTCAAGGCTTTCCCTGACTCTGCCAGAGATAGAAAATGGCTTACCTCCCGTATGGAACACAGAGCCACTTCTCTTTGAAGGGAAAATGGTTTCCACCGAGGGTGCACCCATGTCTGGGGAGAATTTGAAGTTTTCAGTGGGAGACACGGAGTTATACTCAGGTAATACCGATGAAGATGGGGTAGTGTCTTTCACCACGCGTCTTGATAAAGGGGTAAATGAGTTAACTATCACAAATGAATCAGAGCGCCTCCAAACCAGTCTTAAAATCAAGATCGTTGAATACCGAGAGGAGATTATTAAACTCTTCAATAACCGCTTCAAGGAAGCAAAAGAACAGTTTGAGCGAATAAACGATAACTATACGGCACGGGAACTATATAATTATCTAAAGGAAAAAACTCCCGTTGAAGCCCATGACTACCTCAAGGAACTTGTATTCTTGTTTGAGGAAGCAAACTACAGTCTACATGTGATAAACAGGGGGCATTATACTATGTTCTATAAGTCAATGAAATCTTATAAGGAGGCATTGGATGGAGAAATCAGTTAAGGCGATAGCTACTCCCACGCTAGCGTATCTTTTATCCATCATTCTCACTGTATGGTTCCTTATTCTTCAGAAAACCATTATCCCCCTGAATATACTGGGGTTCGAGGTCCAATTAGACCTGAGTTTTCTAGGTTTACCTTTATTAACGCTGCTCTTACTGCGTTATCTCTCACTGCTCGTTGATCATTTCCTTGTTGGAGATATCATTGAGCCGTTATCCGAGGGTCTCAGTACTTTGAGTATTACGGGTGCCCTGTTTTTCCTGTCCGATTGGTCTTTTGTACCTGTTTGGGTTAAACCCATAGTTTCATTCCTATTCTATGCCTCCATATTATCGACTGTACATAAGATGGTCTCCATCACAGTAAGTGAGATCAATTATCTATTTGAACCAGTGCTAACGAGTATATATATACTCATAGTCGGTTATCTGGGTAGTCAGACTTGGATTAACCTCTACCCTGCATTAGAGACAACAATACAGAATACCCCAAATATGGGTGTCTTTTCACTACTTCTCAGAGTTGGATTAGCTGAACCCGTAAACAATATTATTATCCTCGCCACGGCGTTAACATCTGTTATGGCTCTTACAGGCTTGGGGGCCAATAACCCGAATAGTTATCTGCGTTATCTTAGCTCCACTGTTGGGGAGGAACTGCCCCGTGTTGCGTTATTCAACTTTGCTGTAATGTACTATCTTTTCTTCGTCCGACATTTCTTATTTGAGTTAAGCGGTATTAACCCACAGTTCCTCATGGTGGGGGAATGGGTTCTCATCTGTGCTGTTTTCTACTTAGGATACAGGAACCTCAGGGATTACGCTGAAAAGAGTTTGGTCCGGCAGGATATAACCGGTACTTGGAGTAAGCATATTCAGGAAGTTGAGACCAACAGCGATCCCAAGCTGGTATATCTCTCCAAACTTTTGGAGGGATTCGTAGATTACGGTCGGAGAGATGAGTTAATCACACATCTTACTCTTTTACTCTATGAGTCAGATACGCCCACCAGTCAGATAACCCAGATAATTGGATTACTAACTAACTATAAGGACACTAAGCCTCCGCGGATAGGTTTCCCGTGGCAGATAGAGAATAATCGTCGCTTTAACCAGCAGAGGAGGAAACAGGTGGTGAACACTGTTTTAGCCTCCATTGATTTGGGTTAGCTCTGGTAGACTGTCTTTCCTTCTATTATCGTCCTCTCGATGGGTATGTCTTTGATCTTCTCCGGGTCCACAGTCAGAATATCTTCCCCTAGCACCACCATATCAGCTAGTTTCCCCTCTTCTATACTCCCAAGCTTATCCTCATCGAGTTGCTGGTACGCTGAGTGGGTTGTGTATAACTTTAAAGCCTCTTTCACGGATATTTTCTGGCTCTGGCCTATTGGTTTACCTGTTTTTGTCCTCCTATTAACCAAACCATGTATAGCCATTAAAGGTGGATACGGTGCACAAGGGTGATCACTGTGAGCTGCGATCTTCACATCAGCATCTAGGAAGGATCTGGCTGCAAACATTCTCTCCAATCGTTTCTCCCCGAAAGCCGGTATTAGTTTATCACCGTGGTAGTATACGTATGGACCGAATATGGTGGGTAAAATATCCAAATCTTTGATGCGTTCAACTAACTCTGGTGTAATAACCGTACAGTGGATGTCTCTGTTACGTGGATCCTCACGTGGATACTTTCTCTGGGCTTCCTCCATTATATCCAGATACATGGCTATGGCTCTATCCCCGTTGGCGTGAGCAGATATCCTGTACCCCTGTTTGTATGCATCCATTATTGTCTTGGTAGCGATTTCTCTCGTAGTGGCCATCACGCCATAGAAACCTGGCTTGTTGAGATACTCCTCTGTAACTGCAGCTGTTCTAGCTGATATTGCTCCATCGAAGAAGAACTTTAACCCACAGACTCTAATCCAGTCATCTCCTAAGCCACGGTAAATCCCCAACTTCTCTAACTCCGGGAATAGATCGATTCCCACATCCATTCTTACTCTGATGGGTAGTTTTCCAGCGTTCTTCAGGTCCAGCGCGGCACGGATCTGTGGCTTTTCAACAGTATCGTATACACATGTGAGTCCAACAGATGCGCATTCTTCTAGGATCTCCCGGCCTCCTTGTAATGATTGTTTCCGTGATGGTATCGTAACCTCTTCTGGAAGTATCATATCTATTGCTTTCTCGTGTAGTCCACCTGTTAATTCTCCCTCTTGGTCACGGTCAAATTTTCCGCCAACAGGGTCCTTGCTCTCTTTGGTCACCCCAGCTAGTTCGAAGGCTTTGCTATTAGCCATACTAAAATGGCCGCCTACAGTCGAAATTATTATTGGATGTTCTGTACTTGCTTCATCCAGTTCCCAACGGGTTGGGTGTCTTTTCTCCTCAAGCTTGCTATCATCTTCCTGATATCCTAGTACCCATTCACCCTTGGGTGTGTTCTCTGCTCTTTTCCTCAGCTTATTCACTAGATCATTGATGGAGTGTACCCCCGCTTCCTCACTAAGATCCACATTGAGTCTTCTCTGTGCGCCAACTGCTAACATATGGCAGTGACTATCAATCAAGCCAGGAATCACGGTTTTACCCTTTAGATCCACTATCTCAGTATCATCCCCGATTAGACTCTTAACCTCCTCCTCTTTTCCTACCTTGATAAACCTACCAAACTTGACTGCAAGCGCCCTAGAAATGGTATCCTCTTCATCCATGGTCACAATTTTACCGTTAAAAAATACACTATCCGCCTTCACTCTACTATCCCTCATCTTCTCTATAAGTTCCAATCCTAAATATTATATTCCCATGGATTAAAGGCAAACTATGTCTAATCACTCAGAAATCCGTGAGATGGAGAAGAAGTATGTTTATGGTACATGGAGATATGAGAATACGTGGAATCCTATTATCGTTGACGGTGGGAGTGGATGCTACTTTACTGACGTTGACGGAAAACGATACTTTGATCTCTCATCCCAGCTAATGTGCAGCAACTTGGGCCACAGCAACCAAGCTATTAAAGACGCCATAATTGAACAAACGAAGAAGATATGCTACGCAGCACCTGGATTTGGGACGAAAGTTGCGGCGGAGTTAGGTAAGTTATTGGCGGAGATCACGCCTGAGTCTTTATCTAAGAGCTATCTAACGATTGGTGGGGCGGAGGCAAACGAGGCAGCTCTACAGATCGCTAGACTCTACACAAAGAGGGGTAAATTCATCAGCAGATTCAGGTCGTATCATGGATCAAGTAGTGGTGCTGTGGCGTTAACCGGTGATCCCCGTACACATAACGCTGTGGGAGTTGCAGGGGTTGTCCGCGCCCCGGATTGTTATTGTTACAGGTGTCCTTTTGGGTTAGAGTACCCTGGATGTGGTGTTCAGTGCGCTGAGTATGTTGATGAGATCATAAAGATGGAGCGTCCAAGTACCGTAGCAGGGGTAGTCATTGAGCCCATAGTTGGGAGTAACGGCATATTGGTACCTCCTGATGAATATATTCCAAGGCTTCGCGAGATTTGTGACGAGAATGATGTACTCTTAATCGCTGATGAGGTTATGGCTGGTTTTGGGAGAACAGGTAAATTATTCTCTATGGAGCATTGGGATGTGGTTCCAGATATTATGAGTATGGCGAAAGGTATCTCGGGAGCGTATTTACCCGTAGGTGCAACCATAACCAGTAAAAAGATAGCTGATTACTTCGATCAACCGGAAAACCTATTCAGTCACGGCCAGACGTATGCGATGCACCCCATGGCATGCGCCTCAGCAATAGCCGCCATAAACGAGTATAAGGAAAAGAACCTTGTCGAAAACGCTGCAAAGATGGGTAAGGTCTTGGGTAAACGATTGAAGGCGCTTAAAGAGAACCATAAATCCGTGGGAGATGTCCGTGGAAAAGGCTTGTTCTGGGGCGTGGAGTTGGTTAAGGATCGCGAGACCAAGGAGCCCTTCGCGGAGAGAAAAGACAAGTTCCAGCCAACAATCTTAAAGAAGATAAGCTCAGAGATGATGAAGAAAGGCGTCTATCTCGTGAATGTTATCAATACCTTCTTGGTGGCTCCTCCGTTGATAGTCACTAGAGAGGAGATAGACAAAGCCATAGATGTCTTTGATGAAGCATTAAAGATAGCTGATAAGGAGACCAACTAGTCTCTATTTATTTCTCTGAGCCTTTTTATATTTCTGGTTTTTCTTTTAGCAAGTCTTTCAAAGGTTTCAGGAACCCCGGGTAAGAGATTGTCACTGTTAGAAGCTATGTCATGGCAGAACTTTATGATGGTTTCCTCGTTATCTATCATCGTCCTAACGGAATTCTTTAGACTACCTTCCGGTTCATGAAGCACGTAATATTCAGGTTGCAACGGATTCATTTGAAAACCTACTTCAAAGGCGTCTGTTACGCCTTCCCTATAAGCTCTCTGAGCCCTCTCCATGTGTTTCATACATTCTTCAGCCAGATTATTGAAGATCTCATTATGCTCAGAGTGTTTCTCCGCTAGTAAAGAGTATAGGTTGGATTGTTGTTCCTCAATCTCTTTATGTTTTCTGAGGATTTGGCTGGTGGTCTTCACCTATGGCCACCGTTGGATAACTACCTTATTCTCGGTGAAGAACTCAATCGCATCCCTGCCCTGTCCGTGGAGATCCCCAAAAAAGCTATCCTTCATACCACTGAAGGGAAAGAACGCCATCGGCGCAGCAGTGCCAATGTTCACTCCAATGTTACCACACTCTACCTCGTACTGGAATCTTCGTCCACTCTTACCACTGTCCGTGAAAATACTGGCAGCGTTACCATAATTAGATTTGTTTATGATCTCTATGGCTTCATCAAGGGTTTCCATCCTCATAACACTCATCACGGGTCCGAATATCTCCTCCTTCCCGATGCTCATATCTGGATCTACTTGTTTGAATATGGATGGTCCGAGGAAACAATCTTCCGGGTAGCCTGATGAGTCATATTCTCTCCCATCAAGTATGAGGTCTGCCCCCTCCTCTAAGCCTTTTTCTATGTAACCCATTACTCTTTCTTTCCTGTGTTTAGCCTGTAATGGTCCCATCTGGATGCCTTCTTCTAAACCGTACCCCATTTTTATTCTGGAAGCGGCCTTCTTGATTCTCTCCAATGTATCATTAGCCCACCGCTCGTCTTCTCCCACAAACATTAGATTTGCTCCAGCTAGGCATCTCTGACCTGTGTTACCAAAGAAGCTGGATAG